>JAKFCL010000069.1:0-20337 GCA_036676665.1 Arenimonas sp. | reverse complement strand
ACAGACGGCGCCGCCCGACAGGAGCTGTTCCTGCAGCGGGATCTTGTGCCCGGCGACCGGCCGGCCGATCACCGCGACGATCACCGGCGCGAAGGAGAATCGCTGGCGGTCCTTCTCGACCGCAGCCGCCGGCGCGGCCGGGTCGATCTGCCGCGCCCGCGACGCCAGCAGCTCCCCCAGCGCCCGCCGCGCGTCGCCACGGATCCGCAGGAACCGCCAGGGAACCAGCTTGCCGTGGTCGGGCACCCGCACGGCCTCGGTCAGCATCGCCGACAGCTGCAGGTCGTCGGGGCCGGGGGTGGTCAGCAGCCGGGACGGCACGGACCGCCGCCGGCGCAGGAATTCGAGCTCGTCCATGGAGCCGGAGGTTACCATTCACGCGCCGGCGACCTCCGCTCTTCCGAATATGGGAAGGGAATCACAGAACTCTATGGCACAGTTCACGACACTAGCTGCCATAGCGCGTAAACCATCCCCCCGGACGTGCCGAGAGCCATGAGCGACTTCACCACCCAGACGACCGATCCCCGGCGCGGCGCCGCGACCCGCGACCTGCTGGCCGGCATGCGCCGCCGCAGCACCGAGCACCTGCAGGGAGTCCTGGCCCGCGTGTTCGCCCGGGCCGACGACTGGCTGTTCGACATGGCCAAGAAGGACGGCGTGCCCGACGGCTCGCCGCACCTGTACGCGATGCGCGCGCTGCGCACGTCGCGGGCGCCGATCGAGCGCGGCTTCCGCGAGTATCTCGACCGCCGTTTCGAGGCGCTGGAACGCCGCGCCCGGGTCGACACCGCGCCGGCCGCGACCTCCGAACTGTCCCTGGTCGACGAAACCGAGCTCGAGCAGCAGCTGGCGACCAACCTCATCGCCGAGGCGATCGTCCGCGTCCACGGTGGCCCGCTCGAAGAGCTGGCCGGGCGGATGGCGCAGATGTTCGGGGTCATGTCGCTGGACGCGGACCAGAACCCGCTGAGCCCGCACGGCCTGGCGATCGCCATCCGCGAGGCCCACGAAGGCATCGACGTGCCGGCCGACGTGCGGATGGTCCTGTTCAAGTACTACGAGCGCGAATTGATCCACGACCTGCGCGAGCTGCTGGTCGACCTCAACGGCCGGCTGGCCGCGGCCGGCTTCCATGCGCCGCAGGCGGCGGTTTCCGCGGCGGCGCAGTCGCCGGCGCCGATGTCGCCCGACGGGTTCGCCGGTGCCGCGTCCGACTACGGCCAGCCCAGCGGGGCCGGCGCGCAGCTCGCGGCGCCCCCCAGCACCGAGGACCGGGCGGTGTTCGACGCGCTCGTGCAGCTGCTGCACGCCTGGCGTCCCGACCACGACACGTCCGCCGGCTCGTCGCGCGGCGGCCAGGGTGGCCCCGGTGGCGCAGGCGGTCGCGCGACCGGCCGCAGCGGCCAGCGCCCGATGGTGGCCGACGAGATGATGTCGGTGCTGTCCCTGATGCAGAACGCGGTACCCGAGGCGGTGATCGAGGCGATGGAGCGGCCGGAAGTGTCGCTCGCCGCGCTGCTGAAGAACGAAGTGCTGCGCGGCGCCAGCCGGATCGGCCTGCCGCCGGACAAGATCAGCATCAGCCAGGACGACGAGGACGCGGTCGACCTGGTCGGCATGCTGTTCGACGTGATGTTCGACGAGCGCGATTTCCAGCAGTCGTCGCGGCAGATGATCTCCCGCCTGGTCGTGCCGTTCGTCAAGGCCGCGGTCATGGATCGGCGCCTGTTCCTGTACAAGACCCACCCGGCGCGCCGCCTGCTGAACTCGCTGGCCGAGGCCGTCGAGGGCAACCGTGGCGAAGGTCCGCAGGAGCGCGAACTGCTGCAGAAGGCCGAGACCACGGTCGACCGCCTGATCACCGAATTCAACGAAGACATCGCGATCTTCGAAACGCTCGAGCAGGAGCTGCGTGCGTTCCTCGACCAGCATCGCCGCCGTGTCGAGCTCGCCGAACGCCGTGCCGCCGAGGCGCAGCGGGGCCAGGAGCGCCTGGAGCAGGCGCGCGTGCTGGCGTCGCGCGAACTCGAGGAGCGCACGAAGGACCTGGCGCCGCCGCCGGCGATGCAGGATTTCCTCGGCCGCTGCTGGACCCACCACCTGTCGATGATCGCGCTGCGCGAAGGTCCCGACAGCGCGTCGTGGCAGTCGGCCCTGACGGTCGCCGACCGCATGCTGGCACTCGTGCCGCGGCCGGGCCAGCCGGTCCCGCCGGCGGCGCCGGCGCTGCAGGCGCTGCGCGAGCCGATCGAGACGGTGCTCGCCAGCTCCGGCATCACCGGCGAAGCGTCCAACGACATGGTCCGGGCGATCGCCGAGGGCCTCGAGGATCTCGTCCGCGGCCGGACGCCGGCGCCCGTCGCGGCCCCCGCCGCCGAAATCCCGGCGACAGCCGCGGCCGAGAACATCGTGCCGATGCCCGACCGCCGCGCACCGGCGATCGCGGCCCTGGCCGACCTGCTCAAGCCCAAGCTCGAAGTGGTCGGCGGCAGGCAGGCCCTTTCGGTCAACCCCGACGACGTCGAGCAGATGCGCGCCCTGAAGGTCGGCACCTGGATCCACATCGCCGGCGAGGATGGCAAGCACCATCCGGTGAAGCTGTCGTGGGTCAGCCCGATCTCGTCGCGCCTGATGTTCGTCAATCGCCGCGGCGTGCGCGTGCTGGTCGCGTCGGTCGAGGAACTGGCCGCGATGAAGCAGGAAGGCAACCTGCTGCTGCGCGAACAGGACAATGTCTTCGACCAGGTGCTGCACCGGGTCATGGGCAAGCTGCGCACCGACCTGGGCTGACGCCCCTGCCGCCCCGGCGGCGCTTCCGGTAGCATCGACGCCAGCCTTGAAGGGGAGTGGCGTCGCATGCCGGTCAGCATCGTGTTGGTCCGAGAAACCGCGTCGGGCGAACGCCGCGTGGCGATGACGCCCGAGACCGCGAAGAAGCTCTCCGCCCTCGGCGCGCGCCTGGTGGTGGAGCGCGGCGCCGGACTGCCGGCGCACTTCGCCGATGCGGCGTACGCCGGGGCCGAGATCGTCGATGACGCCGATGCCGCACTCGCCCGGGCCGACGTGCTGGTCTGCGTGCAGCCGCCGTCCAATGACCGCCTGCGCAGGCTTCGATCCGGTGCCGTCGTGGTCGGGCTGCTGGCGCCGCACGCCGACCCGGAGCGCGTGCCGACGCTCGCCGCGGCCGGCCTGACCGGGTTCTCGCTCGAGCGCCTGCCGCGCACCACCCGCGCGCAGGCGATGGACGTGCTGTCGTCGCAGGCCGGCATGGCCGGCTACAAGGCCGTGCTGATCGCGGCGCAGCTGGCGCCGCGTTACTTCCCGATGCTCACGACGGCCGCCGGCACGATCCGGCCGTCGAAGGTGCTGATCGTCGGCGCCGGCGTCGCCGGCCTGCAGGCGATCGCCACCGCGCGCCGGCTCGGCGCGCAGGTCGAGGGATTCGACGTGCGGCCGGAAACCCGCGAGCAGATCGAGTCGCTCGGCGGAAAGTTCCTTGACCTGGGCGTCAGCGCCGCCGGCGAAGGCGGCTACGCGCGCCAGCTGACCGACGAGGAGCGCGCCGAGCAGCAGCGCCGTCTCGCCGAACACCTGAAGAACGTCGACGTCATCGTCACCACCGCGGCGGTGCCGGGGCGGCCCGCGCCGAAGATCGTCACCGCGGCGATGGTCGCCGGCATGAAACCCGGCAGCGTGATCGTCGACCTCGCCGCCGAGACCGGCGGCAACTGCGAACTCACGCGTCCGGGCGAGACGTTCGAGCAGGGAGGCGTCACCATCGCCGGCCCGCTGAACCTCGCCAGCCAGGGCGCGCTGCACGCCAGCGAGATGTACGCGCGCAACGTTTTCAACTTCCTCGCGCTGTCGCTCAAGGACGGCGCGCTGGCGCTGGACTGGAACGACGAGCTGATCGCCAAGACGTGCGTCGCGCACGCCGGCGAGGCACGCGGCTGAAGCGCGGCCGCGCGGCGGCGCGTGTCGCCGCGTCAGTTCGTTGCCACGGGTTCCGCGACGAGGCCCGGGCCGCCGGCTTCGAGCCAGGCGCGGCGCTGGCCGGGCGTCAGGGTCCGCCAGCGCTGCAGCAACCGCTGCCGCTCGGGTTCGGGCAATGCGTGGATCGCCGCGAAGCTTGCGCGCATCCGCGCCTTGAGTTCCGGCGGCAGGTCGCGGAAGTTGCGGGCGCCTTCGCGCAACCGGGCGCGATCCTCCGGGCCCAGTTCGGCCCAGCGATCGTGCCGGCGCAGGCGCTCGAGCGCACGCACGCGCCGGGCCGGCGGCAGGTCGTGCCAACGCTCGCGCAGCCATTGCAGGCGCCGCTGCTGGTCGGGCGTCAGGCGGTTCCACTCGGGCACGTCCGCCGGCGGCGGACCGAACAGGCGCCCGCCGCCGCGGTGGTCGCCGGCCGCCAGGGCAGGTGCGGGTTCATCGTGATCGCGATGCGCGTGGGCCGGAGACGGCACGACGGCGGCCGCCAGTGCGAGCAGCAGCGTCGACAGGGCGATGGCGGCGTCGCGGTTCACGGCGTCGTCCCCGCCGACGTCGCGACCGGCGCCTCGGCCAGCCACGCGTAAAGGTCCGGATCCTCGGTCTCCAGGAGACGTTCGATCTCGTCGGCCGGCGCCGGTGCTGCCGCGGCGGGCGCGGGTTCGCTGCCGGCCGGTGCCTGGGCGAGGGAGTCGGGTGTCGGCGTCGGCGGCATCGGTGGCGTCCTCCAGGCGAACGCGAGCGCGACCACCAGCGCCGCCGCCACGCCGGCCGGCAGCCAGCGCGGCCAGGCGGCCGGGCGGGAACGCGGGCGCAGCGCCTCGCGGCGCGCGCGCTGGAGGCGCGCGGCGGTCGCGGCGTCGATGCCGTCGCTGGCTCGCTCGAACAGACTTCGCGCGCGCGCGGCGATGCGGTGGTCCACAGGGTCTCGGTTCATCGCCAGTCCTCCAGGTGCGTGCGCAGGGCGGTCATCGCCCGCGACAGATGCGTTTTCACCGAACCTTCGGAACAGCCCATCGCGGCGGCGGCCTGCGCGACATCCAGGCCCTGCAGCTCGCGCAGCAGGTAGGCCTCGCGCTGCCGCCGCGGCAGCCGCCGCAGCGCGCTGCCGAGCGCCGACCAGGCCTCGGCATCGGCGTGGCGCGCGGCCGGGTCCTGGCCGGGATCGGGCAGCATCTCGAGCGGGTCGTCGCGGTCGTCGTCGGCGCGGCCCAGCACCGCCAGCACGCGCCGGCGCACCGTCGCGCGCCGGTGCCGGTCGGTGACCTGCCGACGCAGGATGCTCCAGAACAGCGGTGTCCATTCCGCCTCCGGCCGGTCGCGATAGCCGACCAGCCGGATCATCGCGTCCTGGACCGCGTCCAGCGCGTCGTCGCGATTGCCCAGCGCCAGTTCCGCCATCCGCGTCGCGCGCCGCTCCACGCCGGCGAGGAACGCATCCAGGCCGGCGGCGGCCGGGGCGGGCGCGGCGTCGAAAGGCATCACGTCGGACCGGTCAGCGTCGGCATGGCGCGTTATAGCGCATCGCCCCGAGGGCGGCGCGGCGATCAGTGCCGGCGCGCCGCACGGCGGTCGTGGCGGCGGTCGATGCGCTCGCCGCGGCGGTCGAGATGGCGGTCGATGCGGTCGCCGCGATGGTCCAGGCGGGCGGCGATGCGGTCGCCCCGGCGGTCCAGGCGCTCGGCGCGCAGCGGATGGCCGTTGGCCGCCGCGTGGCCGGCGCGGTGGTCGAGGCGGGCATCGATCCGATCCCCGCGTCGATCCAGATGGGCGTCGACGCGGTCGCCGCGCGTGTCGAGGCGATGTTCGATGCGGTCGCCGCGGCGATCGACGGCGTGGCCATCGTGCGCGGAGACGGCGCCGGCGGCACCAAGCAGCGCCAGCAGCAGCGCCCAGCGGTTCAGGGGTACGGGATGGGTCATCGCGGGTCTCCGGTCGGGGTTCGCAGGCCAGAACGCGGCGTGCCCGCCGGCGTTGACCCGCTGCCATCGCCGTTCATCCGGCGGTTATGATGCCGGCGGACGCGCCTTTCGCGCGGGGAGGGGACATGGACGGCTTCGTCGCGCTCTACATCTTCATGCTGGCCGCGTTCACCGGCTACGAGATCATCGGCCGGGTGCCGGTGATCCTGCACACGCCGCTGATGTCGGGCTCGAACTTCGTGCACGGCATCGTGATGATCGGCGCGATGGTGGTGCTGGGCCACGCCGACACGACGCTCGAGAAGGTGATCGGCTTCCTGGCGGTGCTGATGGGCGCCGGCAACGCCGCCGGCGGCTACGTCGTCACCGAGCGGATGCTGGAGATGTTCAAGCCGTCCGCCAAGAAGGAGGGCGGCGCATGAGCTGGCTGCCGCTGCTGGTGAAGGCCAGTTATTTCGTCGCCGCACTGCTGTTCATCCTCGGCATCAAGCGCATGGCGTCGCCGCGCACGGCGCGCAGCGGCATCCAGTGGGCCGGCGCGGGCATGCTGCTGGCCACGCTGGCGACCTTCGCGCTCCCCGGCCTGCACAACCTCGGGTTGATCGCGCTCGCGGTCGGCCTCGGCACGGCGGTGGCCTGGATTTCCGGCAAGAAGGTCGCGATGACCGACATGCCGCAGATGGTCGCGCTGTACAACGGCCTCGGCGGCGGTTCGGCGGCGGCCATCGGCGCCGTGGAGCTGCTGCGGTTCTCCGCCGCGGCGCATCCCGGCGCGTTCCCCGCCGACGCCGTCGCGACGGCGGGCGATCCCGCCATCGCCGGCGTGCCGATGACGGCGCTCGTGCTGGCGGTGGTCGGCGCGCTGATCGGCTCGATCTCGCTCACCGGCTCGGTGATCGCCTGGGCCAAGCTCGACGGGCGCATGGACAAGCGCTTCACCTTCCCGGGCCAGCAGGCGTTCAACGGCCTGGTCTTCCTGGTCGCGATCGTGCTCGGCGCACTGACGGTGTACGGGCTGCAGCAGCCGGTGATCATCGGCTTCTTCGTCGCCGCGCTGGCGGTGGGCATCCTGATGACGCTGCCGATCGGCGGTGCCGACATGCCGGTCGTGATCTCGCTGTACAACGCGCTGACCGGCCTGGCCGTCGCGTTCGAGGGCTACGTGCTGCAGAACGAGGCGCTGATCATCGCCGGCATGGTCGTCGGCGCGGCCGGCACGATGCTGACCCAGCTGATGGCCAAGGCGATGAACCGCTCGATCGCCAGCGTGCTGTTCGGCAGCTTCGGCGCCACCGGCGAGGCCAAGGAGATCGCCGGCGCGCAGAAACCCATCGAGGCCGGCGACGTCGCGGCGATGATGGCGTACGCCGAGCGCGTGGTGATCGTGCCCGGCTACGGCCTGGCCGTCGCCCAGGCGCAGCACAAGGTCTGGGAACTGACGCAGGTGCTGATGAAGCGCGGGGTCAAGGTGCGCTTCGCGATCCATCCGGTCGCCGGGCGCATGCCCGGCCACATGAACGTGCTGCTGGCCGAAGCGGGCGTGCCCTACGACCTGATCGCCGACATGGACGACATCAACCCGGAATTCCCGACCACCGACGTGTCGCTGGTGATCGGCGCCAACGACGTCGTCAATCCGGTCGCCAAGACCGACCCGGCGTCGCCGATCTTCGGCATGCCGATCCTGGATGTCGTCAACTCGAAGAACACGATCGTGATCAAGCGCGGCAAGGGCACCGGCTTCGCCGGCATCGAGAATGCGCTGTTCTACGCCGACAACACCCGGATGCTCTACGGCGACGCCGCGGCGGCGGTCAGCCAGCTGGTGTCCGAACTGAAGGCGGTCGACGGGGGGCATTGATCGCCACCTCCCGGGCATTCGCCCGGGAGTCCCCACGATTCGACTCCGCGGCGTTCCTCGACGCGCTGTCGCTCAGCGGCCGGCGCGCCAGGCGAGGGGGAGGGAGATCGCGAGCAGGGCGATGTCCCAGCCATTGGTGCCGTGCCGGAGCAGTTCGCCGAAGAGCACCGGCCCCAGCCGGGTCGCCGACTCGATCGGGCTCAGGCCCAGCAGCCGCCCCATCGTCGTCGCCGCCACCATCCACAGGCTGACGGCGATCGCCACCGCCGTGCCGGCAGTCGCCAGCGTCGCCCGGACCCGACCGGGCGGCGCGGCGGCGAGCCGCAGCATCAGCGCCATGTCCAGGGCCGCCAGCGGCCCCATCCAGGCGACCGGCGTCTGCAGGAGCATGTGCAGGCCGACCCAGGCCGCGGTCACCCCGAGCACCCCGACGGCCAGCGCGAAGGCCGGCATCGGCCAGGACATCCACGGGCTGGAACGATGCGTTGGCGGCAAGTCGGTTTACCGGGGGAAGGGCGGGCTAAAATAGCCGCCTTTACCGCCAGGCGATACCGTCCGTGAGCTACTCCCGCACCAGTGAGCCGGTGAAATTCGAACGCGACTGCGCCGCCGTGATGGTGCCGCAGGGCGAGGCCGTGACCCTTCCGGCCGGTACCAGCGGCTACATCACGCAGGCGCTGGGCGGTTCGTTCACCGTGTTCGTCGACGGCAACCTGTTCCGGATCGCCGGCGACGACGCCGCGGCGATCGGCAAGGTGGCGCCGCCGCCGCTGCTGCTGCCCGAGGGCGCGGGCGACGCCGAAGTCGAGAAGATGGTGTGGGAGCAGTTGCGCACGTGTTTCGACCCGGAGATCCCGGTCAACATCGTCGAGCTGGGACTGGTCTACGACTGCGAGCTGGGCCGCAACCAGGACGGCGAGCGGACGGTCGCGATCCGCATGACGCTGACGGCACCGGGTTGCGGCATGGGCGACATCCTCGTCGAGGACGTGCGCACGAAGGTCGAGGCGGTGCCGACGATCGTCGAGGCCGACGTGGACCTGGTGTTCGATCCGCCGTGGAACCAGACGATGATGTCGGACGCGGCCCGCCTCGAAACCGGGATGTTCTGAGCCGCCCACCCGTTCGCCGGTCCGCGGGCGGCCCGCGCGTTTCGCGCAATCGGACTCCCGCGAGCCCGTCACGTGCCGTGAAGACGGCGGTCGCGAACGCGCTCCCAGGTAATTGTTTCCGGTATCGCGAAATCTTTTGCGCCCCCGGTCGCGGCGGTGCGGAACGCGTGCCCGATGTAGTCGTGGCGCGGCTGTAATCCTTTTCAGCGCGCCGCGGCGGCGCCTTCCTTCGCCGTGTGCGCTGTAGCGCCCCGCTAACCGTTTCACACGGCGCCCGGCGACCTATCACGTCGATGCTGTACGGAACCTTGACAGTGCGAGATTGGCCACGCTAGGTTCCGCCGGGTGTTGCGCAGCGTGATCTGCGTCACACGTCCGGGTGGCGCGAAACTCCCCGCTACGAATACACGGCCATTGATGGCCGGCGCGGGGAAGATTTTGCCCAGGGGGCCCGGGGCATGGATGCGAAACGCGGCCGCGACGCGGCCCTCATTGCCACCATTTCGGGGATACACCAATCGTGATCAAGAACTCCCGCAACCTCCGTGTGCGCAGTCTCGTCGTAGCCACCACCCTCGCCCTCGCCGGCACCTCCGCGTTCGCCGCGCAGCTCGACAAGGCCGGCCTCGAGGATGGACAGCGGTACGACCGCTTCGTCGTCAAGTTCCGCGACGGCACGCCCGAGCAGCAGAATCCGGCCGCCCTTCGCCGCGCGCTCGAATCGGTGTCCGTCAGCGCCAACCAGATGATCCAGGGTGACAGCGCCAAGCGCGGCGAGACCGGCCGCAAGCCCGTCGTCGCCAGCCACCTGCGCCGCATGTCGCTGGGCGCGGACGTCATCACCACCTCGAGCAAGCTCGGCCGCGCCGACGCCGAGGCGCTGATGCGCCAGATCGCCTCGAACCCGAACGTCGAGTTCGTGCAGGTCGACCGGCTGCTCAAGCACACGCTGACGCCGAACGACACCCGTTACGGCGAGCAGTGGGGTTACACCGACGCCGACGCCGGCATCCGCGCCAACACCGCGTGGGACCTGGCCAACGGCTCGGGTGTCATCGTCGCCGTCATCGACACCGGCTACGTCGCCCACAGCGATCTGGCCGCGAACATGGTCAGCGGCTACGACTTCATCTCCGACCTCGCCGTCGCCGGCGACGGCAACGGCCGCGATGCCGACGCCAGCGATCCGGGCGACGCCGACGGCGGTTACCCGTCGAGCTGGCACGGCACGCACGTCGCCGGCACCGTCGCCGCGGTCACCAACAACGCCAAGGGCGTCGCCGGTACCGCTTGGGGCGCCAAGGTCATGCCGGTGCGCGTGCTCGGCAAGGGTGGCGGTTACACCTCCGACATCGCCGACGGCATCATCTGGTCGTCGGGTGGCACGGTCAGCGGCGTCCCCACGCTGTCGGCCGCCAACGCCGCCGACGTGATCAACATGTCGCTGGGCGGTTCGGGTTCCTGCGACACGCTGACCCAGAACGCGATCAACAGCGCGGTCGGCCGCGGCGTCACCGTCGTCGTCGCCGCCGGCAACAGCAACGCCAACGCGTCGGGCTTCTCGCCGGCGAGCTGCAACAACGTCATCAACGTGGCTTCCGTCACTTCGGCCAGCGCCCGTTCGAGCTTCTCGAACTACGGCACGCTGATCGACGTGTCGGCGCCGGGCTCGGGCATCCTGTCGACGCTGAACGCCGGCACCGCCGGTCCGGGCGCCGAGAGCTACGCGTCGTACAACGGCACCTCGATGGCGTCGCCGCACGTCGCCGGCGCGGTCGCGCTGGTGCAGAGCTATCGCGTCGGCCTCGGCCTCGCCCCGTACACCCCGGCGCAGGTCGAAGCCTCGCTGAAGGCCACCGCGTATCCGCTGGCGGGCGCCTGCTCGGGCGGTTGCGGCGCGGGCATCATCAACGCGCGCGCGCTGCTGGATGCGGCGGGCGGCGGCGGCACCAATGTCGCGCCGGTCTCGAACTTCACGTTCACGACCAGCGGCCTGACGGCGACCTTCACCAGCACCGCCACCGACAGCGACGGCACGATCGCCTCGCGCAGCTGGAACTTCGGCGACGGCACCACGTCGACGGCGGCCAACCCGAGCAAGACCTACTCGGCCGCCGGCACCTACAACGTCGTGCACACGGTCACCGACGACGACGGCGCGACCCACAGTGTCACCAAGTCGGTCACGGTCGCCACCAGCGGCGGTTCGGTGCTGACCAAGGGCGTTCCCGTGACCGGCCTGTCGGCCGCCACCGGCGCGTCGCTGTACTACACGATGGCCGTCCCGGCCGGTTCCACCAACCTGACGTTCACGATGTCGGGCGGTACCGGTGACGCCGACATGTACGTCCAGTTCGGCGCCAACCCGACCGACAGCTCGTACGTCTGCCGCCCGTACCTCAACGGCAACAACGAGACCTGCACGATCGCGGCGCCGTCGGCCGGCACGTACTACGTGCGCGTCAAGGCCTACTCGGCGTTCTCCGGCGTCAGCCTGGTCGGCAACTACTCCGCCGGCGGCGGTGGCGGCACGCAGACCTACACCAACAGCGCCGACTACACGATCAGCGACAACGCCACGGTCGACAGCCCGATCACGGTCTCCGGCCGCACGGGCTATGCCTCGGCCACGTCGTCGATCGCGGTCAACATCGTCCACACGTACAAGGGCGACCTGAAGGTCGACCTGGTCGCGCCGGACGGCACGCTGTACAACATCCACAACCGCACGGGCAGCAGCACCGACAACGTCATCGGTACGTTCAGCCGCAACCTGTCGAGCGAACTGCTCAATGGCACCTGGAAGCTGCGCGTGAACGACAACGCCGGTGGCGATGTCGGCTACATCAACAGCTGGTCGATCACCTTCTGATCCAGCGGCAACAGGCGACACCCCGGACCCCGGCCTCGTGCCGGGGTCTTTTTTTGTGCGGCGGGCTCAGCCCTGTGCCGGTCGGACGATGTCGGCTTCGGTGACGATGCTGAAATCCTCGCCTGCCGACTGGATCGACCAGCTGTAGTCGTCGGACTTGGGCCTGGGCGGGACCGGGACCACGATCACCGTGTTGGCGGAATACCGGATCTTCACGATGACGACCCGGCCGTCCCGAAGCGGGAAGCGCACTTCCTTTGTGGATTCGCCAGTGGTCTCGCTGCCGGTGGGGTCGTTCATGGTCGTTCTCCTGTCGAGGGCGCCGCATCGGCGCGGGGGGAGCCCTGTCCGGCGGGGGGCGTGCCGGCGTCGGGCGGGACCAGTCCGGCGCGACGAAGCACCGGGTTGGAGGCGATGCGCACTTCGGCCATGCCGGCCGCGCGGGCCGCGGCCAGGCGTTGGCGGGCGGCGACGTGGTCGCCGAGCAGGGCGAGTGTCTGGGCATTGCACAGCGCGACTTCCGCCTTTTCGCTGCCGAGCGCTTCGGCGCGCGCGAGCAGTTCGCGGGCGCGCTCGTGTTCGCCGAGGTTGGCGCGATACCACGCAAGCATCGCCACCGCCTTGGCGTCGCCGTCGTTGAGGTCGAGGTAGTCCTGCATGCGGCTGGCGGCTTCGCCGAACGCTTCCCGCGCCTGCGTCGCCGTCGCCGCATCCGCGGCCAGCGCGTCGCCGAGGTTGCCCCAGAGTTGCGGGTTGCCAGGATTCAGCGCGATCGCCTCGCGATAGCGGTCGGCGGCGCCGGCGTAATCGCCGGCCTGGTAACGCAGGGTCCCGAGGTTGGAGATCACCGCTTCGATCGGTTCGATCGCGCGCGAGCGTTCGAAGGCGACGATCGCCTCTCCGTTGCGGCCGGCCGCCATCAGCATCGATCCGTAGGTGCTCCAGACGTAGGCATCCCCCGGCTGCAGTTCGCTGGCTCGGCGCATCGAACCGATGGCCTCGGGCAGGGCGCCGGCGAGGTACTGCTGGTAGGCGAGGTCGGCGTGCAGGCCGGCGTCGTCCGGCGCCGCCGCGAGGGCGGCGCGGAACCCCGCCAGCGCCTCGTCCTGCCGGCCCTGGGCCGCGAGCAGCTTGGCCTGGCCGGCGAGCGCGCGACCGCGCACCGCCGGGTCGGCTTCCGCGCGCTGGTAATAATCCAGCGCCTGCGCGAACTGCTCGCGCACGCGATAGAGGTCGCCCAGGGCCAGCTGCACCGAGCCGATGCCCGGGTCCATGTTGGCCGCGCGCAGGCAGGCCAGGCGCGCGCTGTCGAACGCCTGGGCGTTGCGATGGCCTTCGAAGCGCCACAGCTCGATCCGGCAGATGCCCGCCTGCGCCTGCGCGAAACCGGCATCGCGCGCCAGCGCCTGTTCGAAGTGGGCGCGCGCCTTCTCGCTGCCGCCGGGTGCGAACAGCTGCTGCAGGCCACGCAGGTAGGCGTCGAAGGCGGCGACGTCGCGGGTCGGCGCCAGCCGCTTGCGCAGGCCCTCGCCGGCATCCGGCAGCACGCCGACCAGCACCGATGCCACCTCGTTGGCGATCTCGCTCTGGGTGTCGAAGACCGCGGCCGCCTCGCGGTCGTAAGTGCGGCTCCAGAGCGTGGTGCCGGTGGCGGTGTCGGAAAGATGCGCGCTGATGCGCAGGCGGTTTCCCTCGCGGCGCACGCTGGCGTCGAGCACGGTGGCGACGTCGAGCGTCCGGCCCAGCACGCGCAGGTCCTGGCGGCGGTCCAGGGCCTCGGGCGGGATCCACGCCGCGACCCGCAGCCCATGCACCCCGGCCAGCGCGCTGAGCATCTCGGCGGCCAGGCCTTCGGCGAAGTAGCGGTCCTGGCGGTCGTCGCTGAGCGTGGTGAAGGGCAGGACGGCGATCGAAGCCTCGCGCGGCAGCGACACCTCCGCGTCCCGCCGCTGCCACCAGCCGACCGCCACCGCCAGGACGACCATCACCACGAAGGCGGGCCAGCGCCACGGCGCGGGCCCGGCATCGCGGCGGTCGTCGCGGCGGCGCTCGCGCGGGGGCGCCCGCGCGGGTGACGACGTCTGCACAGCCTGCGCGGCGGCTTCCGCGGCGGCAGGCGCCGCCGGAGTGGCCGTGGCGGCGGCCGTCGCGCCGTCAGGCAGGCCCCCGGCGGCACCGGGCGCGGTCCCGGCGGCATCGCCGTCCAGCTTGCCGATGAAACGGTAGCCCAGGGCGTGCTGGGTCTGGATCCAGCGCGGGTGGTGCGGGTCGTCGTCCAGCGTGGTGCGCAGCTGGGCGATGGCCCGCGTGAGGACGCCCGGGGTGACGTGGCGATGGCCCCAGACCGCGTCGAGCAGCTGGTCGCGGCCCACCAGTTCGCCGGCATGGCGGAGCAGTTCAAGCAGGACCGCGAAGGCCTTGGGTTCGAGCGACTGCGGCTCGCCCGCGCGCCTCAGGATGTGGGCGGCGGCATCCACCTCGATGTCGCCGAAGCGGAACCGCCCGGGCTCCGGACGCCCTTCCCTTGCGGTCGGATCGGATGCCATCGGCAATCCCTCACGAAAACATCGCAATCCCGATGGAAGCCCATCGGCAGGCGCGGTATTCCGTCATGACCCCCGTGGCCCCGTACCGGACTCTGGTCCGGCGCCGGAAACACCGGCGCCAACCTACACCCACCGGAGATCAACCATGTACTCGAACGCCGAAAACGCCATGTCCCTGCCACTGGTCCTGAACCGTGCCCCGGGCTCCGGCCCGTGCCGTCGCCGCCGCATCGGCGGTGTCCGCCTGGACGCCGGCCACCTGGACCGCTTCAACGGCCTGCTCGCCCGTCTCGGCCGCCCGGCGCCGCTGGACTGCGACCAGATCGTCACCGCCGCCCGTGGCCTGATCGGCAGCGTCAGCGGCGGCGCCGCCCCGTGCATCGCCCAGCGCCTGCAGCAGGCCGACTCGATGTCGCGGATGCTCGTCGACGGCGGCTGGACCCCGGCCAACGGCGCCGGCCCGACCGCGCGCGCCGTGGTCGACTACCTCGAGCAGGGCGACGACCTGATTCCCGACTGGGTGCCGCAGGTCGGCCGGCTCGACGACGCGATCGTCGTCGACGCGGCCTGGCCGCTGGTGTCGGCCGAGGTGCTGGATTACCTGGATTTCTGCCGCCTGCGCGAACTCGAGGCGACGCTGCGCGGGGTCGCCGCGGCGGGCTTCCGCTACCTGCGCGCCGACTGGGAGGAATCGCGCCGGGCCGAGGCCGGCCTGAAGGCGCACCAGCGTCGGGTGCGGTCCTCGCAGTACGTGCCGGCACCGGTGTCGTACTTCCGGGTCCACTGACATGGCGGGAAGGGTGCGGGGGAGGGTCCGCGACCGAGGCGGGCGCCCCTGCACCACGGGCCGGACCGGGTCCGGCCCCGCGGCCGTCAGCCGGCGGCTTCGAACCGGTTCGCCGCGACGTTCTTGCGCACCGCGGCCGGATCCCAGATGCGGCCGTTCATCGCGATGTACACGCCCGGCGGCAGCGACTGCACCGCGCCCACCGCGGTGCCGACGTTGAACTCCGCATCCGAACCGCGGAACCGCGCCGGGTTCAGTGCGCCGGTGAGCACGATGGTCTTGCCGGCGATCGTCGCCAGCACCTTCGCGGTCTCCACCATCGTGTCGGTGCCGTGCGTCACCAGCACATGCCGCGCGGCCTGCGCCGCGATCGTCGCGCGCAGCAGTTCGCGGTCCTCGGCGGTGATGTGCAGGCTGTCCTTGCGGATGATCGGGATCACCGAGAAGCGGAAGGCGACGCCCAGTTCCTGCAGGATGCGGCCGATCTGCGGCTCGCCCACCTGGAAGTCGGACTTGTCGTCGAAATACACCTTGTCGATGGTGCCGCCGGTGGTGACGATCAGCAGTTCGTCCATGGATCCTCCTGAGGGCGCGGATTATACGGCCGGCGGTGCGGCGCGGCGCGCGAAACGCCGGCCGAGGCCGTCCCAGCTCGCGGCGACGATCAGCAGCGCCGACAGCGCGGCCTCGGCCAGCCCCAGCGCACGCTCGCCGGGCGCGACGAAGGCCACCATCACCCCGTGGCAGAAATACAGCAGCGCCGCGACCGCGCCCCAGAACGCCGCGCGGCGATGCCGCAGCACGAGCAGCACGAGCGCCGGCAGCATCGGCGCGACGAAGGCCACGGCCATCGGCCACGCCGCGACGCTGGCCGGCGGCGCCAGCCAGCCATGCCAGACCGCCTGCAGCGCCGCGAGCGCGACGATGCCGGCGCCGGCGGCGCGCGCTGCGATCGTCATGCCTGCAGTTTCCGCGCGGTTTCGGCGAGGCGGCGGCCGAGCGCGCGCGCGAGCTGGCGTTCGTCGTCGCTGGGCGTCGGCTCGTCCTGCATGCCGGCGACATGCGACGCGCCGTAAGGCGTGCCGCCGCTGCGCGTGGTGTTGAGCGCGGGCTCGGTGAACGGAATGCCGAGCACCAGCATGCCGTGGTGCAGCAGCGGCACCATCATCGTCAGCAGCGTCGACTCCTGGCCGCCGTGCATCGTCGCGGTCGAGGTGAACACCGCCGCCGGACGCCCGACCAGCGTGCCGGAGGCCCATTCGGCGCCGAGCGTGTCGATGAAGTGCTTCATCGGCGCGGCCATGTTGCCGAAGCGGGTGGGGCTGCCGAGCGCGAGCCCCGCGCACTCGGCCAGGTCGGCTTTCGTCACGTAGGGCGCGCCGTCGTCGGGCACCGGCGGCGCCGCGGTTTCGGTCACGGGCGCCACCGGCGGCACCGTGCGCAGGCGTGCCTGCATGCCGGGCACTTCCTCGACACCTCGGGCGATGTGCCGGGCCAGGTTCGCGACGGAACCGCCCCGGCTGTAGTAGAGGATCAGGATGTCTGCCATGTTGCGATGATAAGCCGCCCGGCCGGGCCGGTCGCGTTCGGGTCGGGATGGCGTCGAATCGGGGGGTGGCCGTGGCAACGTCGGCGGGAAAGCGCGAATGGACCGTCGGTACCATCGGCGCGGGATTGCTGTTCGCGGCGGCCGTGATCGGGATCCCGATGTTCGCCCACTTCACCGAGAAGCCGCTGCCGCCCGACGAGCTGCAGCCCGCGCATCTGCTGGGCAAGCCGTTGCGGCTGCAGACCGCGGAGGGCGAACGGATCCTGGTGCTGAGCGAGCAGTACGGCGTGCACTGGTACCGGGGCAGCGGTCCGGGCCGCTACAGCTTCAGCCGCCCGGTGTCGGAACAGGTGGTCAACATCGACCTGTGGGCGTTCGAGCCGGGCAATGCGAAGCCGCTGTGGCGCCGGCGCTTCCGCAACAACACGCCCGGCGTGATGACGTCGGTGGGAGACATCCTGCTCGGCCACGGCGATCGTGTCTGGCTCGAACTGCGCGAGCCCGCCCTCGTGGCCGCGAGCGACGGCCGTGTCCTGCCGGTATCGCAGCGCACCGGCGAACCGACGCGTGGCGACGAGGTCTACGACGTACGCGACCTGCAGGCCCGCGGGCTGCGCGCAGGCGACCGCTGGATCGGTGTGCTGACGGCGGCGAACCATGCCCGGCTCGCCGGCCCCGGCGGCGATTCGCGGCGCCCCGACGGCCTGGGCTTCGCCGGCGACGACGACGACTACACCCTGTGGCAGGCGCGCGTTCGCGACGTGCGCGGCACCTTCGGCAACGAGGAGCGCTACTCCGACTTCCGACCGCTCGGCGAGCCGGCGGCGCGGCACCGGGCCGGGTTGCTCAGGCTGTCGCAGCGCGGCGATACGGTGGCCCCGGCGGACCCCGACAGCGTCGTGGTACTGCATCGCGGCCCGGATGCCGACGGCGCGCGCATTTCGCTGACCCGGATCGAAACGGCCGCCGGCGCCGTGCTCTGGTCCGCCACCGACCTGCCGATCGCCCGCCTTCGGCATGTCCTGCCGGGTGCCGACGACCTGGTGCTGGTCGGCGACGCGCCACGGCCGCCGCCGGCGGGCGCCGACGCGGAGCGGCCGGAGGCCGGGCAGTGGGTGGTCTTTCTTCACCTCGCCGATGGCGCGCGCGAAACCTTCAGTCTTGCCGACGCCAGCCTCGCGGCCGGACCCGCGCCGCTGGAATGAGGCGGGCGGGTGATGCGGGGTTCGCGTTACCCTTCGCCCATGGAACTTTTCGTGACCCTCCGTCGCTGGTGGCTGCGGCTCGACCGCGAGCGGCTGCGATCGTTCGCCCATTTCCTGTGGGTGCGGTTCTGGGACGACCGCTGCTTCGAAACCGCCGGCGCGCTCGCCTACACCACCCTGTTCGGCCTCGTGCCGCTGAGCATGGTCGTCTTCGGCGTCCTGTCGGCCTTCCCGCAGTTCGATGAGTGGGGCGCGCAGCTGACCACGTTCGTGTTCTCCAATTTCGTCCCCGGGTCGGCGGCGGTGATCCAGGAGAAGCTGAGGGAATTCGCCGGCGCCGCGCGCGATCTGACCGCGACCGGCGTGCTGGTGCTCATCGCGTCGCTGCTGGTGACGATGTGGAGCATCGAATCGACGTTCAACCGCATCTGGCGCGTGCCGACCGCGCGGCCGAGACTGGGCCGGTTCCTGATGTACTGGGCGCTGCTGACGCTGGGGTCGCTGATTGCCGTCGGCAGCCTGGCGATCACGTCCTACGTGTTCGCGCTGCCGGCGTTGTCGGGCGTGGAAGAAATGCCGCTGAGCCAGCGCCTGCTGACGCTGCTGCCCAACCTCGTCGAACTGGCGCTGTTCACGGTCGCGTACTGGCTGATTCCGCACCGCACCGTGCCTTTCCGCTTCGCGCTCGTCGGCGGCCTGTTCGCCGCGGTGCTGTTCGAGATCGCCAAGAGCGCGTTCGCCGCGTACCTGCGGGGCGTACCGACCTACGAGACCGTCTACGGCGCGCTGGCCGCGGTACCGATCTTCCTGATCTGGTTGTACCTGAGCTGGGTGGTGATGCTGCTGGGCGCCTCGCTGGCAGCGTCACTTTCGGCGTTCCGCTACCAGCCGCGGGCGCTGCGGCTGCCGTCGGGCGCTGAACTGTACGGTTACCTGCGCCTGCTCGGCCGCCTGAACCATGCGCGGCGCAAGGGGCAGGGCATGCACCTTCTCGAGATCCAGACCTGCGAACCGATGCTGACCGACGACCTGCTGCAGCGGATGCTGTCGGGACTGTGCGAACTGAACATCGTGCGCCGCGCCGAGGACGGTGCCTGGCTGCTCAGCCGCGACCTCGACGCCGTCACCCTGGCCGAACTGCACGAGGGCCTGCTGCTGCGCGTGCCCGGCAAGGACCTGGTGCTGCCCGGTTTCGACGACCCGATCGGCCGCGAGGCCACCTGCGCGCTCGAACACCTGCGCACGCCGCTGCACGCCCCGCTGTCGCGCAGCGTGGGCAGCTTCTTCCCACCCCACCCGGAACTTCCCCACTGATGAACCGCACGTCGATCGTCCTTCCGCTGGCCCTGCTGCTGGCGGCCTGCCAGCCCGCCGCCGACGCTCCCACCGCCCCGGCCGACGCGGCGCCCGCCACGGAGGCGGCACCCGCCTCGGACGCCCCCGCGGCCGACGCGCCCGCCGCCGACGCGCCCCTGGCCGGGCCGGCCACCGACGGCGCGAGTGCCGCGGATCCGGCGCATCCGGCGCTGGTCGTCGACACGCTCGACCACGGCCGCTTCGACCTGGCCGCGAAACGCGGCCGGTGGGTCGTCGTCAATTTCTGGGCGACCTGGTGCAAGCCGTGCCTGAAGGAAATCCCCGACCTGACCGCGTTCGACGCGGCGCGCGACGACGTCGAGGTGATCGGGCTGGCCTACGAGGAAATCGAACCGGACGCGATGCGCGAATTCCTGACCCGGCATCCGGCCGGCTACCCGATCGCGATCATCGACACGTTCTCGCCGCCGGCCGATTTCGAGACGCCGCGCGGCCTGCCGATGACCTACCTGATCGCACCCGACGGCACGGTGGCGAAGAAGTTCCTCGGCCCGATCACCTCGCAGGACCTGGCGGCGGCGATCACCGCGGCCGGTGCCGATGCGGGCGCCGAGCCCGCCGGCTGACCGCCGCTGCGGCGAAGCGGGCGGGCGGCGCGCCGAAGCGTGCCGCCGGCCGTGCCGGGCCGGCTAGCATGGCCATTGCCTCCGACGGGATCCGCGACACCGTGACCGACACGCTGGAAGACATGCGAAACCGCCGCCTGTTCTGGTGGCTGCAGACGTGCGGCTGGGTCGGCTACGGCTCCATCAGCTACCTGTCGGCGCTGGCGCACGGCAAGGGGGTCGGTTACTGGCCGGTGCCGCTGGGGATCGCGATCACCGGTTTCTTCGTCACCCTCGGCGTCCGCGCCGTGCTGCGCCGCGCCTGGGGTCGGCCGCCGAGCCAGTTCGTGCCGATCGCCGCCGGTTGCGTCGTCACTGGCTCGATCCTTCTCGGGCTGGTCTACCTGAACCTGCTGGCGAACCGCTGCGAGGAGTGCCGGCCCGCCGACACGCTCGGCTACATCGCCTACACCACCGGCCACCTGTACGTGGTGCTGAGCTGGGTCGGGCTGTATGTCGGCCTGAAGTACTACCGGCAACTGCAGCTGCAGACCCGCCAGGTGCTCGCCGCGAC
>JAKFCL010000068.1:0-4587 GCA_036676665.1 Arenimonas sp. | reverse complement strand
GTGTCGTCGCAGGATGTGAGACGGCGACGGGGTAAGAGATGCCCACCGGTTATGCACAGAGTTATCCGTGTCATGGCGTAGGAGGGACCGCTAGGATGACCGACCCGAACCTGCAGTCGCCGACGCCGCTGCGGCATCACGCAAAGAAGACCATGCCCGTACGTTCCGAAGCATTCCGCAGCGAAGCCAAGATCGACGCGCTGCGCGTACCGCCGCAGTCCGTGGATGCCGAACAGGCGGTGATCGGTGGCCTGATGCTGGCGCCCGAATCGCTCGACCGGGTCGGCGACTTCCTGACCGAACACGATTTCTACCGCCGCGACCACCGGTTGATCTACCGCGCGATCCGCGAGCTGAGCGAGAAGAACCAGCCGTTCGACGCCGTGACGCTCGGCGAGTGGTTCGAGTCCAACGCGCTGTCCGAGCAGATCGGCGGTACCGGCTACCTGGTCGAGCTGGCGTCGAACACGCCGTCGGCCGCCAACATCCGCGCCTACGCCGAGATCGTGCGCGAAAAGGCCGTGCTTCGGCAGCTGATCGAGGCCGGCACCGAGATCGTCAACGACGGTTTCCAGCCCGAGGGCCGCGACAGCCAGGAAGTGCTGTCGGCCGCCGAGATGAAGGTGTTCCGGATCGCCGAGCAGGGCCGCCGCGGCCGCGCCGACTTCGTGCCGCTGCGCGAGGCGATGAAGGACGCGTTCCAGATCCTGCAGGAACGCTACGAGAACCAGGGCTCCGTCACCGGTCTGCCGACCGGCTTCCACGACCTCGACGAGATGACTGCCGGCCTGCAGCCGTCCGACCTGATCATCCTGGCGGCGCGCCCGGCGATGGGCAAGACGACGCTGGCGCTGAACATCGCCGAGTACGGCGCGCTCAAGACCAAGAAGTCGGTCGCCGTGTTCTCGATGGAAATGTCGTCGTCGCAGCTGGCGTTCCGCCTGATCTCGTCGATCGGCCGCATCAACGCCACCCGCCTGCGCACCGGCCAGCTCGAGGACGAGGACTGGTCGCGGGTGAACATGGCCATCAAGATGCTGTCGGACGTGAAGGTCTTCATCGACGACACGCCGGCGCTGTCGCCCGACGTGCTGCGCTCCAAGGCGCGGCGCATCAAGCGCGAGAACGACCTGGGCCTGATCGTCGTCGACTACCTGCAGCTGATGCAGGTGCCCGGCTCGGCCGAGAACCGCACCAACGAGATCTCCGAGATCTCGCGTTCGCTCAAGGCGCTGGCGATGGAACTGAAGGTGCCGGTGATCGCGCTGTCGCAGCTCAATCGCGGCCTGGAATCGCGCACCGACAAGCGCCCGGTGATGTCCGACCTGCGCGAATCCGGCGCCATCGAGCAGGATGCCGACATCATCATGTTCATCTACCGCGACGAGTACTACCACAAGGATTCGGCCGACAAGGGCCTGGCCGAGGTCATCATCGCCAAGCAGCGAAACGGCCCGACCGGCATGGTGAAGCTGAAGTTCTTCGGCGAATACACCCGCTTCGACAACCTCGCCCGCGACAGCATCGGCAGCTTCGAATAGGCACGGGCCGGCCAGCGGCCGGCCTGCCCGCGTACCGCCATGACTCGCCCGCATCGTGCCCCGGCCGGGCGTGGGCCGCGGGCTACAATCGGGCCATGGACGACACCGCCCGCCCGACCCGCATCCGCGTCGACCTCGATGCACTGACGCACAACCTGCATGCGCTCGGCGCCCTCGCCGGCGTGCCGGTGATGGGCGTCGTCAAGGCCAATGCATACGGCCACGGGCTGGTGCCCGTGGCCCGGCACCTGCAGTCCCAGGGCATCGGCCAGCTCGGCGTCGCGTTCCTGGAAGAGGGCGTGGCACTGCGGCGTGCCGGCGTGCAGGTGCCGATCCTGGTGATGGGCGGCATCTTCGGGCCGCAGGCGGCCGCGCTGATCGCCGACGACCTGGAGATCACCGTGTCGTCGCTGGACAAGCTGCGCCAGGTCGAGGCCGCCGCCGAGGCGCTGGGGCGCCGGGCGACGATCCACCTGAAAGTCGACACCGGCATGGAGCGGATCGGCGTTCACAGCTGGAACGCCGGGGCCTTCATCGAAGCCGCGGTGGCGTCGCGCTGGTGCGACGTCAAGGGCATCTATTCGCACCTGGCCTGCGCCGACGATCCGGACTCGCCGATGACCGCACTGCAGCTCGAGCGTTTCCTCGAGGCCTGCGCGCATTTCGATCGTCTCGGCGCGCCGATGCCGCAGCGGCACCTGGCCAACTCCGGCGGCGTGCTGCATTTCCCGGACACGCACCTGGATCTCGTCCGGCCGGGCATCGCGCTGTACGGCGTGCTGCCCGACCGGGCCGCACGGTCGCCGGTCGAACTGCGGCCGGCGCTGTCGCTGGTCTCCCAGGTCGTGTACTTCAAGGTCGTGCCGGCCGGGCAGACGGTGAGCTACGGCGCCACCTGGTCGCCGGGAGTCGACACCCGCGTGGTCACCGTTCCGATCGGCTATGGCGACGGCTATCCGCGCTCGCTGTCGTCGCGCGGCGAGGTGTTGATCCGCGGACAGCGCCACCCGATCGTCGGCCGCATCTGCATGGACCAGTTCATGGTCGACATCGGCCCGCAGGGCACGGCCTACAACGAGGACACGGTGGTGCTGATCGGCCGCCAGGGCGACCAGACCATCTCCTGCGAGGCGGTCGCGCAGGCGGCCGGCACGATCCCCTACGAGATCCTGGTCGGGCTCAACGGCCGCATTCCGCGTGAATATTCCGGCGGTGCCACTTCGATCGGCTGATGTATGCGTTTTCAATGACTTGCACCGCCCCCGGATAACGAAACTGTGACCCGGGTCATGGTACGGTCAGCCCCGATTCAGGGAGCCAGGCAGGCACAGGGACGATTCGAGGCCTGCCAAATCATCTTTCTTTCGGGGAGCAACACGTCAATGAAGCACAGCAAACTGAGCCTGGCCCTCGGCCTCGGCCTTTCCCTCGCCTTCGCCGCGACGTCCGCCGTCGCCGCGGACAGCCCGGATCCGAACCGCGTCTGGGTCAAGTTCAAGCCCGGCAGCCGCGCCAACGTCGAGGCCGCGCTGCGCGGCGCCGGCGGCAAGGTGCACTTCACGTTCGCGCAGCTCAACGCGTTCGCCGTGAGCCTGCCGCCGCAGGCGCTGCAGGGTATCCGCAACAATCCCAATGTCGAACTGGTGGAACTCGACGCGCCGCGGTACCCGATGGCGCAGACGGTTCCCTACGGCATCGACCTGGTGCAGGCGCGCGACATCTGGGACGCCAACCGCGACGGCCAGGCCGATGCGGGCGCCGCCACCGGCGCCGGCATCAAGGTCTGCATCATCGACTCGGGCATCCACAGCACCCACGAGGATTTCGCCGGCGTCACCCTCAGCGGCGGTTATCCGGCCGGCTGGAACACCGACACCTGCGGCCACGGCTCGCACGTCGCCGGCACGATTGCCGCGGCGAACAATTCCGCCGGCGTCGTCGGCGTCAGCCCGGGCGCGGTGAGCCTGCAGATCGTCAAGGTCTTCAATGGCGAATCCTGCGGCTGGAGCTACAGCTCGTCGCTGATCGACGCGGCCAACCGCTGCGCGGCGGCCGGCGCCAAGGTCATCAACATGAGCCTCGGCGGTTCCACCTCGAGCTCCACCGAGCAGACCGGCTTCGCGAACCTGTACTCGCAGGGCGTGCTGAGCATCGC
Source organism: Arenimonas sp. (assembly GCA_036676665.1). Lineage (GTDB taxonomy): Bacteria > Pseudomonadota > Gammaproteobacteria > Xanthomonadales > Xanthomonadaceae > Arenimonas. Next base: position 891 of record JAKFCL010000068.1, on the reverse strand, counting down.
CGCGGCCGGCAACGCCGGCACCACCCAGCACAGCTACCCGGCTTCGTACGACAGCGTCGTGTCGGTCGCCGCGGTGGACAGCACCAAGACCCTCGCCAGCTTCTCCCAGCGCACCAGCCAGGTCGAACTGGCGGCGCCGGGCGTCGGCGTGCTGAGCACGGTGCCGTTCGTGACCGCCGGCATGACGGTGGCGGGCGTGTCGTACTCGGCCGAGGCGCTGGAAGGCAGCTTCCAGGGCAGCGCCACCGGCGCGCTGGTGAACGGCGGCCTGTGCAGCGCGACCAATACGGCGTGGGCGGGGAAGGCGGTGCTGTGCGAACGCGGCACCAATAGCTTCGCCGAGAAAGTGAACAACGCGGCCAATTCCGGCGCGGCGGCGGTCGCGATCTACAACAACGTCGCCGGCGGTTTCAGCGGCACGCTCAACGGCACCGGCCCGGCGCTGCCGGCGGTGAGCATCACCCAGGCCGACGGCCAGTTCCTGGTCGCCAACCGCCTCGGCCAGAGCGCCACGGTGAACACCGTGGCCAACAACCAGGGCAACGGCTATGCGTACTACGACGGCACGTCGATGGCGACGCCGCATGTCGCCGGCGTCGCCGCGCTGGTCTGGAGCGCCAATCCGTCCTGGACCAACGCGCAGATCCGCGAAGCCCTGGCGGTGACCGCCGAGGACCGCGGTACGGCGGGTCGCGACACCTCCTACGGCTGGGGCGTGATCCAGGCCAAGGCGGCGCTGGATTACCTCAACGGCGGCGGCGGCCCGGATCCGGATCCGGTCGTGGCCAAGGTCGGCTCGATGACGCTGACGACCGTCCGCAAGGGCAAGAACACCACCGCGACCGCGATCCCGACGATCGTCAACGGCAGTGGCCAGGCGCTGGCGTCGGC
>JAKFCL010000067.1:0-3854 GCA_036676665.1 Arenimonas sp. | reverse complement strand
CGGCCGGCCGCCGCCGGGTCGGCGTCGATCGTGTAGGCGGTGTACGGCTCGTAGGCCGACGAATTGAACAGCGAACCTTCGACCCACGGCGGCTTCTCGTCGGGATGGTCGCGGACGAACTCGGCCTGGGCGACCCGCGCGACGGCGAGGTCGGCGTCGAGGCCGCGGCTGACGTACGGCCGCATCCGCGCCGACGTCGCCTTGTCGGGCACGCCGGACTGCAGGCCGAACCTGTCGAGGAAGAGCGCGAGCCGGGCGACCGCGGGGTCGTCGCCGGCGGTCGCCGGCGCGGTGGCGATCGCGAGCAGCAGGGCGAGGAGGGCCAACCAGCGGATCGTCATCGTCGCGCTCCCGTTGCAGGAAACGGAACGGCCCGGCGCAATGCGCGCCGGGCCGGTGTCGCTCAGCCGCCGAGTGCCTTGCGGGCCGGCGCGTAGTCGTAACCCAGGTCCTGCGCGACGGCTTCGTACGTCACCTTGCCGGCGTGCACGTTCAGGCCGTTGAGCAGGTGCTCGTCGTCGAGCATCGCCTTGACGCCCTTGTTCGCCAGCTGCACCGCGAAGGGCAGGGTGGCGTTGGTCAGCGCGAAGGTCGACGTGCGGGCGACGCCGCCCGGCATGTTGGCGACGCAGTAGTGGATGATGCCGTCCACCTCGTACGTCGGCTCCTGGTGCGTGGTCGCGTGCGAGGTCTCGAAGCAGCCGCCCTGGTCGATCGCCACGTCCACAAGCACCGAGCCGGGGCGCATCAGCGACAGCTGTTCGCGCGACACCAGCTTCGGCGCCGCGGCGCCCGGGATCAGCACCGCGCCGATCACCAGGTCGGTGTCCGGCAGGCGTTCCTCGATCGCGTCGCGGGTCGAGTAGATCGTCGTCAGCTTGTCGCCGTAGAGCTCGTCGAGGTACTTCAGGCGGTCCAGCGAACGGTCCAGGATCGTCACGTGGGCATTGAGGCCCATCGCCATGCGCGCGGCGTTGATGCCGACCACACCGCCGCCGATCACCAGCACTTCGGCCGGCTTCACGCCCGGGACGCCGCCGAGCAGCACGCCCGAACCGCCCTGCGCCTTCTCCAGCGCATGCGCGCCGGCCTGGATCGACATGCGGCCCGCGACTTCCGACATCGGCGCCAGCAGCGGCAGGCCGCCCTTGCGGTCGGTGACGGTCTCGTAGGCGATGCAGGTGGCGCCGGATTTCACCAGCGCCCGGGTCTGGTCCGGATCCGGCGCCAGGTGCAGGTAGGTGTAGAGCAGCTGGCCCGGGCGCAGCATCGCGCACTCCACCGGCTGCGGTTCCTTGACCTTGATGATCATGTCGGCGCGGGCAAAGATCTCCGCGGCGGTGTCGACGATCTGCGCGCCGGCCTTCTCGTACATCTCGTTGGTCAGGCCGATCGACTTGCCGCCGTCGCGCTGCACGATCACCTGGTGGCCGTAGCCGACCAGCTCGCGGGCGCCGGCCGGCGTGAGGCCGATCCGGTATTCGTGGTTCTTGATTTCCTTGGGTACGCCGATAAGCATCGAACTGCCCTCCCGGGGCGGAATCTGGTTCTTCTGGGGATCCGCCCGGTCAGGCGGTGGCGCGTATGGTAGCCGCCAGCCGGTCGAAAATCCGGTCGATGTGCTCCCTGTTCAGGATCAGCGGCGGGGACAGCGCGATCACGTCCCCGGTGCAGCGCACCATCAGGTTCTGCTCGTGGAAGGCCCGGTTGAAGACCTCGTAGCCGCGGCTGCCCGGCGCGTCGGGCCGGGCCGCCAGCTCGACGGCGCCGATCAGGCCGAAATTGCGGATGTCGATGACGTTGGGCAGGCCGCGCAGCGCGTGGATCGCCTCCTCCCAGTACGGCCCCAGGGTGACCGCCGCTTCGAACAGGTTCTCGTCCCGGTAGGTGTCCAGCGTCGCCAGCGCCGCGGCGCAGGCCAGCGGGTGGCCGGAATAGGTGTAGCCATGGAAGAACTCGATCGCCGATTCGGGCCCGTGCATGAACGCGTCGTGCACCTTGCCGGAGGCCAGCACCGCGCCCATCGGCACGGCGCCGTTGGTCAGGCCCTTGGCGGTGGTGATCAGGTCCGGGGTCACGCCGAAGCGCTGCGCGGCGAACGCGCCGCCGACCCGGCCGAAACCGGTGATCACCTCGTCGAAGATCAGCAGGATGCCGTGCCGGTCGCAGATCTCGCGGATCCGCTGCAGGTAACCCGCCGGCGGCAGCACGACACCGGCGCTGCCGGAAATCGGCTCGACGATCACGGCGGCGATCGTGCTGGCGTCGTGCAGCTGCACCAGCCGCTCCAGGTCCTCGGCCAGCTCGATGCCATGCGCCGGCAGGCCCTTCGTGAACGCGTTGCGGCCGATGTCGAGCGTGTGCCGCAGGTGGTCCACGCCCGGCAGCATCGCCCCGAAGAACTTGCGGTTGTTGACCATGCCGCCGACCGAGATGCCGCCGAAGCCGACGCCGTGGTAGCCCTTTTCGCGGCCGATCAGCCGGGTGCGGGCGCCGTCGCCGCGCACGCGGTGGTAGGCCAGCGCGATCTTCAGCGCCGTGTCGACCGACTCGGAGCCCGAGTTGGTGAAGAACACATGGTCCAGGCCGTCGGGTGCGATCGCGGCGAGCCGCTCGGCCAGCACGAACGGCAGCGGATGCCCCATCTGGAAGGTCGGCGCGAAATCGAGCGTCTGCGCCTGCCGCTGGATCGCCTCGACGATGCGCGGGCGCGCGTGGCCGGCATTGCAGCACCACAGCCCGCCGGTGCCGTCGAGGATTTCGCGGCCGTCGACCGCGCGGTAGTACATGCCCTCGGCGCTGGCGAGCAGGCGCGGGTGCTCCTTGAACTGCCGGTTCGCGGTGAACGGCATCCAGAACGCGTCGGTGTGTTCCGGGGCGGCAAGGGCCGGATCGGCCGGGGCGGAATGCGGGTCGGAAGGGCTCATGCCGAGGCCTCGCGCAGGGAATGCCGGCACGCTATCAGCGTTGAAAAAAATTTACAAACCCGCTCAAACCCGCGGTTTCATTGACCCTGTCATCCCCGGGTGTTAAATATTCCGCAACAGCAGGCGGCGACGCGCGCCGCAGGGAGCGAAGCGCCCATGGACATCGGGATCAGGCTGCAGGCGGTCCGCAAGAGCAAGGGCCTGAGCCAGCGCGAACTCGCCAAGCGGGTCGGGGTGACCAACTCGACGATCTCGCTGATCGAACAGAACAAGGTCAGCCCGTCGATCAGTTCGCTGAAGAAGGTGCTCGACGGCATCCCGATCTCGCTCGCGGATTTTTTCACGATGGATCTGGTCGCCGAGGGCGACAGCCCGTTCTATCCGGCCGACGCGCAGCCCGACCTCGGCGACGGCCGCATCCACTACTACCTGGTCGGCCAGCATCGTCCGAACCGGCAGATGTGCATCCTGCGCGAGGTGATGCCGCCCGGCAGCGACACCGGCACGTCGATGCTCAGCCACGACGGCGAGGAGGGCGGGGTGGTCGTGCAGGGCCGGGTCGAGGTGACCGTGGGCGACCAGGTGCGCGTGCTCGGCCCGGGCGAGGCGTATTACTTCGAGAGCCGCGTGCCGCACCGGTTTCGCAATACCGGCAGCGAGGACGCGATTCTCGTCTCGGCAAACACGCCGCCGACGTTCTGAAACAAGCTCGATTTTCCAGGGAGTGAACCATGGCTCGTCCGAAGACGCGGGAAGACTGGGAGTCGCTGGCGAAAGGGCTCGACCTCCGCCACCAGGCGTTCGTCGACGGGAAATTCGTGGACGCCGCCGACGGCCGCACGTTCGACTGCCTGAGCCCGATCGACGGCGCGGTGCTGGCCAAGGTCGCGGCCTGCGGCGCGCAGGACGTCGAGCGCGCCGTCGCCG
>JAKFCL010000066.1:0-17145 GCA_036676665.1 Arenimonas sp. | reverse complement strand
CGGCGACCGCTGCGCTCGAGCAGGTCGGCGCGCAGCGTGTGCCAGCGCGTGCGCAGGTCGGCGGGCACGGTGGACGCCGGTGCGGACAGGCGCGCCAGGGCCTGGTCATGGGCGCCGTCGTCGGCGAGGAAGCCGGCGGCGAGCAGGTCGTGCCGCGCCAGGTCGCTGCCGGACAGCCGGCGCGGCGTGACCTGGGCGAAGGCCTGGCGCGCGGCCGACGGATCGCCGGCGAGCAGGTACTGCTCGGCCGACATCAGCCAGGCGTGGTCGCGGGCCGCGCCGCGGCTGTCGGCCGCGGCCGCGGCCCAGGCACGCGCGGCCTGCAGGTGGTCGCCTGCGGCCGCCATGCGTGCGGCGCCGGACTGCTGCGCGGACGACACGGGCGACACCGACACGCTGGCGCAGCCGGCGGAAAGGGCGAGGAGCAGCAGCAGGGGAGCGGTACGCAGCATGGTCGGGGGGTCCGTGGGCTAAGCCGTTAGGATGATACCCGGGCAGACTGAAGGTGCGGCGATGAGCGCGACGGTGGCGGGAACTCTTCACGTGGTCGCGACGCCGATCGGGAACCTCGGCGACATCGGCGGCCGCGCGCGCGAAGTGCTGGCCTCGGTGGACGCGATCTGCGCCGAGGACACGCGGCATACGCGCCAGTTGCTGACGGCGCTGGGCATCGACCGGCCGCTGCTGGCGCTGCACGAACACAACGAGGCCGAGCTGGCCTGGAAGCTGGTGGAACGGCTGAAGGCCGGCGAGAACCTGGCGCTGGTGTCCGATGCCGGCACGCCGCTGGTCAGCGACCCGGGCTACCGGCTCGTGCGCGAGGCGCGCGCGGCCGGCCTGCGCGTGAGCCCGGTGCCGGGCGCGTGCGCGGCGGTGGCGGCGCTGTCGGTGGCCGGCATCCCGAGCGACCGCTTCTGCTTCGAAGGCTTCCTGCCGGCGAAGGCCTCGGCGCGGCGCGAACGGCTGGCGGCGCTGGCGGCGGAAGCCCGCACGCTGGTGTTCTACGAAAGCTCGCACCGGATCGAGGAGGCGCTCGAGGACATGGTCGCGATGTTCGGCGCCGGCCGCGAGGCGGTGGTCGCGCGCGAACTGACCAAGCTGTTCGAGACGGTGCTCGGCGACACGCTCGAAGCGGTCGCCGCGCAGGTGGCCGCCGACCCCAACCAGCGCAAGGGCGAATTCGTCATCGTCGTGCGCGGCTGCGAGGACGCCAGCGAGGCGAAGCTGCTCGAGGGCCAGCGCCTGTACGCCAAGCTCGCCGAACACCTCAAGCCGTCGCTGGCCGCCAAGCTCGCGGCGGACATCAGCGGGGCGCCGCGCAAGGCCCTCTATGGTGGCGAGAGCTGAGCGGAGTTTGGAGTCGGGAGTCTGGAGTTCGGAGAAGGTGGTGGCGCGCAGATACCTCCTTCGAACTCCCCGCTCAGCCCCCGTTGCTTCCCGACCGTGCCCACCGTGCGACAATCCGCCCCGGCGGAGTCGGCCAGACAGTCGCGTCGCAGCAATGCGCCGAGGAAAGTCCGGGCTCCATAGAGCAGGGTGCCAGGTAACGCCTGGGCGGCGTGAGCCGACGGAAAGTGCAACAGAAAACAAACCGCCGAACGGCCCGCGAGGGTGCGTGGCAAGGGTGAAACGGTGGGGTAAGAGCCCACCGCCCGGGGGGTCAACGCCCCGGGGCACGGCAAACCCCACCCGGAGCAAGTCCAAATAGGGGTGCTATGGCATGGCTCGTGCCGCACCCGGGTTGGACGCTCGAGGTCCGTGGCGACGCGGATCCCAGAGGAATGACTGTCCACGACAGAACCCGGCTTATCGGCCGGCTCCGCCACTTCCTTCCGGAACGACCCGCGTGAAGACGCCCGCGGGCGGACCTTCGCGCGGAATTCACGCCAAAAGGCCGCCTTCACGCCCCGATCGGCCTGCTGGCGGGCCGATGTGAAGAACAGCGATGTGTTTCACGCTTTTCGGCAATCCCATGTGAAACAACAGTTGCGGGAAACTTCTTAATCCAGACTCTCAACATTCGCGCAACATCTTGATCCGCCAAGCGAATTTCACCTCATTTCTTGTTGACACGCCTGTAGCCCAGGTCTAACGTGGGCAACCGAGGGAAATTCGGGTTTTTTGTGGTTTTTGGTGGGATGGGGAAACGCAGCGCGATGTTCCAGGGCGAGACCGCGATCACGATCGATGACAAGGGCCGGCTGGCGATCCCGACGGCGGCCCGGGAACAGGTCGCGCGCGTCGGCGGCCGCCTGGTCGTGACCTACAACCCCTACGAGAACGGCTGCCTGTGGCTGTACCCGGAAGCGGCCTGGGAAAAGGTGCGCGACCAGGTCGTGGCCCTGCCCAACGCCAAGCGCGTGCACCGCAACCTGCAGCTCAAGCTCGTCGGCGCCGCCACCGTCGTGGAACCCGACGGCAACGGCCGCGTGCTGCTGCCGGCCAGCCATCGCGTCGCCGCCGGCATCGAGAAGAAGGCCGTGCTGCTCGGGATGGGCGGCAAATTCGAATTGTGGAGCGAGCAGGCTCACCTCGCGCAGATCCGTCAGACCATCGGGGAAGACGAGATCAGCGAGGACATGCTCGACCTCAGGCTGTGACGGGCGCGGCCGGGATGCGGGAGAACACGCAGCCCAGCCATCTCCCGGTGATGTGGGCGCAGGTGATGGACGGCCTGCGGGTACGCACGGATGGCTGGTATCTGGATGGAACCTTCGGGCGCGGCGGCCATGCCCGCGGCGTGCTCGACCGGCTCGGGCCGGAAGGACGGCTATTGGTGATGGACAAGGACCCGGAGGCGATCGTTGTCGCGCAGGCGCTCGCCGCGTCCGACGCACGGGTCGCCGTCCGCCGCGGATCCTTCGCCGACCTGGCGCTGTGGGACGCGACCGCCGCCGGGCTGGACGGCGTGCTGCTGGACCTGGGCGTGTCGTCGCCGCAACTGGACGAGGCCGAACGCGGCTTCAGCTTCGCCAAGGACGGTCCGCTCGACATGCGCATGGATCCGGAGGCGGGCGAGAGCGCCGCCAACTGGCTGGCGCGCGCCGACGAGCGCGAGATCGCCGACGTGCTGTGGACGTACGGCGAGGAGAAGCTCAGCCGCAAGATCGCCCGCACGATCGTCGCCCGCCGCGAAGAGACCCCGCTGCTGCGCACCGCCCAGCTCGCCGACCTGATCGCCTCGGTGGTCGGCCGCGGCGACCAGCGCATCCATCCGGCGACGCGCAGCTTCCAGGCGATCCGCATCTTCATCAACCGCGAGCTCGAGGACCTCGAGCGCGGCCTCGACGCCGCGCTGGCCCGCCTGAAGCCCGGCGGCCGGCTGGCGGTGATCAGCTTCCATTCGCTGGAAGACCGCATCGTCAAGCAGTTCATCCACCGCCACGCGAAGGCGCCGCCCGGCAACCGCCGCATGCCGGTCGCCGCGCCGTTCGTGCCGAAACTGCTGGACGTGTCGGGCGCGATGCGCGCCGAGTCGTCCGAGACCGCGACCAACCCGCGCGCGCGCAGCGCCGTGCTGCGGGTCGCGGAAAAGCTGGCGGAACTTCCCGCATGAGCCTGCGCACGCTCCTGCTGGTGCTGGCGGCGATGGCGGCGGTGTTCGGCGCGATCGGCGTGGTCTACGCGCGCCACCTGCACCGCCAGGCGTACATCGAACTGTCGAGCCTGGAAAGCGGCCGCGACGAGCTCAACATCGAGTTCGGCCGCCTGCAGCTCGAGCAGGCGACGTGGTCGGAAGCCAACCGCATCGAGCAGGTGGCCGGCACGCGCATCGGCATGAAGTTCCCGGAAGACGGCGACATCGTGGTGCTGCAGCCATGAAGGCACGCGCCCGTCCCTACAACCTGCGCCAGCGGCTGATCACGGTCGGCGTGGCGCTGGGCGCCTGCGCGCTGGTGCTGGTGGCGCGCGCCGCCCACCTGCAGCTGATCGCGCCGGACTTCTACCAGCAGCAGGGCGACGCGCGTTTCCTGCGTGACGTGCCGATCCCGACCTCGCGCGGCATGATCACCGACCGCAACGGCGAGCCGCTGGCGGTGTCGTCGCCGGTCGAATCGATCTGGGCCAATCCGCAGGAGCTGCTGCTGCACGCCGACCGGCTGCCGGCGCTCGCCGACGGCCTGGGGATCCCGAAGGACGTGCTCGAGCAGCGGCTCGCCGAGCGCGCCGGCAAGGAATTCGTCTACCTGCGCCGGCACCTGAACCCGGACGTCGCCCAGGCGGTGATGGACCTGGACATCCCGGGCGTCTATTCGCAGCGCGAGTTCCGCCGCTTCTACCCGCACGGCGAGGTGATGGCGCACGTGCTGGGTTTCACCAACATCGACGACGCCGGCCAGGAAGGCCTGGAGCTGGCGTTCGACGACTGGCTGACCGGCACCGAGGGCACGCAGCGGGTGATCCGCGACCGCCGCGGCCGCACCGTCGAGAACGTCGACCTGGTGCGCCAGGCCGAGCCGGGCCACGACCTGACGCTGTCGATCGACCGCCGGATCCAGTACCTGGCCTATCGCGAGCTCAAGGCCGCGCTGATCGAACACGGCGCCAGCAGCGGCTCGATCGTCGTGCTGGACGTGCCGACGGGCGAGATCCTGGCGATGGTCAACCAGCCGTCGTACAACCCGAACACCCGCGGCGCCGCCGAGCCGGAGACCAAGCGCAACCGCGCCGTCACCGATGTCGTCGAACCCGGTTCGGTGATGAAGACGCTGACGCTGGCGGCGGCGCTGGAGAGCGGCCAGTTCACGCCCGACTCGCTGATCCAGACCGCGCCGGGCTACATGGCGCTGCCGGGCGGTTACACCGTCAAGGATTTCCGCAACTACGGCACGCTGACGATGACCGGCGTGCTGACCAAGAGCTCCAACGTCGGCGCGACCCGCATCGCCCAGCAGCTCAGCAACGAACACCAGTACGACATGTACCACCGCTTCGGCCTGGGCGAACTGAGCGGCAGCGGATTCATCGGCGAATCGGCCGGCGTGCTGCGCGGGCCGAACACCTGGGGCCCGACCGAGAAGGCGACGATCAGCTACGGCTACGGCCTGTCGGTGACGCCGCTGCAGCTGGCGCGTGCGTACGCGGCGATCGGCAACGCCGGCCGCCTGCACGAGGCGACGTTCGTGAAAGGCTCGGCTGGCGAGGGCGTGCAGGTGATCGACCCGGCCATCGCCCGCCAGCTGATGGCGATGATGGAGACGGTGACCGGTCCCGACGGCACCGCGCGCCGCGCCGCGGTGCTGGGGTATCGCGTCGCCGGCAAGACCGGCACGTCGCGCAAGGCGTCCGGTGGCGGATACGCGGCCAAGCGCTACGCCGCGGTGTTCGTCGGCCTGGTGCCGGCGAGCCGGCCGCGGTTCGCGATGGCGGTGGTGATCCACGACCCGCAGGGCCTGGAATACGGCGGCGGCGCGGTCTCGGCGCCGGTGTTCCACCGCGTGATGGAAGGCGCGCTGCGGCTGATGGACGTGCCGCCGGACCATATCGAGCAGTGGTTCGCCGCGCAGGACGCGCGGCCGGCGGATTCGCTGGCGGCGGCGCCGGTGCCGATGCCGGTCGAGACAACGGACGCCACGGTGCCCGCGCCGACCGCCACGCCGACGGCCGAGGTGCTGCGATGAGCCGCGCGATGCCGCTCAGCGTGCTGCTGCAGGGCGAACCGCCCCTGCCGCCGGGCTTCGATCCGATGATCGCCGGCCTCGGGGCCGACAGCCGCGCGCTGGCGCCCGGCGAGGCGTTCGTGGCGTTGGCCGGCGCCAGCACGCATGGCCTCATGCACCTGCCGCAGGCGCTCGCCGCGGGCGTGGCCGCGGTGCTGTTCGAGCCGCCGGCGCCCGAGGCCGCGGCGCTGCCGGCGCACGCGATCGCGGTTCCGCGCCTGCGCGCGCGCCAGGGCGAGCTGGCGAACCGTTTCCATGGCGCGCCGTCGCAGGCGATGACCGTCGCCGGCGTCACCGGCACCAATGGCAAGACCTCCACGGTGCAGCTGATCGCCCAGGCACTGACGTTGCGCGGCGTCGTCGCCGGCACGATCGGCACGCTCGGCGCCGGGCTGTACGGCCGGCACGAAGCCGGCGAACGCACGACCCCGGACGTGATCTCGGTGCACCGCCTGCTGGCGACGATGCGCGACGCCGGCGCGACGCACGTGGCGATGGAAGTGTCGTCGCACGCGCTCGAGCAGGGTCGCGTCGACGCGGTCGCGTTCAAGGTGGCGGTGTTCACCAACCTCACCCGCGACCATCTGGATTTCCACGGGACGATGCAGGCCTACGGCGCCGCGAAGGCGAAGCTGTTCGCGTGGCCGACGCTCGAGGCGGTCGTGGTGAACCTCGACGATCCGTTCGGCCCCGGCCTGCTCGAAGGCGCCAACGCCGGCGCGCGCCGCATCGGCCTGAGCTCGCGCGGCGCCGCCGCTGCGCAGCTGCGCGCCGCGCAGGTGGCACTGACGCCGGCCGGACTGGAATTCGATCTCGTCGAAGCCGGTCGTGCGCTCCCGGTGCGTTCGCCGCTGCTCGGCCGCTTCAACGTCGACAACCTGCTGGCGGTGGCCGGCGCGCTGCGGTCGCTGGACTGGAGCCTGGACGACGTCGCGGCGATGCTGCCGCGGCTGTCGCCGGTCGGCGGCCGCATGAGCCGGGTCGGTGGCCATGACGGGCTGCCGCTGGTGGTGGTCGACTACGCACACACGCCCGACGCGCTGCAGCAGGCGCTGGCCGCGATGCGGGAGCACACACCCGGCCGCCTGACCTGCGTGTTCGGCTGCGGCGGCGAACGCGATGTCGGCAAGCGGCCGCTGATGGCGGCGATCGCCGAAGCCGGCGCCGACCGCGTGATCGTCACCGACGACAATCCCCGCGGCGAGGACGGCGACCGCATCGTCGCCGACATCCTCGCCGGCTTCAGCCGCCGCGACGCCGCCACCGTGCAGCGCGACCGCCGCGCCGCGATCGGGCTGGCGCTGCACGGCGCCGGCGCCGGCGACATCGTGCTGGTCGCCGGCAAGGGCCACGAGCCCTACCAGGAAATCGGCGGCGTGAAGCATGCCTTCGACGACCTCGAGGTCGCCGCGCACTGGTTGGGAAGCCAGCGGCACACGGACGTGCCGCCCGGTCCCGGGGGGCGCGCATGAGGCCGCTGCCGCTGTCGCAGATCGCCCGCTGGGTGGAGGGCCGGCACCTCGGCGCCGACGCCACGGTGCAGGCGGTGTCGATCGACACGCGCACGCTGGTGCCGGGAAGCCTGTTCGTCGCGCTGCGCGGCGAGCGCCACGACGGCCACGACCTGGCGGCACAGGCGGCCGAGCGCGGCGCGGTCGCGCTGATGGTGCAGCGCGAGGTCGACAGCCCGCTGCCGCAGGTGCTGTGCGCCGACACGCAGGAAGCCCTCGGCGAGCTGGCCGCGGGCGTGCAGCACGGCCGCCCGGCGGTGGTGGTGGCGCTGACCGGCAGCAACGGCAAGACGTCGGTGAAGGCGCTGGCGCTGGGCATCCTGGCGCGCGCCGGGGAGGCGTACGCCAATCCCGGCAACCGCAACAACGAGATCGGCCTGCCGCTGGCGGTGATCGACGCGCCGGAATCCGCGCGCTTCGCCATCTACGAGATGGGTGCCGGCCAGCTCGGCGACATCGCCTACCTGGCGTCGATCGCGCCGCCGCAGGTGGCGCTGGTGAACAACGTGATGCCGGCGCACATGGAACGCATGGGCAGCCTGCTGGGCATCGCCGAGACCAAGGGCGCGATCTACGAGGCGCTGCCCGACGACGGCGTCGCGGTGGTCAACGCCGACGATGCGTTCGCGCCGTGGTTCATGCAGCGCATCGGCCACCGGCCGACGCTGCGCTTCGCGCTGGAGAACGACGCCGAGATCCGCGCCAGCGCGCTGCAGCTCGAAGCCGAGCGCGCGCGCTTCCGCCTGCACACCCCGGCCGGCTCCGGCGACGTGGTGCTGCCGCTGCCGGGCCGCCACAACGTGATGAACGCGCTGGCCGCGACCGGCCTGGCGCTGGGCGCCGGCGCCTCGCTCGACGACGTGCTGGCCGGCCTGCACGCCGCCGTGCCGGTGCCGGGCCGGCAGATCCCGCACCGGCTGCGCAACGGCGTGGTGCTCGTCGACGACAGCTACAACGCCAACCCCGGCTCGGTGTCCGCGGCGATCGCCGCGCTCGCCCAGGCCGGCGGCGACGGCTGGCTCGTGCTGGGCGACATGAAGGAACTGGGCGACGACGCCGAGGCGCTGCACGCCGGAATCGGCGCCCAGGCGCGCGCCGCCGGCCTGCGCCGGCTGTGGACGGTAGGCGAACTCAGCGCCGCGGCGACGCGCGCTTTCGGCGAGGGCGCCCGCCACTTCAACGACCAGGCGGCGCTGCTGGCCGCGCTCGCGCCGGCGATCCGCGCCGGCGGCGAAGGCCTGCGCTGCCTGGTCAAGGGTTCGCGCTCGAGCGCGATGGACAAGGTGCTGGCCGCGCTGCTGGCCGCCGACAGGGAAGAGGGCGAACACGATGCTGCTTGAGCTGGCCCGCTGGCTGCATGAAATGGGATGGATGCCGCCGCTGTTCGGCTACATCACCTTCCGCGGCATCCTCGGGGCGCTGACGGCGCTGCTGCTGTCGCTGTGGCTGGGTCCGTACGCGATCGCGCGGCTGGCGCGGCTCAAGGGTGGCCAGCCGATCCGCACCGACGGCCCGCAGTCGCATTTCTCCAAGGCCGGCACGCCGACGATGGGCGGCTCGCTGATCCTGACCACGATCGCGCTGTCGACGCTGCTGTGGGCCGACCTGCGCAACCGCTACGTGTGGGTGCTGCTGGTGGTGCTGGTGTCGTTCGGGCTGATCGGCTGGCTCGACGACTGGATCAAGATCGTCAAGCGCGATCCCAACGGGCTGAAGTCGCGGCACAAGTACGCGCTGCAGTCGCTGTTCGGGCTGGCGACGGCGGTGTTCCTGTATTACACCGCCGACTCGCCGGTCGCCACCACGCTGTACCTGCCGCTGCTGAAGGACTTCGCGCTGCCGCTGGGCGGGGCCTTCGTCGTCGTCGCGTACCTGTGGATCGTCGGCTTCTCCAACGCGGTGAACCTCACCGACGGCCTCGACGGCCTGGCGATCATGCCGACGGTGCTGGTGGCCTCGGCGCTGGGCGTGTTCGCCTACGCGTCGGGCAACGCGGTGTTCTCCGAGTACCTGCAGATCCCGGCCATCCCCGGCGCCGGCGAGATCACCATCTTCTGCGCGGCGATCGCCGGCGCCGGCCTCGGGTTCCTCTGGTTCAACACCTACCCGGCGATGGTGTTCATGGGCGACATCGGCGCGCTGGCGCTGGGCGCGGCCCTGGGCACGATCGCGGTGATCGTGCGCCAGGAAATGATCCTGGTGGTGATGGGCGGCATCTTCGTCATCGAGACGCTGTCGGTGATGATCCAGGTGGCGTCGTTCAAGCTCACCGGCAAGCGCGTGTTCCGCATGGCGCCGATCCACCACCACTTCGAGCTCAAGGGCTGGCCGGAGCCGCGGGTGATCGTGCGCTTCTGGATCATCTCGGTGATGCTCGTGCTGGTCGGGCTGGCCACGTTGAAGGTGCGCTGATGAGCCTCGACGACCGCAGCCGCCAGGCCACCCGACTCGACGCCATCGGCGGCCGGTTCGACCCGGTGCTGCTGGCGATCGCGCTGACGCTGGCCGGCCTGGGCGTGGTGATGGTCGCCTCGAGCTCGATCGCGATCGCCGAGGGCCTCGACGTCGGCCCGTTCTACTTCCTGATCCGCCACGTGGTGTTCCTCGGCCTGGGCTGCGGGCTGGCGTCGGTACTGATGCGCATCGAGCTCAAGACCGTCGAGAAGCACAGCCAGTGGCTGCTGCTGGGCTGCTTCCTGCTGCTGCTGGCGGTGTTCCTGCCGGGCGTGGGCCGCAGCGTCAACGGCGCGCAGCGCTGGATCAACCTCGGCGTGTCGAACTTCCAGGCGGTCGAGGCGGTGAAGCTGCTGCTGATCATCTGGCTCGCCAGCTACCTGGTGCGCTACCGCGACGAGATCGGCAACCGCTGGGTCACGCTGCTCAAGCCGCTGGGCATGGCGGGCGCGATCGTCGCGTTCCTGCTGCTGCAGCCGGACTTCGGTTCGGCGGCGCTGATCCTGGCGATCACCGGCGGCATGGTCTGGCTCGGTGGCGCCCGCATCGGCCACCTGCTGGCAATCGCCGCACTGGCGCTGCCGGCGCTGGCCGGCATCGCGGTGGCGGCGCCGTACCGCGTCGCGCGGCTGAAGTCCTTCCTGAACCCGTGGGCCGACCCGTTCAACGACGGATTCCAGCTCACCCAGGCGCTGATCGCGATCGGCCGCGGCGAATGGTTCGGCGTCGGCCTCGGCGCCAGCGTGCAGAAGCTGTTCTACCTGCCGGAGGCGCACACCGACTTCATCTTCTCGGTGACGGCCGAGGAGCTCGGTTTCGCCGGCTCGTTCCTCGTCATCGCGCTGTTCGCCGGTTTCGCCTGGCGCACGTTCACCATCGGCCTGCGCGCATTCGAGATGCGCCGGCATTTCTCCGGGTTCTGCGCGTTCGGCGTCGGCTTCTGGATCTCGCTGCAGTCGACGGTGTCGATCGGCGTGAACCTGGGCCTGCTGCCGACCAAGGGGCTGACGCTGCCGCTGATCTCTTCCGGCGGCTCGAGCGTGCTGATGACCTGCGCGGCGATCGGCCTGCTGCTGCGCGTGAGCTACGAGCTCGACCGCGCCGAGCGCCAGGTCGCCCGCGTGCGCGAAGGCGCCCCCGGCGCCGAACTGCAGGAACTGCCGGACCTGCCGGCGCCCGCGCATTCGCCGGCGGCGACCGAACCGGTGGCCGTGCCCGGCCCGCGCGGCACCCGCCGCATCGAACCGCGTTTCGGAGCCGTCGCATGAGCGCGTCGTTGGCCGGCCCCGTGCTGATCCTCGCCGGTGGGACCGGCGGCCACATCTTCCCCGGCCTGGCCGTGGCGCAGGCGCTGCGCGCGCGCGACGTTCCGGTGGTGTGGCTCGGCGCGAACGGCGGCATGGAGACGCGGCTCGTACCGCCGTCGGGCGTGCCGATCGAGACGATCGCAGTGAGCGGCCTGCGCGGCAAGGGCGCCGCGGCGCTGCTGGGCGCGCCGTTCCGCGTGCTGCGCGCGCTGTGGCAGGCGCTGGCGGTGCTGCGGCGCCTGCGTCCGCGGGCGGTGCTCAGCTTCGGCGGCTATGCCGCCGGCCCCGGCGGCCTGGCCGCCTGGCTGCTGCGGCGGCCGCTGCTGGTTCACGAACAGAACGCCGCCCCCGGCCTGACCAATCGCGTGCTGGCGCGGTTCGCCCGGCGCGTGCTGTGCGGGTTCCCGAACGCGTTCCCCGGCCGCACGACCGAGACGGTCGGCAACCCCGTGCGCGGCGAGATCGCCGCGATCGCCGCGCCGGCGCAGCGCCTCGCCGACCGCCAGCCGCCGGTCCGCCTGCTCGTGCTCGGCGGCAGCCAGGGCGCGAATTCGTTGAACGTGGCCTTGCCGGCGCTGCTGGCGCGGATCGCCGCCGGTGACCGCCCGCAGGTGCGCCACCAGTGCGGCGAGCGGCACGCGGCCCGCGCCGGCGAGGCGTATGCGAAGGCCGGCGTCGACGCGAGCGTCGAACCCTTCATCGCCGACATGGCCGCCGCGTACGCCTGGGCCGACGTGGTGGTCTGCCGCGCCGGCGCGCTGACGCTGGCCGAGCTGTGCGCCGCCGGCGTGCCGTCGGTGCTCGTGCCGTTCCCGGCGGCGGTGGACGACCACCAGACCCGGAATGCCGAATTCCTCGTCGAGGGCGGCGCCGCCCGGCTGGTGCCGGAAGGCGAGGGCTTCGAGGTCCGCATGCAGTCCGCGCTGCAGTCGCTGCTGGCCGACTCCGGCACCCGCCGGGCGATGGCCGAGGCCGCCCGCGCCTGCGCGTTGCCCGATTCGGCGGCGCGCGTGGCCGACATCGTGATCCAGGAGGCCCGCGCATGATCCGTCGTCGGCTCCAGGAAGGTGGCGACCTGGCCCGCGCGTTTCCGCGCGTGCATTTCATCGGCATCGGTGGCGCCGGCATGAGCGGCATCGCCGAGGTGCTGGTGACCCTGGGCTACATCGTGTCGGGCTCGGACCAGAACGACTCGCTGGCGACGCGACGGCTGCTGAACATGGGCGCGGCGGTCTTCCACGGCCACGCCGCCGAACACATCGAGGGCGCCGACGTGGTCGTCGTCTCCAGCGCGATCAAGCCGGCCAACCCGGAACTGCAGGCCGCCCGCGCGCAGCGCATTCCGGTGGTGCCGCGCGCGGAGATGCTGGCCGAGCTGATGCGTTTCAAGCGCGGCATCGCCATCGCCGGCACGCACGGCAAGACGACGACCACCTCCCTGGTGGCGAGCGTACTCAGCGAAGGCGGGCTCGATCCGACGTTCGTGATCGGCGGCCAGCTGCTTTCGGCCGGCGTGAATGCCCGCCTCGGCGGCGGCCAGTGGCTGGTGGCCGAGGCCGACGAGAGCGACGGCAGCTTCCTGCGCCTGAACCCGCTGGTGGCCGTGGTCACCAACATCGACGCCGACCACCTGGAAAACTACGGTGGCGACTTCGAGCGCGTGCGCGCCGCGTTCAACGAGTTCCTGCACCGGCTGCCGTTCTACGGGCTGGCGGTGCTGTGCCTGGACGATGCCGAAGTCGCCGCGCTCGCCGCCGACACCACCCGCCACGTCGTCGGCTACGGCATCGACAACGCCGCCGCCGACGTGCGGGCGACCGACGTGCGCCAGGAAGGCGGCTGCATGCGCTTCGACCTGCACCTGCCCGAACAGCCGGTGCAGGCGGTGACGCTGAGCCTGCCCGGCCGCCACAACGTGCTCAACGCGCTCGCCGCCGCCGCGATCGGCTGGCAGCTCGGCGTCGCCCCGGCGGCGATCGCCGCCGCGCTGGAGAAGTTCCAGGGCATCGGCCGCCGCTTCAACCTGATGGGCGAGCTGGCCTTCGCCGGCGGCACCGCGCTGCTGGTCGACGATTACGGCCACCATCCGCGCGAACTGGAAGCGGTGTTCGCCGCGGCCCGGGGCGGCTGGCCGGAGCGCCGGCTCGTGGTCGCGTTCCAGCCGCATCGCTTCACCCGCACGCGCGACCTGTTCGACGACTTCGCCGCGGTGCTGTCGAGCGCCGACGCGGTCGTGCTCGCCGACGTCTATCCCGCCGGCGAAGCCCCGATCGCCGGCGCCGACGCCAAATCCCTGGCCCGCGCGATCCGCGCCCGCGGCCGCCTCGACCCGGTGCTGGCCGGCCCCGCGCGCGAACTGCCGCGCGTGCTCGCCGACGTGCTCGCCGACGGCGACCTGCTGCTGGTGATGGGCGCCGGCGACATCGGCCAGGTCTCCGCCGACCTCGCAACCCTCGCCCTGAACCGGGTACCGCTGGCATGACACGACCGATCCCGCCGCCGCGCTGCACCGATCCGGCCGTCTTCGGCCGCGTCGCCGTCCTGATGGGCGGCACCAGTTCCGAGCGCGAGGTCTCGCTCGACTCGGGCCGCAACGTGCTCGAGGCGCTGCGCGCCCGCGGCATCGACGCACACGCGGTCGACGGCATTCCGGCGCTGCTCGATGCGTTGCTGGCGAAGAAGTTCGACCGCGTCTTCAACATCCTGCACGGCAACAAGGGCGGCGGCGAAGACGGCGTCCTGCAGGGCCTGCTCGATGCGCTGCGGGTGCCGTACACCGGCTCGGGCGTGCTCGGCTCGGCGCTGAGCATGGACAAGATCCGCACCAAGCAGGTGTGGCTGGCACTGGACCTGCCGACGCCGCGCTACATGCGCCTGGCGCCGGCTTCGGGCGACGCCCAGGGTCCCGGCGTGCACGCCGCCGCGCGCGCGCTCGGGCTGCCGGTGATCGTGAAGCCGGCGTGCGAGGGGTCCAGCGTCGGCGTGTCGAGGGTATTCGACGATGCCGGTGTCGACGCCGCCGTCGAACTGGCGGCGCGCTACCCGGGCGAGATGCTGATGGAACAGCTGGTGGTCGGCGGCGAATACACCGTCGGCATCCTCGGCGACGTCGCGCTGCCGACGATCCGCATCGTGCCCGCCGGCGAGTACTACGACTATCACGCCAAGTACCTGGCCGAGGACACCCAGTATGTGTGCCCGGGCCTGGCGGGCGACGACGAGCATCAGATGCAGGCGCTGGCGCTGGCGGCGTTCCAGGCGGCGGGCTGCACCGGCTGGGGCCGCGTGGACGTGATGCGCGACCGCGAGGGCCGCAACTACCTGCTGGAAGTGAACACCGCGCCGGGCATGACCAGCCATTCGCTGGTGCCCAAGGCCGCGCGCCAGGTCGGCATCGGCTTCGAGGAGCTGTGCTGGCGCGTGCTCGAGACCAGCCTGCCGCAGGAGGCCGCCCGCGCATGAACGCGCTGCTGCGCATCCTGGCCTGGACCCTGGCGATCGTGCTGGTGGCGCTGCCCGTCGTGGCCGTGCTCAACGGCTGGATCGCCGGGGAACGCTGGCCGATGCGCCGCCTCGCGGTCACCGGCGAGTTCCGCCAGGTCGACGAGGCGGCGATACGCGAGGCGGTGCTGCCGCTGGTCGGCGACGGCTTCTTCGCGGTGGACCTGGAGGCCGTGCGCGGCGCCGTCGCGGAGTTGCCGTGGGTGGAGCGGGTGGAAGTGCGCAAGCGCTGGCCCGACCGGCTGGAAGTGACGCTGAGCGAACACACGCCGGTGGCGCGCTGGGGCGACGACCGCATGCTGTCGGAAGACGGCAAGCTGTTCGCCACGCCTGCCGGCACCGGCGCTGGCGCCGGCCTGCCGCTGTTCGAAGGCCCCGAGCCGCGCGCCGGCGAGCTGATGTCGTTCCACAGCCTGGCCCGGCCGATGTTCCTGCCGCTGGGGCTGCGCGTGGAAACGGTGCGCCTGAGCGCCCGCGGCAGCTGGAGCCTGCGCCTGGACGACGGCACCGAGATCGAGGCCGGCCGCGGCGATCCGCAGGCGCGGCTCGCCCGCTTCGCCCGGATGCTGCCGCAGCTGCGCAACGACCCGGCGCGGCGCCTGGTGCGCGCCGACCTCCGCTACACCAACGGCTTCGCGATCGTCTGGGAAGAGACCGCGCCGCCGCCCCCCGCCACCGAACCCGCCGCGCCCGCCGCGGCCGTGGGCAGCACCCTGCAGGAAGTGAACGCATGAATCGCAAAGGCGACAAGTCGCTGATCGTCGGCCTCGACATCGGCACCTCGAAGATCACCGCGCTGGTCGGCGAGTATTCGCCCGGTCACGAGATCGAGGTGATCGGCATCGGCTCGCACGAGTCGCGCGGCATGAAGCGCGGCGTGGTCGTGGACATCGAGTCGACCGTGCAGTCGATCCAGCGCGCCGTCGAGGAAGCCGAGCTGATGGCCGGCTGCGAGATCCGTTCGGTGTACGCCTCGATCTCCGGCAGCCACACGCAATGCCGCAACTCGCCGGGCATCGTGCCGGTCGCCGGCGGCGAAGTGACCTACGCCGACCTCGACCGCGTGCTCGAGGCCGCCAAGGCGGTCGCGGTGCCGGCCGACCAGAAGATCCTGCACGCGATCCCGCAGGAATACATCGTCGACAACTCGCAGGAAGGCATCCGCAACCCGGTCGGCATGAGCGGCGTGCGGCTGGAAGTGCGCGCGCACCTGGTCACCGGCGCGCAGTCGGCCGCCAGCAACGTGATGAAGTGCGTGCAGCGCTGCGGCCTGCAGGTGGACGACCTGATCCTGAGCGCGCTGGCGTCCAGCACCGCGGTGCTGACCACCGACGAGAAGGAGCTGGGCGTCGTGCTGGTGGACATCGGTGCCGGCACCACCGACATCGCGGTGTTCGTGCAGGGCGCGATCCGCCATTCCGCTTCGCTGCCGATCGCCGGCGACCAGGTCACCAACGACATCGCCCACCTGCTGCGCACGCCGACCCCGGAAGCCGAGCAGATCAAGGTGCGCTACGCCTGCGCGCTGGCGCAGCTGGCGACCGCCGAGGAATCGATCCAGGTGCCGAGCGTCGGCGACCGGCCGCCGCGGCGCCTCGCGCGGCAGGCGCTCGCCGAGGCGGTGCAGAACCGCTACGAGGAGATCTTCGAGATGGTGCAGGCCGAACTGCGCCGCTCCGGCTACGAGGAACTGGTGCGCGCCGGCCTGGTGCTCACCGGCGGCTCGTCGCGCATGGAGGGCGTGGTGGAGCTGGCCGAGGAAATGCTGCACATGCCGGTGCGCGTGGGCATCCCGCAGCACGTCAGCGGCCTCGGCGAGGTGGTCGGCAACCCGGTGCATGCCACCGGCGTCGGCCTGCTGCTCTGGGGCAGCCAGATTGAACACCCCCGTCGCCCGGCGCTGTCGGCCGGCAAAGCGGGAACGGTTTGGACGAAGTTCAAGAACTGGTACCGAGGTGAGTTCTGAACGACGTCGTCGCGGTCGCGGCACGAGCTTGAAACAACAACAAAACAGAAAAACCCCTGGATCGAATCACGGAGGACGAGGACATGGCACATTTTGAACTGATCGAGAAGCTGGCACCCAATGCGGTGATCAAGGTCATCGGCGTCGGCGGCGGCGGCGGCAACGCGGTCGCGCACATGGTGAACGCCGGTGTCGAAGGCGTTGAATTCATCACCGCCAACACCGACGCGCAGGCCATCAAGCAGTGCGGCGCCAAGCTGCAGCTGCAGCTCGGCGGCAACGTCACCAAGGGCCTGGGCGCCGGCGCCAACCCGGAAGTCGGCCGCCAGGCCGCGCTCGAGGACCGCGAGCGCATCGTCGAGGCGCTCGAAGGCGCCGACATGGTGTTCATCACCGCCGGCATGGGCGGCGGCACCGGCACCGGCGCGGCGCCGGTCGTGGCGCAGCTGGCCAAGGAGATGGGCATCCTCACGGTCGCCGTCATCACCAAGCCGTTCCCGTTCGAGGGCCGCCGGCGCATGCAGGTCGCGCTCAAGGGCATCGAGGAACTGAGCCACCACTGCGACTCGCTGATCACGATCCCGAACGAGAAGCTGATCACCGTGCTCGGCCGCCAGGCGACGATGGTGCAGGCGTTCCGCGCCGCCAACGACGTGCTGCTGGGCGCCGTGAAGGGCATCGCCGACCTGATCGTCAGCCCGGGCCTGATCAACGTCGACTTCGCCGACGTCCGCACCGTCATGTCC
>JAKFCL010000065.1:0-8364 GCA_036676665.1 Arenimonas sp. | reverse complement strand
GCCGACCACGGCAACGGCATCGCCACCGGCGCGCCCGGCCGCGCCCGCAGCGAATACGACGCCACCGCGGTCGCGCCGCGGCCGTTGCGCAGGTAGTCGACGAAGATCTTCCCGGGGCGTTTTTTCAGTGTCGACACCGCGATGAACCGTTCGGGCTCGGATCCGGCCAATGCATCGGCGAACCCGTGCGCGAAGCGTTTCACCAGGTCCCAGTCGCAGCCGGGATTCAGCGGCACGACCACATGCAGGCCCTTGCCGCCGGTGGTGCGCAGGAACGATTCCAGGTGCAGTGCCTTCAGCTTGCGGCGCAGGTCGGCCGCCGCCCGCTTCACGTCGGCGAACGGTACGCCGGGCCCGGGATCGAGATCGAACACCACCCGGTCGGCGGTGTCGGGCGTCTTCGCCCTGGCGCCCCACGGGTGGAATTCGAGCGCATTGAACTGCACCAGTTCCATGAGCCCGTCGGCGTCGTCGACGACGAGGTAGTCGGCGCTCTTGCCCGACTCTTCCTTCAGGCGCCGCGTGCCGACCCGCTTCAGGCCGGCCGTCAGGTGCTTCTGGAAGAAGCACTCGCCGCCGGTGCCGTCGGGGCAGCGGATCACCGACAGGGGCCGGCCGGCGATTTCCGGCAGCAGGTGCGGCATCACCGCGGCGTAATAGGCGGCGACATCGGCCTTGGTGAGGCCGGCATCGGCGTACACGACCTTGTCCGGGCTGGAGAGGCGCACGGGGGCGCCCACGCCGGCCTTCGTCTTCTTCGCTCCGGCCATGGAAATCTCCTCTTTCGGCGCCGCGCCGCGATCGGAATCGGCGAGGTCGGCGACGTCCTTGTCGGTCCGCACCGCCTTGAGCGACGCCTGCCGCAGCACGCCGCCGCCGCCGGTGCCGCGGGTGTTCACTTCCACGACGAAAAGCGGCGGAAACCAGCGTACCGCCGCGCCGATCTCCTTGCGCTGTGCCGCCGTGATGTCCACCGTGGGTTCGGCGACACCGCGCTTGCCGATCTTCCGCGTCAACGTCCGCAACAGGCTGTCGGTGAAGCCGGAGCCGACCCGGCCGGCGTAGCGCCATCCCCCCTCGCCGTCGGGGCGCGCCAGCAGCAGCGAACCGAAGCCGGCGCTGCGCGAGCCCTTGCCCGGCGTAAAACCGACGACGGCGAACTCGTCGGAGGCCAGGTGCTTGGTCTTGCGCCAGTCGTCGCTGCGGCCCGCGGCATGCGGCCGGTCCGCGCGCTTGGAGATCAGGCCCTCGAAGCCGCGCTCGCCCGCCAGCGCATGCGCGGCCGCGGCATCGCCGGCGACATGGCTGCTGAAGCCCAGGTGCCGGGGCATCGGCGCCAGCAGGTCGGCGAGCAGCGCCTTGCGTTCCGACAGCGGCGCGCGGTCGATCGCGACGCCCTGCAGGTGCAGCAGGTCGAACAGCACGTACGACAGCGCGCCCTGGCGTTGGCCCGACAGCGTCTGCTGCAGCAGGTTGAAATCGGCCTGGGTGCCGCCGCCGGCGATCAGCTCGCCGTCCAGTGCCGCCGAATCGAGCCCGAGCCGTTCGATCGCCTCGCGGATCTCCGGCAGCTTCTGCGTCCATTCCAGGCCGTTGCGCGACCAGAGGCGCACCCTGCCCCCGACGACGGTCGCCACCAGCCGGTAGCCGTCCCACTTGAGTTCGTGCAGCCACTGCGCGCCTTCCGGCGGCGCCTCGCCGAGGCGGGCCAGCTGCGGCGCGAAGGGCGCATCGGCCAGGCGCGCCTTGCGGGCGCCGGGCAGTTTCAGCGCCCGGGCCTGCCAGTCGATGCGGCGGCGGCGCTTCGCCGGAGCCACCCCGGTCGCCTGCTTCTTCACCGCCTTGCCCGTGCCGGCGCGGCGCGCATCGTCGGGAGGCGGCGGGTTCACGTCGCCCAGCAGATCGTCGGCTTCCAGCGGGCCGGCATAGGCGTCCTCGTCCTTGAACAGCAGCCATTGCGGCTGTTTCGCCGCGGCCCCGGACCGCACGAGGTGCCAGCCGCCCTTGAGCTTGCGGCCGAACAACTCGAAGCGCAGATGCCCCTTGCGCAGCTGCGCCGCGACGTCGCCGTCGCTGGCCCAGACGCCGCTGTCGAATCGCGCGACATGGCCACCCCCGTAGTGTCCCTTCGGGATGTCGCCTTCGAACGCGGCGTAATCGAGCGGGTGATCCTCGACCTCGACGGCCATGCGCTTCACGCGGGGGTCGAAACTGGGGCCCTTGGGGACGGCCCAGCTTTTCAGCGTGTCGCCGACCTGCAGCCGGAAGTCGTAATGACGACGGCTCGCGTGGTGCAGCTGCACCACGAAGATCGCCCGCGCGTTCTTTCGCCGCATCCGCCCGGCGGGCGGCTCCGGCGTGGCCTGGAACTGCCGCTTGCGGCTGTATTCGTCCAGGCTCACGGGCGCAGGCCGCGGCGGGTCAGTGGCGCTTCTGGTCGCCCTTGTCGCCCTGGCCGGACTTCACGGTCGCCTGCGCCTTCTGGCGCACATCCTGCGCCAGCGAGCGGCCCAGGTCGTCGCTCTCCTTGAACCGGCCCTTGTCGTCGCGGCGCACCAGACGGTCGTCGCCGTTCGGGGAGATCTTCTCGCGCTTGCTGGAGGACATTGCGTGGCTCCATCGTGGGGTGTGCCCCGATGGGGCCACCGGCGCGGTCAACGTCGCGCGAAAAAGCCGGTTCGCGGTCAGACCTTCTTCAGGAACATCGCCTTCAGGCGCATCGGGGCGCCGTCCACGCGGCCTTCGACGTCGTGGTCGCCACCGACGACGCGCAGGTTCCTGACCTTGGTGCCCATCTTCAGCGTCATCGAGGAGCCCTTCACCTTCAGGTCCTTCACCAGCACGACGGTGTCGCCGTCGTGCAGCGCCACGCCGTTGGCATCGCGCACGACGGTGTCCCCGGCCGCGGCGTCGACGTCGTCCGTGTCCGCGTCGGCCGACCATTCGTGGCCGCAGTCGGCGCAGACGAACAGGCCACCGTCGACGTAGGTGTTTTCCATCGCGCAGAGGGGACAGGCAGGAACGGGCTTCATCGGGATCCCAGCCGGTCCACGAGGATCTCGCCGACGCGGTGCGTCACCACCGCCCACGCGGTGGCTCCCGCGGTCAGCACCCCCATCAGCGTCGCGAGGAAGACCAGATCCAGTCCGGTCAAGCCGCCGCTCCAGAACGCACGCGCGAACCCTGCCGTCGCCACCACGCCCGACACCGCCGCCCACTTCAGCAGCCCGGCCAGCAGCGGCGACGGCCCGTCGGCGCGCCGGCGGCGCAGCGAGGCGAGCAGATAGAACGGCACGGCGAGCAGCGCCATCGCCTGGGCGACATGGCCCTCGTCGCCGTGGCCGCCGCGTTCGAAGCCACCGAGCCAGGCGAACGCGCGCATCAGCGGCCGCGTCATCGCCGCGACCTCGCCGGTGGGATCCGACGCCTGCCAGGTGGCGATCACGAGCAGCATCCAGATCCCGTGCAGCACCAGGGCCATCGTGGCCTGGGTAGCGGCGACGAAGCGCACGAGCTGCACCGCGATCAGGCGTCCGGGATCCATTCGACGGTTCTGCAGGAAAAAGGAGGCGATTATAGCGATCCGGCGTCATTGGTTATGCTGCCGGCAGTTTCCGGAGCGACCGATGCCCGCGCCCGTTTCCGCCAGCCCACGACCGGAGGTCGACCACGCCAGCCGCATGCGCGCGCTGCCGCGCCGCACCTACCGCTTCCGTGTGCTCGGGATGGGCCTGGCGGGCCTGATGATCGCGGCGGTGCTGCGCGAGATCGACGCCGGCTGGGCGGCGTGGACGTGGGCGGGCCTGGTCTGCGTGGCCTGGCCGCATCTGGCCTACCAGCTGGCGATCCGCAGCGCCGATCCGCTGAAGGCGGAACTGCGCAACTTCATGGTCGATTCGGCGCTGGCCGGCAGCTGCCTGCCGCTGATGCACTTCAACCTGCTGCCGTCGGCGGTGCTGGTGACGGTGGTCTGCGCCGACAAGGTCAACACCGGCGTGCGCGGCATGCTGGTGCGCTCGCTGCCGGGACTGGTGGCGGCCGTGGTGATCGGGGGCCTGTTCACCGGCTTCGCGGTCGGACCGCCGACCAGCATGGCGGTGATCCTGGCGAGCCTGCCGATCCTGGCGGTGCACACGCTGGCGGTGAGCTACAGCACCTACCAGCTGGTGCGCAAGGTACAGGGCCAGAACGTGCGCCTGGAGGAGCTCAGCCAGCGCGACGTACTGACCGGCCTGCACAATCGCCGCCACTGGGAGGACGCCGCGGCCGCGCTGCTGCGGCGCAACCAGGACGAAGGCCTGCCGGCGACGCTGATGCTGCTCGATGCCGACCGCTTCAAGCGGGTCAACGACCGCCATGGCCACGGCGTCGGCGACGATGTGCTGCGGGCGATCGCCGACGTGCTGCGCACCCGTCTGCCGGAACACTGCGCGGCGGGCCGGCTCGGCGGCGACGAATTCGTCGTCGTGCTGCCGCTGGCGATGCCCGAGGCCGAACAGGTCGCCGAAACCCTTCGCCGCGGGGTGGAATCGCTGGAGTTCGAACGGGCGCCGGGCCTGCGCTGCTCGATCAGTCTCGGCCTGGCCGATGCGCCGGCGGCCGGGCTGGAGCTGCGCGAGTGGCTCGAGGCCGCCGACCGCTGCCTGTATGCCGCCAAGCAGGCCGGCCGCAACCGCGTGGCGGCCTCCGTTTCCGGGGCCTGAACGGGGCGCTTGCACTAGGATGGTCGCCTTCCTTCCCGCTCCGGAGCCCGCCATGACCCTGCGTCCCCTGACCCTCGCGATCGCCCTGACCCTGGCGGGCGGCCTGTCCGCCTGCCAGCCCGACGCGCCCGCGCCTGCCCCGTCCGCCGACGTCGCCGCCGGCGCGCCGGCCGCGGCGGCCACGCCCGCCGACACCATCGCCGCCAAGGTCGCCCGCTATGCCGAGGTCGAACTCACCGCCGACCTGTCGAAACTCGCCGAGGGCGACCGCCAGGCGATCGTGCTGCTGCTGCAGGCCGGCGAGATCATGGACGCGCTGTTCTGGAAGCAGGTGGTCGGCGACCGCGACGGCCTGCTGGCGTCGATCGGCGACCCTGACACCCGCCGGTTCGTCGAGATCAACTACGGCCCGTGGGACCGCCTCGACGGCGACAAGCCCTTCGTCGACGGCATCGGCGCGCGGCCGGCCGGCGCGCAGTTCTATCCGGAGGACATGACGAAAGAGGAATTCGCCGCCGCCGACCTGCCCGGCAAGGACAGCCTGTACACGCTGGTCCGGCGCGACGATGCCGGCAAGCTGGTCGTCGTGCCGTACCACGTGGAGTACAAGGCCGAACTCGAGCAGGCGGCGGCGCTGCTGCGCCAGGCCGCCGAGGTCGCCACCGACGCCGGTTTCCGCGGTTACCTGAAGCTGCGCGCCGACGCGCTGGTCACCGGCGAGTACCAGGCCAGCGACATGGCGTGGATGGACATGAAGTCGAGCCCGATCGACGTGGTGATCGGCCCGATCGAGAGCTACCAGGACGCGCTGTACGGCACCAAGGCCGCGTTCGAGGCGTTCGTGCTGGTCAAGGACGTCGAATGGAGCGAGCGGCTGGCGAAGTTCGCCAGGCACCTGCCGGCGCTGCAGCGCGGCCTGCCGGTGGAGGACCGCTACAAGGCCGAAATGCCCGGCACCGACGCCGACCTGAACGCCTACGACGCCATCTACTACGGCGGCGACGCCAACGCCGGCGCCAAGACGATCGCCATCAACCTGCCCAACGACGAGGAGGTGCAGCTGGCGAAGGGCTCGCGCCGCCTGCAGCTCAAGAACGCGATGCGCGCCAAGTTCGACACCATCCTGGAGCCGATCGCCGACGAACTGATCGTCGCCGACCAGCGTGCGCACGTCACTTTCGACGCGTTCTTCGAGAACGTGATGTTCCACGAGGTCGCGCACGGCCTGGGCATCAAGAACACGCTGGACGGCAAGGGCACCGTGCGCCAGGCGCTGACCGACCTCGCCAGCGGATACGAGGAAGGCAAGGCCGACATCCTGGGCCTGTACATGATCGGCAAGCTCGGCGAGATGGGCGAGCTGGACAAGGACAAGCTCGACGACAACTACGTGACGTTCCTCGCCGGCATCTTCCGCTCGGTGCGCTTCGGCGCCAGCAGCGCGCACGGCCAGGCCAACATGGCGGCGTTCAATTACCTGTTCGAGCAGGGCGCATTCGCCCGCGAAGGCGACACCGGCCGCTACCGGGTCGACTTCGGGAAGATGCAGGCCGCGGTCGACTCGCTGTCGGCGAAGATCCTGACGCTGCAGGGCGACGGCGATTACGCCGGTGCCAAGGCCTTCCTGGAGCAGTACGGCCGGATCGGCCCGGATCTGCAGGCCGATCTGGACCGGATCGGCGCGAAGGACATCCCGGTCGACATCGTGTTCCGCCAGGGCCGCGAAGTACTCGGCCTCTGAGGATCCGGCGCGGGCCGTGCCGCGCGCGGCGACTCAGCGGCGCGGCGCGGCCTTCCGGGTCGCGATTCTTTTCGCCGGCGCCTTCTTCGCCGGAGCCTTCCTGGCCGGCGCCTTCGTCGCGGCCTTGCGCGCGGTCGCCGCGCCCGCTGCCGCACCGGCGTCGGAGGTGCGCTTCTTGCCGGCGCTCATCGCCTTGCTGCGGGCCGCGCGCCGCTGCTTCGGCGGCGCTTCCTCGAGGCGCAGCAGGCGGTTCTCCCCCATTGCCGAATCGTCGCCGGTGACCCGGGCGACGACGAACGCGATGACCTTGCCCAGACCGGTCGACGGGCCCTCCCAGTACTGCACGGTGTGCACCGTGACGCGGACCAGCACCAGGTTCGGGTCGGTGCGCCCGCGCGGGAAGAACGCCTTCAGCGCGTCGTTCCAGAACTCGTCGATCCGCTCCTGGTCGGCGACCACGTCCGCGGTGCCGGCCACCGAAAGGTAGACATTGCGATCCTTCGACGCATAGGCGACGTTGACCTTGGGATGGCGGCCGATCTCGCGGACCTTCGGCGTGTCGCGGCGCACGAAGAACCACAGCACCCTGCCGTCGAACTCGGCCTCCTGCGTGCTCAGCGGCCGGCTGACGGGAAAGCCGTCCTCGCCGATCGTCGTGAACATCGCGATGTCGATGCCCTTGATCAGGTCGCGGATGTGGTCGCGTTTGGCGGCGGCGCTGCGCATGGAGATCTCCGGAAAGGGGGCTCCCGGGATCGTGTCGACCGCTTCGGCACGGCGACGTGAAGCGTCAGGCGCGCGCGGACTCGAAGAACATCAGGTAGACCAGCCGCGAATCCTGCAGCGTGGTGCCGAACGATTCGCCGGCGGTATGCCACAGCCACGGCCGCAGCAGGATCAGCCGGTTGAAACGCATCGGCACACGGTGCGTCATCTCCCACTTGCTGTCGTCCAGGGTCTCGCGCGCCAGGATGTCGGCCACCATCTGCTTCGCACCCGGGAATCCCAGGGCGCGTGCCTGGGCGTCGTCGGTCGGGGCGCCGTCGGTGCCCGTCGCCCGGTGCCGGAAGAATTCCGTGCCGCCGCGGCAATCGGCCGGATCGCTCAGGTAGAGGATCCCGGACCAGTGCGCGGCATCGACATGCACCTTGGCCTGACCCTGGTCGCTGGCGCGGGCGATGCGGAACTTGCCGTGGGCCTGCGGCGGACGCATGCCCACCAGCGGCTCGCCGACCAGCCGCGACACCTGCGCGTCGAGGCCCTCGATCTCCATTCGTTCGAGCGAATTGCGGCCCGGGAACATCCCCGGCACCTCGGGGTAGGTCAGGCGCAGCGCGGCCTGGCGCAACGCCATGGCGTTGTCCAGGAAGTCGTCGACGACCATCAGCGTGGTGGGCATGCGCGGCACGGTACACGCGTGCCGGGCATCCCGGAACCCCCCGCACCCGCGGAGCTCAGCGCAGCTGGCTGTCCTTGCTGCCGCGCCGGTTGTAGCCGCTGGCGGACCCGGCTTCGAGGTCGTGCGCCTCCTGGCAGGGCACGCACAGGCGCACGCCGGGCATCGCCTTGCGCCGCGCCTCGGGAATCGCGACGCCGCATTCCTCGCAATGCGACAGGCCGGGGCCCTTCGGCAACTGGCTGCGCGCGCGCTTGATCGCGTCCTTCACGGTCGCGTCGATCTGGTCCTGCACGGCGCCGTCGCCGGCCCAGCCGGTAGCCATGGTCCTGTCCTCGCGATGACTGCCCGACGATCTGGTGCGCGCGGGCGGCATTTTCAAGCGGCCGCGTCGATCCGGTCGGGCCCGTGGTGCCCGGACCGGCGCCGGGATAGGATCGCCCCGCCCCCCAACCGTGCCGTCCGGACACCCGCGGCACTCCCACCGGAGCGATCGATGCGCCCTGCCCTGATGCTGCTGCTTG
>JAKFCL010000064.1:0-17867 GCA_036676665.1 Arenimonas sp. | reverse complement strand
CGGAAGGCCGTCTCGCCGTCGCGGGGCGCACGCAGGGTGATCGTCGCCTGCTGCGTCGCCGGGTCGAAATCGACCGGATAGCCGGCGACGCTGGCGTCCGATGCGGCGTTGGCTGGGGCGCGGCGGCCGTCCGCGACCGCCTGCGCGGCGAGCAGCAGGCGCAGCTTGGCGGCGTGGTCGAGCGCGCGGTCCGCGTAGGGCGCGAACGACGGGCCGGCAATCTGCGCCAGCACGCAGTTGATGTAGGCGGCGTAACACGCGACACGGTCGAACCCGACCGCCGGCGACGGCAGCGGCGGCGGCTGGCCGGCATCGGCGAGTCCGCGGGTCGCGTCGGCGCAGAACGGCGCGAACTGGCGCGCGCTCCACGCCGCCTGCAGCCGCTCGTCGAACAGCAGCAGCCGCGTCAGCAGCGCCTTCGGGTTCCAACCCGCGAGCTGCGCATCGAGTTGGGCGCCGAGCGCGCGATGCATGCGGTACTCGCCGCGCATCGCCTCGCAGACCGTCGCCTCGTCGGTGCCCACCGGCGCCAGCGCCGCCGTGCAGGCTTCCGGCAGCCTGGCGACGGGGAATTCGCGGCGAAGGTCCAGCAGCAGCCACGCCGCCCCCTCGGCGAGCGACTGCGCCAGCAGCTTCTCGATCAGGTTGCCGCCGCCGCGGTCCATCCGGCGTGCCTGCCCGAGCAGGTCGCAGGTCCGTGCATAGGCCTCCGGCGCGCGGCCCTGCACCGCCTCGAACGCGGCCGCGGTCAGCGGCAGGTGCAGGCCGCCGTAGGGCGGCAACGGGGTGCCGATCGTCGCCGGATAGGGATTGACCAGGTGGTCGGCGGCCAGCGCGGCCTGCACGCTGGCGAGGCGGTCGCGATGCGCACCCAGCAGCTCGCCGACCGCGGCTTCGTTCTCCCGCACGGTCGCCAGGCAGCCGGGCGCCGCCAGCGCGCAGACGTCATCGCCGGGCGGCAGCGGCAGCCGCTCGGTGAAGGCGGTGCCGGACAGCGGCACATACCGGTCGGCCGGCGTGGCCACGTCGGGTGCGCCGTCCGACCAGAACGGGTGCCGGGCATCGTGGCCGGCGAGCCAGGTCCGGAATGCCGCGACATCGTCGGAGAGCACGGCGTCGAGCCGTTCCGGCGGCACGTCATGGCCGGACAGCATCAGCGCCGCGAAACCGTTGCGCCCGGCGGGCGCGTCCGCCGGCACGTCCATCAGCGCCAGCGCCGCGCGCTCCGGCTCGCCGATCGCCTGCCAGCGCAGCACCGCCACGGCGGCGGCGAGCAGCAGCACCAGCGCGAACAGCCATCCGAACGTGCGCAACACCGCGCCCAGGAACCTGCCCATGGCTTCTCCCCTTGCCGGCGAAGTATAGGCGTGGCGATTGCGCGGGCAACAGAAAACGGCCCGGATCGCTCCGGGCCGTCGAGGTGCCGCTGTCTGCGTTTTCCGGATCCGCGATGTCGCTCCCGGCGACCCGCGGCGGCCGTCAGATGCCGTAGTACATCGCGTATTCCAGCGGATGCGTCGCGGCGCGGAACTTGGTCACTTCCTGCATCTTCAGCGCGATGTACGCGTCGATGAAGTCGTCGCTCATCACGCCGCCGGCCTTCAGGAACTCGCGGTCCTTGTCGAGCGCGTCCAGCGCCTGGTCGAGGCTGTGGCAGACGGTCGGGATGTTCTTCTCCTCTTCCGGCGGCAGGTCGTACAGGTCCTTGTCGCTCGGCGCGCCCGGGTCGATCTTGTTCTTGATGCCGTCCAGGCCGGCCATCATCAGCGCGGTGAACACCAGGTAGCCGGTGTTCATCGGGTCCGGGAAGCGGATCTCGATGCGGCGCGCCTTCGGGTTGGACACGTACGGGATGCGGCAGCTCGCCGAGCGGTTGCGCGCCGAGTACGCCAGCATCACCGGCGCCTCGAAGCCCGGCACGAGGCGCTTGTACGAGTTGGTCGTGGAGTTGGCGAACGCGTTGATCGCGCGGGCGTGCTTGAAGATGCCGCCGATGTACCACAGCGCCAGCTGCGACAGGCCGCCGTAGCCGTCGCCGCTGAACAGGTTGGTGCCGCCCTTGGCCAGCGACTGGTGCACGTGCATGCCGCTGCCGTTGTCGCCGACCAGCGGCTTGGGCATGAAGGTCGCGGTCTTGCCGTTGCGGAACGCCACGTTCTTGATGATGTATTTCATCATCAGCAGCTCGTCGGCCTTCTTCACCAGCGAGTTGAACTTGGTGCCGATCTCGCACTGGCCGGCGTTGGCCACTTCATGGTGGTGCACTTCCACTTCCTGGCCGGCCGCCATCAGCAGCTTGCACATCTCGGCGCGGATGTCGTGCAGCTGGTCGGTCGGGGCGACCGGGAAATAGCCGCCCTTCAGGCCCGGGCGGTAGCCGCTGTTGCCGCCTTCGTACTTCTTCTTGCTGTTCCAGTGCGCTTCCTCGGAATCGACCTCGAAGAAGGTGTCGCCCTGTTCGTTGTTCCAGCGCACCGAGTCGAAGATGAAGAATTCGGGCTCCGGGCCGAAGAACGCCTGGTCGGCGATGCCGCTGGCCTTGAGGTAGGCCTCGGCGCGGCGGGCGATGCCGCGCGGGTCGCGCGAGTAACCCTGCATCGTCGCCGGGTCGAGCACGTCGCAGACCAGGATCAGCGTCGGGTCGGCGGTGAACGGGTCGACGACCGCGGTCTCCGGATCCGGCAGCAGCACCATGTCCGACTCGTTGATGCCTTTCCAGCCCGAGATCGAGCTGCCGTCGAACATCTTGCCGTCCTCGAACAGGGCGGGCTCGACGATCGACACCGGGAACGTGACGTGGTGCTGCACGCCGCGCATGTCGGCGAAGCGCAGGTCGACGAACTCGATGGCGTGGTCCTTGATCAGCTTTTCGATGTGGCTGTACGGCATGGGTGCGGCTCCGGGGCGGGAAAGGGATGCGTTGCAGTTGCAAGCCCCGTGCCAGCCTCCGGAAATCGCCAAGCCATTGATCGTAAACGCCTATAGATCCACACGGGGCGAACGGACGCACCGGCATGGTGCATGTTCACCGCCAGCTTCCCGCTTTTGGTGCGAATGGCGGAACGGGCGCCCGCAGGCTCCGGACATGGGCCCGCATCGGGCCGTGGCGGCCCGAACCACGCGGCCGGTGACGTATGCTGCCGCGTCCCCGCCAGCGCACCCGCCCGTGAACGACCTGCTCGCCTCCCTGCTGCTCGGCATCCTCGAGGGACTGACCGAGTTCCTGCCGATTTCCAGCACCGGCCACCTGCTGATCGCCCAGCACTGGCTCGGCGCGCGCTCGGACCTGTTCAACATCGCGATCCAGTCGGGCGCGATCCTGGCGATCACGCTGGTGTACCGGCAGCGGATCTGGGCGCTGGCGACCGGCCTGCGCGACCGCGCGAACTTCGACTATTCGGCGAAGATCGCCGTCGCGTTCCTGGTGACCGCGATCGTCGGGCTGCCGGTGCGATGGCTGGGCTGGGAACTGCCGGAGACGGTGACGCCGATCGCCTGGGCGCTGATTGCCGGCGGCCTGGCGATGCTGGCGGTGGAACGGTTCGCCGAACGCGTGCCCGACGTGGCGACGGTCACCTGGAAGGTCGCGGTCGCCGTCGGCCTGGCGCAGGTGCTCGCCGGGGTGTTCCCCGGCACGTCGCGGTCGGCGGCGGCGATCTTCGTGGCGATGCTGCTGGGGCTGTCGCGCAAGCCGGCGGCGGCGGAGTTCGCGTTCCTGGTCGGCATTCCGACGATGTTCGCGGCCACCGGCTACGCGTTGCTCGAGACGATCCAGGACGGCACCGCCGGCGCCGAGGACTGGACCGGGCTGGCGCTGGCGTTCGCGGCGGCGACCGCCACCGGCTTCGCGACGGTGCGCTGGCTGCTGGGCTACATCGCCACCCACCGCTTCACGCCGTTCGCCTGGTACCGCATCGCCCTGGGCGCCGCGCTCCTGCTGGGCCTGCCCGCCGGCGCCTGAATCCCTCAGTCCTTCGGATACCCCAGCCGCACCGCGACCGGCGCGAGCAGCGCGAACTCTTCGGCGAACGCCTCGCGGTACCTGCGCCAGTGGCCGGCCGGGAACCGGGCGCCGCTGCCGGACGCCGGCAGCGGCTGCGGCAGGTCCAGCAGTGCCTGCAGCGTCGCCGCTGCGTCACCCGCCGGGCTGTCCAGATGCACCAGGTGCACGCGGTCCGGGTCGCGGTCGCGATGGTCGGCCAGCATGCCCAGCGTCGCGGCCAGCCACGCCGCCGAGTTCGCCGGCGCGTTGGAGAACAGGTAGTTCTGCGCGCTGCCGTGCACCATCCAGTTCAGAAGCGCGTCGCGCGGGTCGGTCAGCAGGGCGATCACGCGGGCGCCGCGCAGGGCCTCGAGCGTGTAGCCGTCGACGAACGGCAGCCAGTCCACGACCGTGGCCGGATCCAGCCCCGCCGCCTGCAGCGAGTCGCGCCAGCGCCGGGCGGTGCCGGCCTCGGCATGGCCCGGCGGAAAACGCTTCGACCCGAAGCCGTCGTCGGCGGTCGCCGTGCCGAAACGGTCCGGCCGCAGGCGCGCACCGAGCGTCGCCTTCACGGCGCGCCGGACGTACTCGCTGCGCACGCCCGGCGGCGAGAACAGCAGCGTGCCGGCGCCTTCGCCCGCGGGCGCGGCCTCGGCCGGTACCGGCGGCGGCGGCGCGATCTGGCCCGGCGGCAGCATCGTCCCGAGCATCTGCCGCCAGAGCGCGGCGGCTTCGCCGGAACGGCCCAGCGCGTCGAGCGCCGCGCCGCCCCAGCCGAGCAGCGTGCGCCGCAGCGCCGGGTCGGACGTGCCCGGCAACAGCCGCTGCACGCGGGCGAGGGCGGCTTCGGGGTCGGCCGCGACTTCCTCGCGCAGCTTCACCGAGGTGCTGGTCGCCAGGTCCGGACGCAGGGCCAGCGCGCGATCGGCATAGGATTCGGCCAGCGCGGTCTCGCCGCGGGCCTGGTGGTAGCCGGCCAGCAGGTCGAGCGCGTCGGCGCTGTCGGGTACGGCCTCCTGCCAGCGGTCGAGCAGCGGCTTGGCGTCCTCGCCGAGCAGGCCCGACACGTTCAGGCGGGCACGCCACAGGTCGGCGTTCTCCGGGAACTGCGCCAGCGCCGCCTCGGCACGCTGCACCGCGTCCTGGCCGCGGCCCAGGCGGGCCAGCAGCGAGGTCGCCATCGTCACCGTGTGCGGATGGCCGGGGCGCTTGTCGAGCAGGTATTCCAGGTCCGGCAGGGCCGCGCCGGCATCGTCACCGGATGTCAGGATCTCGGCGCGCAGGCCGCGCGCGAACAGGTCGTCGGGCTGCAGCGCGATCAGCTCGCCGAGCGCGGCCAGCGTGCCGGCGGCATTGCCCTGGCGGCGGCGCGCCTCGATCAGCGCGCGCAGCGTCGCCGGCGGACGCGAGGGGTCCAGCGCCAGCGCGTTCGACAGCGCCTGCTCGGCGAACGGCCACATGCCGCGGCCCAGGTAGGCCATGCCCAGCGCGAGCTGCGCGGCGGCCAGGGTCGGCGCCTTCGTGACGGCGTCGGTGAAGGCGCGCAGGGCGCCGTCGGGATCGTTCTGCGCCTGCAGCAGGTAGCCTTCGGCGACCTTCACCTGCGGGTGCTCCTCGTCGACGCGCTGGGCCAGCTTCAGATTGCGCTGCGCCTCGGCCTGGTCGCCGCGTCCCAGGGCGAGGTGCATCAGCATCACGTAGGCGCCGAGCTGGTTCGGATCCAGCGCCAGCGCCTCGTGCAGACGGCGGATCGCCGCCGGCTTGTCGCCCTCGGCGAGTACCAGTGTGGCCAGGCTGAAGTAGTACTCGGCGCGGTCCGGCGCGGCCTCGATCGCCGCCTCGAAGGCGGCGCGGGCCCCGGCGAGGTCGCCCACGCGCTGCAGGCACACGCCCAGCAGGTGGCGGGCGGCGGCGTTTTGCGGTTCGTCGGTGGCGAACGACCGGGCGGCGGCAAGCGCGGCAGCGGTTTCGCCGCGGCGCAGCGCGTCGGTGATCTGGGCGAGCATGGGCTTCTTCGTCAGGCGGAAACGGGGGCCGGCATTGTAGCCCGCCCCGCGGCCGCGACCGCCGCGTCCAGCCGGTCGGCAACCCAGCGCTCGGAATACCCGCGCAGGCTCGCCCCTTCGAGGAAACCGCAGTGGCCGCCGAAATCGGCGATCTGCAGGGTCGAGTGGGCCGGCAGCTGCAGGTCGGGGAAGGCGTCCACCGGGCAGACCGGATCGTCGGCCGCCGCCAGCACGCTGACCGGCACCTGCAGCGCCGCGAGCCGGCCGCCGCCGATGTTGTAGCCGTCGAAATAGTCCTCGATGCCGGCCAGGGTCGTGTGCCGCTTCACCATCCAGCCGGTCAGGCCGCGCATGTCCAGCGCCAGCACCTGGTCGTCGAAATCGTGGTGGTCGGGGAACAGGGCACGCTTGCGCGCCAGCGAGCGCCGCCACTTCTTCATGAAATACCAGTGGTACAGCGGCAGGCCGTTCTCCAGCGCCGTGAGCACGCGGGCCGGGTCGATCGCCGGACAGACGGCGACCGCATGCGCGAGCGGAACCCCCGCCGCCGGCGCCGACAGCGCCAGGCGCAGCGCGAAATTGCCGCCCAGCGAATAGCCGGCCGCCAGCAGCGGCCGCGCCGGGAACCGCCGCGCCACTTCCGCCGCCGCCTGCACCACTTCGGCCAGGCGGCAGGAATGGAAGATGTCCTTGTTCAGGTGGTGCGTATCGCCGTGGTCGCGGAAGTTGAGCCGGAACACCTCGTAGCCGCGCCGCAGCAGCTCGGCGGTGGTGTGGCGCATGTAGCCCGAGTCGGCGCTGCCTTCCCAGCCGTGCAGCAGCAGCACCAGCGCGCGCGCGTCGCGGCCCGGCAGCCGGGTGTGGAAACCCTGCAGGCGCACGCCATCCTCGACCTCGATGATGTGTTCGTCGCTGGCGGCGCCCATGCGTGCCAGCGCCCGGCCGCCGATCGCCCGCCGCAGCGGCATCGAGCTGAGCATCGACTGCACATGCGGATTGCGCAGCCAGCGCGGCGGGCGGTAGCCGGACGTGGTCATCGGCTCAGGCGCTCATCGCCGCGACGATGCGGGCGCGGCAGGTTTCGGCCATCGCCCGGCGGCCGTCCTCGTGCGCCGCCACCGGCTCGAGGAAGTGCACCTCGGCGACGCGGCCCGGCTCGCCGAGCAGGCGCAGGAAGTTCTGCAGGAAGTTCTCCTGCGCGCCGAACGCGACGATCGTCTGGGCGTCGCCACCGGTGCCGTACTTGAGCGCCACCGGCTGCGCGGGCGCGCCGGCCAGCGTGGCCGGCTGGAAGATGCGGGCATGGAACGTGCCGACCGCGTCGCCGCGGGTCGTGCGGCCCTCCGGGAACACGCCGACGGCCTGGCCCTGCTCGAGCCGCTGCACCATCTGGTGCATCACGCCGTGCAGCGAGTCGTTGCTGCCGCGGTGGTGGTAGATCGTGCTGCCGCGGCTGGCGACCCAGCCGACCACCGGCCACCGGGCGATCTCCGCCTTCGCGACGAAACCCATCATGCGCTGGCTGTGCATCAGCGTGATGTCGATCCAGCTGACGTGGTTGGCGACGAACAGCACCGCGCCCGGCAGCGGCGTCCCGTAGCGGCGCACGCGGAAGCCGAACAGGCGGACCATCAGCGTCGACCACGCGCGGATCGTGCGATGGTCCAGCCGTTCGCCGCGCAGCATGATGCGCGCGGTGATCGGGTTGATCATCGCCAGCGTCACCGGCAGCGCCAGCCCCACGTGCAGGACCAGCAGCGGCACGCGCCAGAGGTAGCGGAACGGGCGCCGCCAGTCGGCCGACGGGCGCGCCGCGGGGGAAGAAGCGGACATGGGCCGATTGTGCCGCACGCGGTGCCGAGTAATCACCCGACTCCGAGGTATGGGTTCAGCCGCCGATGACGGCGCCGGTCATCCTCGAAATGCAGACGAGCCGGCCGCGTTCATCCTCGATGCGGATTTCCCAGACCTGGGTGGCGCGGCCGACATGGACCGGCCGGGCGGTGCCGGTGACGAGGCCTTCGGTGACGCCGCGCACGTGGTTGGCGTTGATCTCGATGCCGGCGGTCTGCTTCTTTTCGGCGGGATCCAGGCACAGGAAGCCGGCGAAGCTGGCGAGGGTCTCGGCCAGGAGCACCGACGCGCCACCGTGCAGCAGGCCCCATGGCTGGACCGTCCGGGCATCGACCGGCATCGTGCCGCGCAGGAAGTCTTCACCCTGCTCGGTGATGCGGATGCCCAGGCTTTCGGCGGCGGTACCCGCCAACCGGGCGTTGAGCGCCGCCAGGTCGGGGCGCTGCTTGAAGGGACCGGACATCGACGCGACCGGGTTCAGCGGACGCGCATCATGCCCGGGCGGTAGGAGCTGGTGTAGCCGCGGCGGGCGTAGCCGGAGCTGTCGCCGTAGCTGCCGCCGAGTTCGCGGTTGCGGCGGCGGTGCATGCGGTCGACCAGCTCGTCGCGGCGCGACTCGAGCCAGTCGGCGCGGCCGACGGTGGCCGGGTCCTGGCCGCGCTTGTCGGCCTCGCCCTGGCGGTATTCGCAGAACTCGTCGTAGGCCTCGAGCTCGTGGTGCAGGTCCTTCACGCACATCTCGATCGCGATCGCGTCGTCGAGGAAGCCGAGCACCGGCACCGAATCGGGAATCACGTCGGTGGGGTCGGCGAAGTACACCAGCGCCGACAGCACGCGGTTGCGGTCCTCGTCCGGCAGGTGCCAGCCCTCGTCGCGGACCATCGCGATCAGCGCATCGAGCCGCTCCAGGCGCTGGGCGACGAAATCGGGCACTTCGACCTTGTCGGCGCCGCCGAGCAGGCGCGACGCGGCCGCGATGATCTCGTCGGAGCTCTTGTTCCCGACCGCCTCGCGGGCCTTGGCCAGCGCCGCGTTGAAGTGCTCCAGATCGCGATCGGAGAGTTCGAAGCTGAGGGAAAGGGGCATGGCAGGCGCGTCCGGCGGTGATTGCGAGAACGGCCAGCCTAGGCCGACCCCCCGTTTCCGTCAATCCGGATTTCACGGGCCTAGAGAATGGGGACGAGCCCGGCACCGAAGGCCGTGAGGATCCGGGTGTAGACCGTCTTCAACGGCAGGTCGACCTCGGGAAACGCGCCGACGTCCTCGTGGCACGCGTAGAAGCGCGGGTCCGACGGCGACATCGGGTTGCAGCCCGGGCGCAGCTCGAAGCTGGTGGCGTAGGGGAACGGCCAGATGTCGAAGATCGGCAGCTTCTCCGACAGCTTGCCCAGGCTGTAGTTGAGCCCCGACAGTACCGGCGGCTTTTCCTGGCGCGCGACCACCCACGAATTCGCCGGCTCCATGTCGCGGCGGATGCTGGCGCCCAGCGCCGCGGCGAACTGCGCGTCGTGCACGACCACCAGGCTCTCGGTGTTGAAGTGGTCCGAGCGCGGGTCGAAGTTGTGGCTGCCGACCACGCCGATGCGGTCGTCGATCACCATCGACTTGGCGTGCAGGCCGACCCGCACGCCGGCGCGCTTGAGCGGCACCGGCCCGCTCGCCGAACCGGCCGAGCCGGAGCCGAACATCGGCAGACGGCCGGTGCGTGGCAGCGCCGCCGGCTCGCCCAGCGCCCCGGTCGCCGCCAGGTCGATCGGGGAATCGGCCGGATACGGCTTGTACTCGTGGATCCGGAACCCGAGCTCACGCAGGTACAGGCGCTTGTACTTGTGGCTCATCGCATAGACCGGGAAGGCGTCGGTGGCCGCCAGCGAATTGGTCGACACGATGATTTCCGGCGAGTCGGCGCCCGCCTGCAGCTCGCGGAACAGCTTGCGCGCCGGCCGCGACAGCACCAGGTACGGCGTCTGCAGCACCAGCTCGCGCCGGGTGCCGGCGACGAGATCGCGCATCGCCAGCGACGCGTCCTCTTCGGGCGGCAGGTCGCCCTCGTGCTTTTCGGGCAGGTCGGCCAGGAAGTCGACCCGGCCCACGGCCAGCGTCAACGGCTGCAGCTGGGCGAACACCGCGGCGCCGTCCTCGGCCAGATCCGCCATCTCCCGCACGCGAAGCGCGCGCGGCGAGCCCGGCTGCAGCAGGTCGTTCTCCGGCACCTCGCCGGCGCGGATCAGCCGCTCGGCGACGTCGGCCAGCGTTTCGGCGGGGCGGGTGCGCTCGTAATCCCAGAAGTGCTGGAAATTGGCGCCCATCCGCTTCGCCACCGGGCCGGCGACGAGAATGTCGCGGTCGCGGTAGTTGTACGACTCGCCCCAGTCGAAATAGCGGTCCTGGATGTTGCGGCCGCCGGTGATCCCGACGACGCCGTCCACCAGCAGCAGCTTGGTGTGCATGCGCTGGTTGAACTTGCGGAAGCAGCACAGGATGCCGGCCGCGTATTCCAGCGTCTGCGTCTTGGCCTCGTTGAAGGTCGGGTTGTACAGGCGCAGCTGCAGGTTCTCGTGGGTGCCGGCCAGCGTCGCCTGCAGGTTCGGGTCGGGCAGGCCGTAGAGCTGGTCGAGCAGGATCCGCACCTTGACGCCCCGGCGGGCCGCGGCCAGCAGTTCGTCGAGCACCAGCGAGCCGCTGTCGTCGGCCTCGAAGATGAAACTCTGCAGGTCGATGCTCCTGCGGGCGGCGCGGATCAGGTGCACCCGCGCCAGCAGCGCGTCCTGGCCACGGTCGAGCAGCGTCACGTGGTGGCGCGGCGCGTCCTTCGTGGAGGCGACGACGTCATCGTGGCCCAGGCCCAGCAGCGGCGAGGCGATCCGGCAGTCGGCGTCGACGCAGACGGTGTCGTGGCTGCGGCCGGCGACGACGATTTCTTCGGCCCGGGCACGGTCGCGCGGGTTCAGCGTCGAACAGCCGGCGAGCAGGAGCAGCAGCAGGGGCAGCAGGCGCGGGGTCATGGCCGCGAAGGGTCGCGCAAACGCACGCGGAAGTCGAAGCCCACGGCGTCGCGCAGCCACAGGCGCTGGGCGGTCATGCCGAACCCGCGTCGGCTGACGCTGCCGCGCACATGGATCGGGCAGTCGCGGCCGGGGGCGGCGCACTCGGCCTTCTCGATCCGGAACGCGACCCGCTTGCGCTTGCCGCGCAGCTCCAGGTCGCCGGCCAGTTCGCCGCCGCTGCTCAGCAGCGCGCGCTTGAACGGCAACGACACGAAGACGATCTGCGGGTGCCGCTCGACATCCAGGAAGCGCGAAGAGCGGGTGGAGCGCAGCATCCACGCCGGGCCGTCGAGCGTCAGGTCGCGGGCGTCGATGCGCACCTGCACCTGCCAGCGCTCGTCGTCGACCGGCTGCAGTTCGCCCTCGATCGTGCCGAACCGGCCGTCCACCTTGCCGGCGACGCGCAGGTCGACGGTGATCCCGGCCGCCGAGGCGGCCGGATCGAAGGGTTCACGCTCGGCCGACTTCACGGGCATCGCCAGGGCCATCAGCCCGGCCAGGCACAGCCCGCCGGCCCGACTCCGGTTCATCCGCTCACGGCCACCAGAACGCCGCGAGCTGCGCGACGGCCGGTTCGAGCGCCGCATCGGCGGGCATCGACAGCACAGCGATGCCGCCGGCGGGCACGCCGCGGAAATCGCTCGTCTGCCCCGAGCTCAGCAGGGCCACCAGCTGCTCGATGCCGGGGTTGTGGCCGACCAGGAGCACGCGGCCGATGTCGCGGTGGTCGTCGGCCACCTGCATCAGCCGGCCCGGCGTGGCGTCGTAGATGCGGGCGTCCTCGCGCTGTTCGACATACCCCAGCGCCGCCATCGCCTGCGCGGTGGTCTCGCGGGCGCGGCGGGCGGTGGAGCAGACGATGCGGTCGGGGACGTGGCCGTGGTCGCGCAGCCAGCGGCCGGCGGCCTCGGCCTCGGCCTGTCCCTGCAAGGACAGCGGCCGGTCGATGTCGTCCTGGCCCGGGGAAGCGGACTCGGCGTGGGCGTGGCGGAGCAGGATCAGTTCGCGCATGGCCTTCCTTTGCGTGCGGGCGGGTGTCCAGTGGAGCGCATCGGCTGCGAACCCGGCGTCACAGCGCCTTCTTCAGCCAGCGGAACAGCGGGGCCCAGTCGTCCTGGTGGCTGCGCACCTGCTCGGACCGGTAGTCGAAGACGCTCTTGCCCAGGGCGACCAGCAGCACATAGGCCTGGGT
Source organism: Arenimonas sp. (assembly GCA_036676665.1). GTDB lineage: Bacteria > Pseudomonadota > Gammaproteobacteria > Xanthomonadales > Xanthomonadaceae > Arenimonas. The sequence continues at coordinate 5,786 of JAKFCL010000064.1, read as the reverse complement.
GTCGCGCAGCTCGGCGACCAGCGGGTAGGGCCAGGCCTTGAGCTGGTCGACGGCCTGCTGGGAGTTGCTGGTCCAGGGCTTGAGGCGGTTGGCGACGATCGCGACCGGCAGCTTTCCCTTCTTCACGCGCGGGTGGGTCACGAGGGTGTTCAGGAACACCACCGTCGCCTCCAGGTCGATCGTGGACGGGTTCACCGGCACCAGCACCGCGTCGGCGCGGTCCAGGAAGGCCGTGAGGTCGTCGCCCATCGCACCGGCCGGGGCGTCGATGACCAGGTACTGGACGCCGTCGGGCAGGTGTTTTTCCCAGCCGCGGCGGCTGCCGTCGATCGGCAGCACGGCGCTGTCGAGTGCGGCGCGCTTCTCGCACCAGTGGGTCGAGGACTTCTGCCGGTCGGCGTCGAGGATCGCGGTGGCCTTGCCGTCGACGGCGAAATGCGCCGCCAGGTTGGTGGTCACCGTCGTCTTGCCGGCGCCCCCCTTCGAACTGGCGACCAGGATCGTGCGCATGCCGGACCTCCGCGAGGGGACTGGCTGCACTCTACCCCGGCCGGCACGGCGCCGGAAGGCAACGGAGCAGAAGCTCTATTGCGCTGTGTGACCTTGGCTCCAGCCCTGTCGAACTGCGCTGCCGCCTGCCGGCATGGCCCCCTTGTCCCATCGCGGAGGGCGCATGCCAGCACCCCCGGTCCCGGGCCTGCATTCCCCGGATTTCGAGCGCGACAGCTGCGGGTTCGGGCTGATCGCCCGCCTCGACGACCGTCCCGGCCGGGCCGTGGTCGACGCCGGGCTGCGGGCGCTGGCCCGGCTGGCGCATCGCGGCGCGGTCGGTGCGGACGGCCTCAGTGGCGACGGCTGCGGCGTGCTGCTGCGGCGGCCCACGGTGTTTCTTCAAGCGATCGCCGCCGAGGCGGGGATAACGTTCGGCGAAGGCGATGCGGTCGGCATGGTGTTCCTGCCGCACGACGACGCGGACGCCGCCCACGCCCGGGTGGCACTGGAAGCCGCCTTGCACCGGCAGGGCCTGACCGCCACCGGCTGGCGCGCCGTGCCGGTGTCGCGCGCCGACTGCGGCACGATCGCCCTCGGCGGACTGCCGCGGATCGAACAGGTGTTCGTCGGCGCGGCCGGCGACGCAACCGCCTTCGAACGCGCGCTGTTCCTCGCCCGCCGCGACGCCGAGCGTGAACTGGCCGACGTGCCGGACTTCTACGTGGTGTCGCTGTCGGCGGCGACGATCGGCTACAAGGCGATGGTGCTGCCCGAGGCGCTGCCGAAGGTGTTCCCGGACCTGGCACGGCCGGAGCTGGAAACGTCGGTCATCGTCTTCCACCAGCGTTTTTCCACCAACACCGCGCCGGCGTGGAAGCTGGCGCAGCCGTTCCGGCTGCTGGCGCACAACGGCGAGATCAACACGATCGAGGGCAACCGGCACTGGGCGACCGCGCGGGCGATGCACTGGCATTCGCCGCGGCTGGACCTGCCGGCGCTGCAGCCGCTGGTGTCGCTGCACGGCTCGGACTCGCAGAGCCTGGACAACATGCTCGAGCTGCTGCTGGCCGGCGGCATGGACCTGCTGCACGCGATGCGGATCCTGGTGCCGCCGGCGACCGCATCGCTGGAATACAAGGATCCCGACCTCGCCGCGTTCTACGAGTACCACGGCCTGTCGATCGACCCCTGGGACGGACCCGCCGGCATCGTGCTGTGCGATGCGCGCTACGCCGCCTGCACGCTGGACCGCAACGGCCTGCGCCCGGCGCGCTGGCTGCTGGCGGCCGACGGCACGCTGGTGATCGCCTCGGAAACCGGCGTCCACGACATCGCCGATGCCGACATCGTCGCCAAGGGCAAGCTCGGCCCCGGCGAGATGCTGGCGGTGGACCTGCAGCGCGGCGTGCTGATGGACAGCGACGCGATCGACGCCGTGAACAAGGCGCGCGCGCCGTACAAGGCGTGGCTCAAGCAGGGCGTGACGTACCTGAGCACGAGTCTGGTGGACCCGTCGCTGGCGGCCGAGCCGTTCGATCCGCCGACGCTGCGGCGCTTCCAGAAACTGTTCCAGCTCAGCCGCGAGGAACGCGAGTCCGAGCTGCGCGTGCTGGCCGAGACCGAGCAGGAGGCCACCGGCTCGATGGGCGACGACACGCCGCTGGCGGTGCTGTCGCGCAAGGTGCGGCCGGTCAGCGACTATTTCCGGCAGGCGTTCGCGCAGGTGACCAACCCGCCGATCGATCCGCTGCGCGAACAGGTCGTGATGTCGCTGCTGACCCAGCTCGGCCCGGAAGGCAACGTCTTCGAGGCCAACGCCGCCAACGCCGTGCAGGTGATGCTCAATTCGCCGGTGCTGAGCCAGCGCAAGCTGCGCCAGCTGCTGGCGCTGCCGCAGTTCGCCGACGCCAACACGCTGCTGCACCTGTATTTCGCCGCCGGCGAGACGCTCGAACAGGCGCTGCGCCGCCTGCAGGCCGACGCCGAGGCGGCGGTGCGCGCCGGCCACGTGATCCTGCTGCTGTCGGACCGGTACCCCGAACGCGGAAAGGCCGCCGTGCCGGCGCTGCTGGCCACCGGCGCCGTGCACCACCATCTGGTCGCGACCGGGCTGCGCTGCCGCGCCAACCTGGTGATCGAAACCGGCGCCGCCCGCGACGCGCACCAGATGGCCTGCCTGATCGGCGTCGGCGCGAGCGCCGTGTATCCGTACCTGGCCTACCAGACGCTGTCGGCGCTGGGCCGCGCCGGCGTGGTCGCCGGCAAGCTCGGCAACGAATCGGCGGAACTGGGCCGCAGCTACCGCCGCGGCATCAAGAAGGGCCTGCTGAAGATCCTGTCGAAGATGGGCATCAGCACGATCGCCAGCTATCGCGCCGCGCAGCTGTTCGAGGTCGTCGGCCTGAAGCGCGAAGTGACCGACCTGTGTTTCCCCGGCATCGTCAGCCGCATCGAAGGCGCCGGCTTCGCCGAGCTCGAGGCCGATGCGCGCGAGCTGTCGGCGCGGGCGTGGGAGGAACTCGGCGACATCGAGCCCGGCGGCCGCCACAAGCTCGTGCACGGCGGCGAATACCATATGTACAACCCGGACGTGATCGCCAGCCTGCAGCGCGCCGTGCGCAGCGGCGACGCCGCCGACTACCGCGTGTACGCCGACCATGTCGACGGCCGCCCGGCGTCGACGCTGCGCGACCTGCTGGTGTTCCGCCCGGGCATCGAACCGATCGCGCTGGAAGACGTCGAGCCGCGCGAGGCGATCCTGGCGCGCTTCGATTCGGCCGGCATGTCGCTCGGCGCGCTGTCGCCGGAGGCGCACGAGGCGCTGGCCACGGCGATGAACGGCCTCGGCGGCCGCAGCAATTCCGGCGAGGGCGGCGAAGACCCGGCGCGGCACGGCACGCACAAGCGCAGCAAGATCAAGCAGGTCGCCTCCGGACGCTTCGGCGTCACGCCCGAGTACCTGGTCAATGCCGAGGTGCTGCAGATCAAGATCGCCCAGGGCGCCAAGCCCGGCGAAGGCGGGCAGCTGCCGGGCCACAAGGTCGACGCGACGATCGCGCGGCTGCGTTACGCGCGCCCGGGCATCGGCCTGATCTCGCCGCCGCCGCACCACGACATCTATTCGATCGAGGACCTGGCGCAGCTGATCTACGACCTCAAGGAGGTCAACCCGACGGCGCTGGTGTCGGTGAAGCTGGTGTCGCACGCCGGCATCGGCACGATCGCCGCCGGCGTGGTGAAGGCCTACGCCGACCTGATCACCGTGTCGGGCTACGACGGCGGTACCGGCGCCTCGCCGATCTCGTCGATCCACCACGCCGGCACGCCGTGGGAACTGGGACTGGCCGAGATCCAGCAGACGCTGCGCCTGAACGGCCTGCGCGGTGCCGTGCGCGTGCAGGCCGACGGCGGCCTGAAGACCGGGCTGGACGTGATCAAGGCGGCGATCCTCGGTGCGGAGAGCTTCGGCTTCGGCACCGCGCCGATGGTGGCGCTGGGCTGCAAATACCTGCGCATCTGCCACCTCAACAACTGCGCCACCGGCGTCGCCACCCAGGACCCGCGCCTGCGCGCGGCGCACTTCATCGGCCTGCCCGAGATGGCGATGAACTACTTCCGCTTCGTCGCCGACGACGTGCGCCGCTGGCTGGCGGTGCTCGGCGTCGCGCGACTCGAGGACCTGATCGGCCGCACCGACCTGCTGCAGGTCGCCGAAGGCCTCACCGACCGGCAGCGCGGCCTCGACCTCGCGCCGATCCTGGCGGCCGCCGACGGCCGCGGCACCGAACCGCGCTTCTGCGTGCAGCCACGCAACCTGCCGCGCGATCCCGGCGTGCTGGCGACGCGGATGCTGGCCGACCTGCGCGATGCGATCGCCGCCGGCGGCGGCGGCGAGTACGCCTACGACGTGCGCAATTCCGACCGCAGCATCGGCGCGCGCCTGTCCGGCGAGATCGCGCGCATGCACGGCGGCGCCGGCCTGGCGACACCGGTCACCGTGAACCTGCGGGGCACCGCCGGGCAGTCGCTCGGCGCGTGGAATGCCGACGGCCTGCAGCTGCACCTGACCGGCGACGCCAACGACTACGTCGGCAAGGGCATGGCCGGCGGCCGGATCGTGCTGCGCCCGCCGGCGGCGGCGGCGTTCGTCGCGCGCGACACGCCGATCATGGGCAATACCTGCCTGTACGGCGCGACCGGCGGCGAACTCTACGCGGCCGGCCGCGCCGGCGAACGCTTCGCGGTGCGCAATTCCGGTGCGCTGGCGGTGGTGGAGGGCATCGGCGACCACGGCTGCGAATACATGACCGGCGGCGTCGTCGCGGTGCTGGGCCGCACCGGCCAGAACTTCGGCGCCGGCCTCACCGGCGGCATCGCCTACGTGCTGGACATCGACCGCGATTTCGTCGACCGCTACAACCACGAACTGATCGACGTGCTGCGCATCACGCCCGAGGGCATGGAGCACCATCGCCACCACCTGCGCTCGCTGCTGCGCACGCACATCGAACACACCGGCAGCGCGTGGGGCGCGCAGGTGCTCGACCAGTTCCGCGACCTCGCCGGCCGCTTCTGGCTGGTGAAGCCCAAGGCCGCGTCGCTCGAGCAGCTCGCCGAAGACCTGCGGAGGGCGGCATGAAGGCCCGGCCGTTCCAGTTCCTCGACGTGCCGCGGCGCCTGCCGCGCGAACTGCCGGCGCCGCTGCGCGTGCTCGGCTGGCAGGAGATCTACGGCGGCTTCGCCGCGCCCGAGGCGGCGGCGCAGTCGGCGCGCTGCCTGGACTGCGGCAACCCGTACTGCGAGTGGAAATGCCCGGTGCACAACTACATCCCGGACTGGCTGGCCCTGGTGCGCGAGGGCCGGCTGTTCGAGGCCGCGGCGCTGGCGCACGAGACCAACCCGCTGCCGGAGATCTGCGGCCGCGTCTGCCCGCAGGACCGGTTGTGCGAAGGCGCATGCACGCTCGAGACCGGCTTCGAGGCGGTGACGATCGGCGCGGTCGAGAAGTACATCGTCGACGAGGCGTTCCGGCAGGGCTGGCGGCCCGATCTCTCCGCCGTGCGCGCTTCCGGAAAGCGTGTCGCCGTGATCGGCGCCGGCCCGGCCGGGCTCGCCTGCGCCGACCGGCTCGCGCGCGCCGGCATCGAGGCGCATGTGTTCGACCGTTACGACGAGATCGGCGGGCTTCTGAGCTTCGGCATCCCGGCGTTCAAGCTCGAGAAGCAGGTGATCGCCACCCGCCGCGGCGTGCTCGAGGCGATGGGCGTGCGCTTCGTGCTCGGCACCGACGTCGA
>JAKFCL010000063.1:0-2208 GCA_036676665.1 Arenimonas sp. | reverse complement strand
CGAACGCCTTGACGCATTCCAGCGCCGCATCGGCGTCGGCCAGGTTGTTGTAGGACAGCTCCTTGCCCTGCAGGAAGGCCGCGGTGGCGACGATCCCGTCCGGCGCGCCGGGTTCCAGGTACAAGGCGCCTCGCTGGTGCGGGTTTTCGCCGTAACGCAGTCCCGACGCCAGCTCCAGCGACAGGTGCAGCGTGCGTGGCCAGGTTTCAGGCGCGTCCGGGTCGGTCGCCCTCGGCGACAGCCACTGGGCGATCTGGCCGTCGTAGGCGGCGGTGTGCGCGTAGGCCTTCGCGGCGAATCCGCGGCGCTGGGCCGCATCGGTGCCGCCGGCGCGCAGGGCGTCGAGCAGCGCGGCGTAATCGGCCGGGTCGACGACGACGCTGGTGCGGGCATGGTTCTTCGCCGCGCCGCGCAGCATCGCCGGGCCGCCGATGTCGATGTTCTCGATGGCGTCGTCGTAGCTGCAGCCGGGTTTCGCCACGGTCTGTGCGAACGGGTAGAGATTCACGACCAGCAGGTCGATCGGCTCGATGCCGTGCTGGGCCATCACCGCGTCGTCGGTGCCGCTGCGGCCGAGCAGGCCGCCGTGGATCTTCGGATGCAGCGTCTTGACGCGGCCGTCCATGATTTCCGGGAATCCGGTGACGTCGCTGACGTCGGTGACGGCGATGCCGGCCTCGCGCAGCGCCTTGGCGGTGCCGCCGGTGGACAGCAGGTCGACGCCGAGCGTGGCGAGCGCGCGGGCGAGCTCCACCACACCGGTCTTGTCGGAAACGGACAACAGCGCCCGGCGCACGGGCTGGCGTTCAACGGTCATCGGGCACCCCTCGGGAAGCCGCGATTATACCGGCCGCTCAGCTCAGGCCGTAGGCCTTGAGCTTCTTGCGCAGCGTGGCGCGGTTGAGGCCCAGGCAGGCCGCGGCGCGGCTCTGGTTGCCCTCGCAATGGCGAAGCACCTCGGCGAACAGCGGCGATTCGATCTCCCGCAGCACCACGTCGTACAGGTCGTCGACGTCGCAGCCGTTGAGGTCCTGCAGGTAACGGCGCACCGAGCGGGCGACATGGTCGCGCAGCGGGGTATGGCCGGAAGCGGTGGTGGCGGAATCCGTGCGCGCGGCGTGGAGGGCGTTCAATTTCGGAGAGCTCCGGCGAATGTTCACCGCTTCCATGCGGGGCCCGCGGGCCGCGCGGGGGAGGCAGTCTACGTCAAACTTGCTGTCCGTGCGACCGGCGAAAAACGCGGGTCAGTGGAAGTCGAAAGTAAACGCGACGGCGCGCTTTCCGGGGTCAAGGATCTCCAGCGTCGCACTGGCAGACTGCGCCGGCGCGATCAGCGGCTGGGCCGGCGGGCTGCCGAGGTACTCGGTCGGCGTGAAGCGGCGCAGGCCGAGCGCCTGGCCGTCGAGGTCGTGCAGCGCGATTTCCATCACCGGCCACGGCTGCGCCCAGCGGGCGTCGTTGCGGAAGCTCAGGGTCACCAGCAACACGCCGGGCACCTTCGGATGCGGCCGCACCTCGCGGCTGGTGACCCGCAGCGCGTCGGGTTCGCGCCAGGCCGGCAGCGAACAGCCGAGCACGCCGCACAGCGACTCCAGCCGCGGCCGCCACGTCGCATCGCCGGCCAGGCGGGCCCGGTCGGCGAGCATCAGCTGCAGCAGCAGCGCGACCGTCAGCACGACCGCCGCCGCCAGCCAGCCCCACGGGACGTCGCGACGTGGCGCGGGCGTGGCGGCGGTGACGGCGAAGCGGGGCGTCTTCGGGGGCATGGCCGCAAGGATAGAAGCTTTGGTGCGGATTGACGCGGTCCGCAGTCAGCGGCGGGTGCCGGTGATGCGCATCCAGTCGCCATCCTGCGCGCACTGCAGGTCGTCAAACCAGGGCGCGTACCGTTCCAGCAGCGCGCCTTCCTGGCCGTGCAGGATGCCCGACAGGGCGATCACGCCGCCCGGCTGCACGCGCGAGGCGAGGAGTTCGGCCAGCGCGTCGAGCGCGACCGCCAGGATGTTGGCGACCACCACCGGGTACGTGGCCGCCGGTTCGTGTTCCGGCGCGAATACCTGCAGGCGGTCGCCGACGCCGTTGCGCTCGGCGTTGTCGGCGGTCGCGGACAGCGCCTGCGGGTCGTTGTCGACACCGACCGCACGCTCGGCGCCGAGCTTGAGCGCGGCCAGGGCGAGGATGCCGCTGCCGCAGCCGTAATCGAGCACG
>JAKFCL010000062.1:0-15194 GCA_036676665.1 Arenimonas sp. | reverse complement strand
GCGGGGCCGCCACCGGCCTGCACTATGCTGGCGCGATGACCGAGCCGGCGCTTCCCGCCTCCGACAGCCTGTCCACGCCCGTCGCCCGCACCGGCGCCGACGGGACGCTGGTGGCGTGCAATGCGGCGTTCGCCAGCTGGCTCGGCGTCAGCGCCCGGCGCCTGCACGGCATGGCGCTGACCGACCTCGATGGCGAAGGCGGCCGCCTGGCCGAACTGCTGCCGCGCCTGCCCGATACCGGTGAGGCGCTGCGCGTGCGCCGCGCCCGGCTGACGTTCCCCGGCGCCGGCGACCGCTTCGCCGACCTCTGGGTGGCCCGGCTCGAGGACGGCGGCGTGCGGCTGGAAGTGCACCCGGCCGAGGAATTCCCGGGCGCCGATCCGGCCACCGCGCTGCCGGCGGCGCTGTCGGCCGCGCTGAAGGGTCTCGCGCACGAGATCCGCAATCCGCTGGCCGGCCTGAAAGGCGCCGCGCAGCTGCTGGCGCGCCGGGTCGAGGGCGACGATGCCCGCGAACTGGTCGCGCTGATCGCCAGCGAGGTCGACCGCCTCGCCGATCTCGTCGACCGGCTGATGAACCCGGCGCCGCCGCGCGACTTCGCGCCGACCAATATCCACGCCGTGCTCGAGCGCGTGCGCCAGCTCGCCGAGGTCGAGGCCGGCTGGGCGGTGAAGCTGGTGCGCGATTTCGACCCGTCGCTGCCGGCGATCGCCGGCGACGCCGACCGCCTGGCGCAGGCGCTGTGGAACCTGGTGCGCAACGCGCTCGAATCGGGCGCCTCGCAGGTGCAGCTGCGCACCCGCGCCGAACACCACGTGCTGATCGGCGACCGCGCCCACCGCCTGGCGGTGCGGGTGGAGATCGCCGACGACGGCCGCGGCGTGCCCGAGGATCTCGCCGAACGCATCTTCCTGCCGCTGGTGTCCGGCCGTGCCGAAGGCACCGGCCTGGGCCTGCCGCTGGCGCAGCAGGTCGCGCGTGAGCACGGCGGTTCCCTGAGCTACCGCTCGCGCATCGGCCATACCGTCTTCACGCTGCTGCTGCCCGTGCCCGACGACTGAAAACAGGGGTCCGACCCCTGTTTTCGAAGCAACAGGCGGTGGCTGCCCGGCCGCGCGGCCGGTCTGCGTTCCCCTCGGGACGGGGACAGACACGACGGCCGCTCCGGCCGCCGCGCTCGTCGCCGCCAGGGGGTGGGCCATGAGCAGCGGATCGTCCGTGGACGCCGTGCAGCCGGCGGTGCTGATCGACCTGGCGGTGGACGCCTGGAAGTTCGCGCGCCTGTTCGAGCGGGTGCTCGCCCGCCTCGATGCCGGCGAACAGGGCCGCTACGCCAACCAGGTGCGCTTCCTGCTCAAGCGCATCGACGCCGCCGCCGAATCCGCCGGCGCGCGCCTGGTGTCGATCGAAGGCCAGACGTTCGAGCCCGGCCAGGCGGCGACGCCGCTGAACCTGGACGAATTCTCCGGAGACGAGCCGCTGTACGTCGCGCAGATGCTCGAACCGATCGTGATGGGTCGCGACGGCGTGCTGCGCATGGGCACGATGCTGCTCGGCGGTCGCGCCGCGGGGGGCGTGTGATGGCCCTGTATGCCGGCATCGACCTGGGCACCACCAACAGCGCGATCTGCACCTACGACGGCGCCGTGCTGAAACTCTGGAAGAGCCCCGAGCAGCACGATGTCACCCCGTCGGCGATCTACTACGACCGCCGCGGCAAGTACATCGGCCGGCGTGCATACGACATGGCGCCCCTGGACCGCGGCCGCGCCGCGATCCTGTTCAAGCGCGTGATGGGCACCAGCACGCCGATCCGCATCACTGGCCTGGACGAACCGCTGACGCCCGAACAGTGCTCGGCCGAGATCCTGCGCGCGTTGTTCGGCTACCTGCCCGACGAGGTGCGCGACCAGGTGCAGGGCACCGTCATCACGGTGCCGGCGGCCTTCAACCAGATGCAGAAGGACGCGACGCTGCAGGCGGCCGAACTGGCCGGCATCGGCGCGGTCGCGCTGATGCAGGAGCCGGTGGCGGCGGTGATGAGCGTGATGCGCGCCAAGGCCAGCAACGGCAGTTTCATCGTCTACGACCTGGGCGGCGGCACGCTGGACGTGGCGATCGCCGAGGGCATCGACGGCCGTGTCAGCCTGCAGGCGCACGGCGGCATCGAGATGTGCGGCGGCCGCGACTGGGACCGCCTGATCAGCCAGAACCTGGTGCGGCCGTGGCTCGAGAAGACGTTCGCGCTGCCGGCCGATCCGGCGTCGGAGCCGGCGTACCGGCAGCTGTTCGCGATGATCGACTGGGCGTCGGAGATCGCCAAGATCGAACTGTCCTCGCGCGGCGATTCGATCATCAGCCTGTCCGATGCGCAGGTGCGCCTGCAGGACCTCAAGGGCCAGGAAATCTATGTCGACGTGCCGCTGACCAAGGCGGCGCTCGACGGGCTGATCCACGACAAGATCGGCGAATCGATCGAGGCGGTGCGCGAGGCGATGGCCAAGGCCGGGCTGGCGCCGCACGACGTCGACCGCATCGTCTTCGTCGGCGGGCCGACCCAGTACAAGACCGTGCGCGACCGTGTCGCCTACGAACTCGGCATCGCCGGCGCGATGGACGTGAACCCGATGACCGCGGTCGCCGAGGGCGCCGCGGTGTTCGCCGAATCGGTGGACTGGTCGTCGGAGCGGCGCGGCCGCAAGGCCAGCCGCGGCTCGGTGACGACCGGCGGCACGTTGCCGCTGAGCTTCAGCTACATCGCCCGCACCCCGGACGCGCGCTCGCGACTGCTGGTGAAGTCCGCCGGGCCGCTGCCGGCCGGCGCCGAATTCCAGGTCGACAGCCTGGAGACCGGCTGGAGTTCGGGGCGGCAGCCGTTGAAGGACGGTGCCACCGTCGAACTCACGCTGTCCCGGCTCGGCGAAAACGCGTTCAAGGTGTTCGTGTTCGACGCCGCCGGCATGCCGGTCGAGCTGCCGACGGACCGGCTCGTCATCGCCCGCACCGCCGCCGCGGTGGATTCGATCCCGGCCTCGCACTCGCTCGGCGTCGAGGCGCTGGAGCGCGTCGGCGGCCGGCCGGTGATGACCTGGCTGGTGCGCGCCGGCGATCCGCTGCCGAAGAAGGGCCAGATGAAGTTCCACGCCGGCGAGTCGGTGCGCGCCGGTTCGCAGGCGAGCCTGCAGTTCAAGTTGTGGGAAGGCGAGATCGCCTCGCCGGTCGCCGACAACCGCTTCATCGGCGTGCTGAAGATCACCGGCCAGGATTTCGAGCAGGGCGTGATCGCCCAGGGCGCCGAACTGGTCTGCGATTACGAGATCGCCGACTCGGGCAACATCTCGATGGAAGTGTCGGTGCCGTCGGTCGGCGGCACGTTCCGCTCCGGCCACAGTTTCTATTCGGCGATCGAGGCGCACGTGGACTATTCGGCCGCCGGCCGGCTGGTCGCCGACGAGGGCCGCAAGCAGCAGGAGCGCCTGGACGCGATCGACGCGAAGGTCGACGACCCGCTGATCGACGAGGCGCGCGGGAAACTCGACGAGGCGCTGGGGCTGCCCGTCGACGAGACCGACCCGGAGAAGGCCAAGCAGGCGATGGACCGCGTGCACGAGGCCAAGCGCCTGATCGCCAGGGTCCGCGCCGCGCACCTGAAGACGATCCGGCGCATGGAACTCGACGGCGTCGTCGCCTTCTTCGACCAGCATTGCCGGGCGAGCGCCAAGCCCAGCGAGCAGACCCAGTTCGACAATGCCGTGCGCACCGCCGGCCGCGCGATCGAGCAGAACGACGCCTCGTTCGAGAACTACCTGGACGAACTGCGCGGCCGCAACTGGGACGTACTGTGGCGGCAGGATTCGTTCGTGATGGGCCGTTTCGGCATGCTGCAGAAGTCGCCGCACCTGTTCCTGGACCAGGCCGAATACGCGCGCCTGATCGCCGAAGGCGCCCAGGCGGTGCGCGCCGACGACATGACGGCGCTGCGCGCGATCGTGTCGACGCTGGAATCGCGGCGGATCCGTTCGCCCGACCTGGATTCCGCCGGCCTCGGCGCCAACATCGTGGTGGCCTGACATGCTGCCCGACCGCTGGCTGCCGAACGGATTCCGCCCGGCCGAGGGCCTCGAGCTGCGCCGCCACGTCGGCGCCGGCGAGCAGTGGCAGATCTACGAGACCGCGGCCGGCGGCCGCGCGCTGGTGGCCGAGGCGGACCTGCTCGAACACTGGCGGCGCGACGGGCTGCTGCAGGACGGCCAGTTCGCGGCGTTCGCCTTCGGGCGGCTGGCGCTCGTGGTGATCGACGGCGGCCGCGAACACCGGCTCGAGGCGGTCGAGGGCGCGCCGCCGCCGCAGTCGGCCAGCGAATGCGACGCGCTGGTCGCGGCGATCATCGCCACCCGCGCCACCGGCTGCAGTGCGGCGCTGGACGACGCGGTGTATGTCGAGCGGCTGTCGCGGCTGCTGCCGGACTATTCGCCCAACGCCCATGTCGACGACGCGCTGGTCGCCGGTACCTGGATCACCGGCGGCGTGCACCTGCGCGTGGCGGCGTCGCGGCGCATGCAGGCGCTGGTGCCGTGGCTGGCGCCGGCGGCGCTGCAGGCGATGGCCGATGCGCTCGCCGCCGGCGCGCGCGTGCCGGTCGAGACCACCGGCGCGGCCGACGAGGCGGCCGCGAGCGACGCCGGCGCCACCGCCGAGCGCCCGCCCGGCACGCTGCCGGCCGAGCCGTTCAAGCTGCCGGGCCGGCCGCACCTGGAAGCGTTCTTCAACGAACACGTGGTCGACCTGATGCGCCACGAGGCGCGCTACAAGGCGCTCGGCATCCACTTCCCGGGCGCGATCCTGCTGCACGGCCCGCCGGGCTGCGGCAAGACGTTCGCGGTCGACGCGCTGATCGACTACCTGGACTGGCCGTCGTTCCCGGTCGACTCGGGCAGCATCGCCAGCCCGTACATCCACGACACGGCCAAGAAGATCGCCGAGGTGTTCCTGAAGGCCGCGGACGCCGCGCCGGCGGTCGTGGTCATCGACGAGATCGATGCATTCCTGGCGGCGCGCGACGACGGTGGCCACCAGCAGCACCGCGTCGAGGAAGTCGCCGAGTTCCTGCGTGGCATCCCGAAGGCCTCGGAGAACCGGGTGCTGGTGATCGGCATGACCAACCGCCTGCAGAGCCTGGACCCGGCGGTCGTGCGCCGTGGTCGTTTCGACCACATTCTCGACGTCGGCATGCCGTCGCAGATCGAGATCATGTCGCTGCTCGAGAGCCGGATGGCGCAGATCCCGTGCGAACCGGGCATCGACCTGCCGGCGCTGGCGCAGGCCCTCGCCGGCCGGCCGCTGTCGGACCTGGGCTTCATCGTCAAGGACGCGTGCCGCCGCGCCGCCCGCGCCGGCCGCGACCGGCTCGGCCAGGCCGACCTCGATGCCGCGCTCGCGGCGGCGCCGTCGCGCGTGCCGGAAGAGAAGAAGGCCCGCCGCATAGGATTCCTGTGATGGACGCGACCGCGAACCCGTTCTTCGTGCTCGGCGCCACGCCGCGCGACCGCAAGCCGCGGCTGATGGAACTGGCCGAGGAGGTGTCCCTGCACGGCGACGCGGAAGCCGCCGCACAGGCGCGCAATACGCTGATCAGCCCGCGCAACCGGCTGGCGGCGGAAATCGGCTGGTTCCCCGGGGTCGCGCCGGCGCGGGTCGAGGCGGCGCTGCAGGCGGTGCGCGACGGCAGCTTCGATCCCGGCATCCCGATGGCGCCGCTGTGCGAGGCCAACCTCGAGCTCGTGCGCCTGGGCGCCGGCCCGGGCGGCGATGCGATGCGGCTGAAGCAGGTGATCCTGCAGATCGCCCGCCTGATCGAGCGCATCGACGCGAAGGCCGTGATGCTGGCGATCAACGAGGACCGCCAGGTGTCCGGCCTGCCGCAGGTCACCGATCTCGCGTCGGTGGAGCAGGAGATCGCCGAGCGCATCCGTCTGTTCCAGCGCGTGCTGACGGCGCAGCTGGATGCGCTGCCGACGGCGCTGATGGTATCCATCTACGAAAAGCTGATGCTCGAGGGGGCCGAGCCGGGCGCGCCGGCGCCGCGCCTGCTGGTCGACCTGCTGGCCGCGTACGAACTGCACGCCGGCGAATTCCTCGCGGGCGAGGCCGAGCGCATCCTCGGCCTGCTCGACGCGACGCGCGCCGCCGCCGACGCCAAGGCGCCGCTGCCGCAGGTGCGCGGCAACGTGCAGCAGATCGTCGCCGCGATCGCCGACTGGGACCGCATCGCCCAGCCGATCCAGCTGGCGCGGCAGCGGGCCGGGCTGGACCACGACGACAGCCATCGGATCGCGTTCCGCGCCCGTGCGCTGGCCGTGCACCTGTTCAACGCGCACGACTACCTGGACGACGCCAAGCTCCTCAGCGGTTCGCTGCAGCGGCATTTCGCCGAGGTCGCCGCGGTCACCGACGTGGTCGACCAGGACGTGCAGGCGTTGCAGGGCATCGAGGCGCAGCGGCAGGCGCAGGTCGCCGAGGCCGAGGCGGCGCGCGCGAAGTTCGCCGCCGAGGTGACCTGGGAGTGCCGCATCGGCCTGCTGTTCAAGGACACCCTGCGGATCTCGCCCGAGGGCATCGAGTGGAAGGGCCGGTCGACGCCGGCCGCGCAGATCGGCGGTCTGGCGTGGGGCGCCGTGCGCACCGTCGTCAACGGCCGCGAGGCCGGCACGCAGTACTTCTTCCGCTACGGCTCGCCGGTGGGCATCGTCGACATCATGCTGCAGGACGAGGCGCAGTACACCGAGTTGGTGCCGCGGGTCTGGCGGGCGTTCTGCGTGCCGATCCTGGTGCGCATGCTGGAGACGTGGCAGGCCGGCCAGGGCGTGCAGATCGGCGGCCACGAGATCCGCGACGAGGGCATCGTCCTCAAGCACGCGCGCACGTTCAAGGCCGACGAGTGGCGGCTGTTTCCGTGGAACGAGATGAACAAGGGCACGCACGGCGGCGTGCTGTCGTTCCACGGCAGCCAGCAGACCGATTTCAAGGCGGCATTCGTCTTCAAGGAGACGTTGAACGCGCACATCCTCGACTTCGCGGTCGACCGCATCTGGCAGGGCAAGGCCGGGCGCCTCGCCGACATCTTCAAGGAGCCGTGATCCGATGAACCACGAAGACGGCAACAAGGGCTTCAAGGGCCTGGGCAAGCTCGCCGCGAACCAGCCGCCGCCGACGCCGCCCGTGGCGGGCCCGACACCGCCGCAGACCCCGACGCCCCCGCCGACCCCGGCGTCGCCGCCGACGCCGGCTTCGGGCGGCGGCGTGCAGTGGACGCCGCCACCGACGCCTTCGGGCGGTGGCTCGGGCTGCCTGAAGGTCGGGCTGATCATCGTCGGCATCCTGCTGCTCGGGCTCGTGCTGCTGGTGGTGGTGGGGCGCACGTTCGCGCCCGCCAAGCCGGAGACGGCCTACGACTACACGGCGCCCGACGCGGACCCGGCGGCAGTGGACCCTGCCGTCGCGGCCGCCGCCGCCGCGGAACTGGAACGCCAGGCCGCGGAATCCGCCCGCCTCCAGGCTTGCCGTGACGAGGCCGGCACGCAGCCCGAAAGCGGCGAAGTGCTGGCCCGCACGCTCGACGAGGGCGGCCACACGCTGCGCATCAACGCCGGCGATCGCGACGGACTGATCAAGCTGCGCCAGGACGGCCGCACGGCGCTGTCGTTCTACGTGCGGGCGAACGAGACCGCGGCGGTCACCGACATTCCCGACGGCACGTACCAGGTGATGTTCGCCGGCGGCAGCGACTTCAGCCGCGGCTGCGGCGAATTCACGACGGCGATGAGCGTGTCGGCCGACCCCGACCCGGTCGTGTTCGAACTGACCCACGAAGGCGATTCGAGCTACTACGCGATCATGGAATACACGCTCACCCGCCAGGTCGGCGGCAACTTCGAACCCGAAGCGGTCGACCCGGCCCTGTTCCGCGACTAGGCGACCCGGGGCTCATGCCTGACCCGGCAGGCCGTGCAGGGGCTTGCCGGCACCCGGCATGGCCGGCGATCCTCGGGGTCGACCCCCCTGCAAGGCGCCCGTCCCGATGAAATCCCCGCTGATCTGCCTGCCGATCCTGCTGCTCGCCGCCTGCGGCGCCGATCCCGCCCCCGACGCGACCGCCGCCGGCGCGCTGGGCGAGGCCGAGTGCCGCGTGCTGGCCGAACGCCACCGCGACTACGCGATCAGCGTGGCGCCTCCGGGACAGGAAGCCGCGATGCGCGAGTTCGTCGATGCGGGCATGAAGACGATCACCGAGGAATGCACGACCGGCGGCATGTTCGACCGCGAGGCCTACGACTGCGTCGCCGCCACGGCGCCGGGCAGCGCCGAGTCGCATGCGTGCATCACGGACGCGCACGCGCGCGGGTGACGCGCGCATGAACGGCTGGCGCCGCGAGCCCGGAAACGCGACAGCGGCCACAGGCCGCACGCCCCCGTATGTGATCGGCAGCACATGGCCTTTACGCATAGACCCCATACTGGCCCGATGAGCGAAGGCGGCACCATTCTCTGCGTGGACGACGATTCGACGGTGCTGCAGGCGCTGCGCAGCGTGCTTTCGACCAGTTTCGGCGCCGAGCTCGAACTGGAGTTCGCCGAAAGCGGCGACGAGGCGCTGGAAATCGTCGCCGACCTCAAGGCCCAGGGCAAGGAACTGAGCCTGGTGATCTCCGATTTCATGATGCCGGGCATCCGCGGCGACGAGCTGCTGGTGCGCCTGCAGGAGCTGAGCCCGAACACCGTCAAGATCCTGCTGACCGGCCAGAGCGACCTGAGCGGCGTCAAGCGGGCGATCAACGACGCCAACCTCTACCGCTTTCTCGAAAAGCCCTTCCTCAACGAGGACATCGTGCTGACGGTGCGCTCGGCGATCCGCGCGTACTGCCAGGAGCGCGACCTGATCCGCCAGAACGAAGTGCTGCGGCAGATGAACGCCAAGCTCGAGAGCATCGTCGAGGCGCGCACGCAGGAGCTGGTGGAGAAGAACCGCGAACTCGAGGTGCTCGCCGTCACCGACCGGCTGACGGGGCTGTTCAACCGCCGCAAGCTCGACCAGCTGCTGGAGGACGAGCTCGTGCGGCGGCGGCGCTACGGCGGCGGCTTCTCGGTGGTGATGATCGACATCGACCACTTCAAGGACGTCAACGACACCCATGGCCATGCCGTGGGCGACTCGGTGCTGGTGGAGCTGGCGCGCATCCTGCGCGAGCGCACCCGCGAGGCCGACGCGCTGGCACGACAGGGCGGCGAGGAGTTCGTCGTGGTCTGCCGCAACCCGGCCGCCACCGGCTGCGGGGCGATGGCCGAGAGCCTGCGCGAGGCGATCGCCGAACATTCGTTCGCGCTGGTCGGCAAGGTGACCGCGAGCTTCGGCGTCGCCAGTTGCCGCGAGGACGACACGGTCGCGACGCTGCTGGCGCGCGCCGACGCGGCGCTCTACCGCGCCAAGGCCGCCGGCCGCAACCGGGTCGAGATGGCGCCATGAATGCCGACGCGCTGCAGGCGCGCATCAGCGAGCTCGAACACGAGCTGGCCGAACGCCGCCGCAGCGACGAACTGCAGCGGGCGCTGTACGAGATCGCGGCGCTGTCGGCCGCGGACAGTCCGCAGCACGAGCACTACGTCCGGCTGCACGAGATCGTCGGCCGGCTGATGGACGCCCGCAACTTCATCATCGCCACGTACGACGACAAGGAAAAGGTGATCCGCCAGGAGTACCTGGTCGACGAGGATCCGAACGAGAAGATGGAAACCTTCCCGTACGGCGAAGGCATCTCCTCGCTGGTGATCCGCACGCGCCGGCCGTGGCTGATGGACGACATGCAGTTCCGCGACCTGGTCGCCAGCGGCGAGATCCGCGCGCCGCGCGGCTTCGCCGACTTCAACAGCTGGATGGGCGCGCCGCTGATCGCCCAGGACCGCGTGTACGGCCTGATCATCGTCCAGAGCTACAGCAAGGACATCGCCTACACGCAGGCCGACCTGGACCTGCTGAACTACGTCGCCAGCCACGTCGCGACGATCGTCGCGCGCTGGCAGTCGCATCGCGAGGTCACCCGCGCCAACGCCGAGCTGGCCCGCTCGGCGGACACGCTGCGGATGCTCGGCGACATCGGCAAGGACCTGACCGGCAGCCTCGACGTGCTGTCGATCTGCCACACGCTCGAACGCCACCTGGGCGCGCTGATGCCGCTGGACGCGTTCGGCATCGCGCTGCTGTCGGCTGCCGGCAACACGCTGGATTACGTCTATTACATGGAAGACGGCATCATCGACACCGCGAGCTCCTTCCCGCTCGACCACCCGACGTCGCTGGCGGTGCTGACGTTCCGCGAGGACCGCGAGCTGACGCTGTTCAACGAGACGGTGCTCGAGGCCGCCCCGGATGCCGAGAGCATCTCGCCCAGCGCGCCGATCCTGTCGGCGGTGTTCCGGCCGCTGATCGCCAACGGCCGCCGCATCGGCGTGGCCACCGTGCAGAGCCACGACGCCGATGCCTACCAGGACCGGCACCTCGAGGTGTTCCGCTCGGCGGTCGCCTACGCGGCGATCGCGCTCGCGAACGCCGACGCCTACGCCAGCGCCGAGAAGGCCCGCAAGCAGGCCGCCCAGGCCCTGGCCGACCAGCGGCAGGCCGAGGCGCAGCTGGTGCATTCGGAAAAAATGGCCGCGCTCGGCCAGCTGATCGCCGGTGTCGCGCACGAGATCAACACGCCGATCGGCGCGATCAAGTCCAGCGGCCGCAACATCAGCGAGTCCCTGGCGACGTCGCTGCTGGGCCTGCCGGCGCTGCTGGACCGGCTGGATGAGGAGCATCGCCGCCGCTTCAGCGACCTCATCACCGGCGCCAGCGCGTCACGCGACGTGCTGAGCACGCGCGAGGAACGGGCGATCGTCCGCGAGCTCACCGGCCGGCTCGAGGGGCTCGGCATTCCGCAGGCGCGGCACCGCGCCGGCCTGCTCGTGCAGCTGCAGGCGCACACCGACCTGGACACCGTGCTGCCGCTGCTGCTGCATCCGGACGCCGACATGATCCTGGACACCGCCTACGGCATCGCCACGATCACGACCAACGCCGACAACATCAACACGGCGGTCGACCGTGTCGCCAAGATCATCTTCGCGCTGAAGTCGTTCTCGCGCTTCGGCGGCGCCCAGGTCTGGACCGAGTCCGACCTGCGCGAGGGGCTCGAGACCGTGCTGACGATCTACCAGAACCAGATCAAGCAGGGCGTCGATCTCGTGCGGCAGTACGAGGAGGTGCCGGCCGTGCGCTGCCTGCCGGACGAGCTCAACCAGGTCTGGACCAACCTGATCCACAATGCGCTGCAGGCGATGGAGCACCAGGGCACGCTGACCGTCGGCCTGCGCCAGGTCGGCGACGACGTGCTGGTGTCGGTCGGCGACACCGGTTCGGGCATCGCCCCGGACATCCTCGACCGGATCTTCGACCCGTTCTTCACCACGAAGAAGGCGGGCGAGGGTACCGGCCTCGGGCTGGACATCGTGCGCAAGATCGTCGAGAAGCACCAGGGCCGCATCCATGTCGACAGCGAAGTCGGCCGCGGCACCACCTTCACCGTAGTTTTGCCGATCGCGGGAGTGACGCAATGAATGAGGGCGTGATCGAAAAGGGTGTCCTGCTCTGCGTCGACGACGAGATCATCGTGCTGACCGCGCTGAAGGACCAGTTGCGCCGGGCGTTCGGCAGCGAGTTCGTGATCGACGTCGCCGAGAGCGCCGAGGAGGCGCTGGAGCTGCTCGAGGAACTGTCCCTGCAGGGCCACAAGCTGCTGGTCATCGTCAGCGACTGGCTGATGCCCGGCATGAAGGGCGACGAGTTCCTCGTCGAGGCCCATCGCCGCTTCCCGCAGGTGGTCAAGATCATGTTGTCGGGCCAGGCCGAGCAGGCCGCGGTGGACCGCGCGCGGCGCGAGGCCGGCCTGCACGAGTTCCTGTCCAAGCCGTGGAACGCCGAGGCGCTGGTCGAGGCGATCCGGCAGGGATTGCGCGACAAGCTCTGAGGCGCGCCGCCGCGCAAACGAAGACGCCCCGGCGAACCGGGGCGTCGAACCGCACGAACGTTCCGGTCAGGGCGCGGTCTTGAGCGTCAGGCCGTTGGTCTGCAGGATCTCGCCGACCGGCTGGAAGTAGCTGGTCGCGAGGCTGGCCTGCTTGCCCTTGCAGCTGTAGTTGCCGCCCGACAGCACACCCTGGGCCTGGTCGCCGCTGATGAACGAACCGCCGGAATCGCCGCCTTCGGCGCAGACCTTCACCTGGGTCAGGCCGTTGATGGTCGCTTCGGGATAGTTCACGGTCGCGTTGTAGGCCTCGATGGTGCCGCATTTCACGCCGGTGGTGCGGCCCGAGCGGCAGACCGCCGCGCCGATCGGCGCGACCTCCATGCCGCGAACCGGGCCGACCCCCTTCACGCTCGCCACGGCGACGTTGCTGCCCGACAGCTGCACGTAGGCGCCGTCGCCGCTGCCACCGAAGAACGAGCTCTGGAACGAGCCCACCTGCGGGCCGATCGTGCGCCGGTTGGCGAGGGTGAACACGCCGTCGCCGGCGTTGCCGCAATGGCCGGCGGTGACGAAGCCCTGCTGGCCGCTCTTGGTGACACCGAAGCCGACCGAGCAGTAGTAGTAGCTGCCGCCGCTCTGCGACAGGTATTCGCTGCCGCCCTCGAACGTCACCAGCGGGCGCGGCGCCGAGGCCATCGTGTTGAAACGGATCGTCGATGCATCGGCGCCGCTGGCGGCGACGAAGTCGATCGCGGCCTTGCGGGCGGTCGGCGCGACATTCAGCGTCACGCTGTTGGTGCGCACGTCCACGCCCCATCCGTACACGCCCGCCGGTGCGCGGCCGGCCTGCGCGGCCAGCAGGTCGAGTTCGGCCTTGGCGGCATTGAGCTGGGCGGCGCTGTGGCGGGCATTGCGGATCGTGACGCCGGCCGGGCCCTGCTGCGGCTGCAGCGACGTCGACGCGACCACGAGCTGGTAGTCGCCGTTCGCCTTGCGCTCGATCCAGCTGCCGGCGTAGTTGCGGCCCTGTTCGCGCGCGAGGGCGGACCGCTTCGTGGTGGCGAGGCGCTCGATCGCGAGGTACTGGTTGAGCTGGCCTGCGGTCATGCCCAGGTCGCGCTGCATCGCGGCACGCAACGCCGGCGACGGCAGGTCGCCCGGGGCGGCGGAGGCCGACATCGAAAGCGCGAGGGCGAGCGGCGACAGGGTGAGCAGGCCGCACTTGGCCCAGGTGGCGAACTTGCGCATCAAAATCTCTCCTTTGGATGGAAGAATCGATATCGCAGGACCGGCCTGGATCGGAACGCGGCACATACTTCGGGCGGGTCCGGCCGGCCGATACTGGCACAGCGATGAACCGTAATGGAACGTGAATCACGGTTCTTCGTCGCGAAATGTGCAATTTCTTCCCGTTCGTCGGCGTACGGCAAGTGCGCGTGACGCCCCTGTGCTCAGTATCCCTGCCCACACCGGCCCGCTCGCCGCGGCTGCACTATGATGGTGCAAACCTGCCGGAGCCCCGATGCCTGCACCGCCTCCCCGCCTCTGGGTCGTCGACGACGACCGCGCCGTGCGTTTCGTGCTCGCCGAAGCGCTGCGCGACGCCGGTTACGCGGTGTCGGCGTTCGAGGGCGCGGCGCAGGCGCTGGCGGCGCTGGAGTCCGACGAGCCGACCCCGGATCTGGTGTTCACCGACGTGCGCATGCCGGGCCTGGACGGCCTCGGTTTCCTCGATGCGCTGAAGGCACGGCGGCCGTTGCTGCCGGTGGTCGTGATGTCGGCCTACACCGATGTCAGCAGCACCGCCGGGGCGTTCCGCGGCGGCGCCCATGAATTCCTCTCCAAGCCCTTCGACCTCGACGAGGCCGTGGCGCTGGCGGCGCGCGCCCTGCCCGAGCATGCCGAGACCCCGGCGCCGGCCGCCACCCCGGAGATCGGCGCCGAGCTGACCGGCGACACGCCGCCGATGCGCGAACTGTTCCGCGCCATCGGCCGCCTCGCGCAGGCGCCGCTGTCGGTGCTGCTGACCGGCGAGACGGGCACCGGCAAGGAACTGGTGGCGCGGGCGCTGCATCGCGAATCGCCGCGCGCGCGGCAGCCGTTCGTGGCGCTCAATACCGCGGCGATCCCGGCCGAGCTGCTCGAGTCGGAATTGTTCGGCCACGAGGCCGGCGCGTTCACCGGCGCGCAGAAGCGCCATGTCGGCCGCTTCGAGCAGGCCGACGGCGGCACGCTGTTCCTGGACGAGATCGGCGACATGCCGGCATCGCTGCAGACGCGGCTGCTGCGCGTGCTCGCGGAGGGCGAGTTCTTCCGCGTCGGCGGCCGCGAACTGATCCGGGTCGACGTGCGGGTGATCGCCGCGACCCACCAGGACCTCGAGGCGAAAGTGCGCGACGGCAGTTTCCGCGCCGACCTGCTGCATCGCCTGGACGTGGTGCGCCTGCGCCTGCCGCCGCTGCGCGAGCGCATGGCCGACGTGCCGTTGCTGGCCGCGCGTTTCCTCGCCCAGGCGGCGCGCCGTCTCGGGGCGCCGGCCAAGCGGTTCCACCCCGAGGCGCTCAAGCGCCTGCAGCAGCACGACTGGCCGGGCAACGTGCGCGAACTGGAAAACCTGTGCTGGCGGCTCGCCGCGCTGGCACCCGGCGAGACGATCGGCCCGCGCGAACTGGCCGGCGCGTTGCGCGGCGGCCCGGCGCCGGCGACCGCCGACTGGCGCCGCCTGCTCGCCGCCGACGTGCGCGCGGCACTCGAACAGGGCGAACCGGCCCCGCATGCGCGCCTGCGCGCGCAGTTCGACCAGGTGCTGCTGGAAAGCGCGCTCGAACACACGGCCGGGCATCGCCAGCAGGCGGCCGAGGCGCTGGGCCTGGGCCGCAATACGCTCACCCGCAAGCTCGGCGCGCGCAGGCCGCGGCCCTGAGCGGCCGGCGTTGACCCCGAAGTAACCGCCCCTGTTCCACCCTGCCCCTTTCCCGACCCCCGGAGTCCGCGCATGCGCCTCGTCCCCACCCTGCTCTGCCTCGGCCTGGCCCTGGCCCTGACCGCCTGCAACCGCGACGCCGGCGAAACCACCGAACCGGTCAGCCCGACCCCGACCGCGGCCAACGACGATGCCGCCGGCACCGTGCCCGA
>JAKFCL010000061.1:0-5760 GCA_036676665.1 Arenimonas sp. | reverse complement strand
CGAGTACTCCATCGAGCAGGACGACGGCGAGGACATCCTCGTGCGGCATCGCGAAGGCGTCGACCTGTTCGAGGTGGCCGTGGTGCGCAACACCGTGCCGGGCGTCAGCGTCGACTACGACCCGGAGTGGTGAGCGGCCGCGTCAGCCGCGGCGGAAGCGCGAACGCAGCTGCCAGTGCGCGCCGCGGTAGTCGGTGGTGAGCGTGGATCCGTCGTTCACCCAGTAGTCGCGGCGGTCGAACATCGCCTCGGGGCGGTACTCCGGCAGGCCCTCGGCCAGCGGCAGCATGCGGTTGCGGCGGCGGTTCTTGTCGGTCGCCTCCAGCAGGTACGTGCGCGGGCCTTCGAACAGCACGACCCAGGCATGCCCGCCGCCGTCGACGGTGCCGATCACGACCCGCGCGTCGTGGCCCAGGCCGATCAGCCAGTCGGCCAGCGCGATCGCGTGGTCCTCGCAGTCGCCGGTCGGGTAATGGAACGCCTCGCGCGACGTCTGCCAGATCTCCGCCACGCCCGGCATCTGGTCGTGGTCGAACTGGTAGGCCTTGTCGCGCGCCAGCGCATACAGCGGCACCCACGCCTCGACGTCCGGATAGGGCACGTAGCCCACCAGGAAGCCGTTGGCGAAGTGGTGGCGGCGGTCCAGCCCGGGCGCGACGGTCGTCACCGGCCGGTTGCCGTAGACCCAGGTGAACGACGACCAGAGCACCCCGGCATGTTCCCGCGCGAGCGCCTCGGCGACCTGCCCCTCGTGCAGTCGCTCGCCGTCGGGCAGCAGGATGCGGCGGGTTTCCGGCGGGTCGGCGAAATCGCCGCCGACCGCGTCGGGTTTCAGGCTGCCCAGGTCGACCACGTCGCCGTCGGCCGTGCGGATTTCCGGCGCCGGCTGGCACGCGCGCGCCGCCATCAGCGCGAATCCGATCAGCGCCATCCACAGCAGCGCGCGCCCACCGCCGGAACGCTCGCGGTTCACCCGCGCAGGCCGAACACCGTGACGATGGCGACGAACAACAGGATCGTCGACGCGAAGATGGCCACCGCCACGTTGCCTTTCTGCAGCTCCTGCTCGATGTCGATGTGCTTGAGCAGCTTGCGGTCGATGAACTGCAGGCCGAGCACCGCCACCAGCAGCGCGACCAGCGTCTGCACGATGTTGACGCCGAGGTTGAAGAAGGTCGCGAGCAGGAAGTCGGTGGTCATCGGGCGTCCCGGGTCAGTCGGCGGTGAGCAGTGCGTCGGCGCGGGCCGCGAGGGCGTCGTACACCGGGTCGGTGTGCGGGCGGACGCCGTGCCAGAGCTCGAAGCTTTCGGCCGCCTGCTCCACCAGCATGCCGAGCCCGTCGACGATGTATTCGCAGCGGGCGGCACCGGCCCAGGCCAGGAAGGAGATCGCCGCCTCGCCGTAGCTCAGGTCCACCGCCAGCGACCGCGGCGACGCCAGCGAGAACGGCAGCGTCAGGCCGCCGTCGCCGCGGCCGGCGGACGTCGCGTTGACGATCATGTCGAACGCGCCGAGGTTCGCCAGGTCGGTCCAGTAGCGGGTGTGCACCCGCGCCGGATCGCCCTGCGCGTTGGCCAGCGCCTCGGCCTTCTCGGTGGTGCGGTTGACGATCCACAGCTCGGCGATGCCGGCATCGAGCAGCGCCGGCGCGACACCGCGGGCGGCGCCGCCGGCACCCAGCATCAGCACGCGGCGGCCGCGCAGGTCGATGCGGCGCCTCTCGGTGAGGTCGTGCACGAGGCCGATGCCGTCGGTGTTGTCGCCGTGCCATCCCGCTTCGCTGCGCAGGATCGTGTTCACCGCGCCGGCGCGCAGCGCGCGGTCGCTCAACGTGGTGCACAGCGACACCGCCCGCTCCTTGTGCGGCAGCGTGATGTTGGCGCCCTGGCCGCCGCCGGCGGCGAACGCGGCGAACGCGGCGGTGAAATCCTCCGGCGCGGCGTCGATGGCCCGGTAGTCCATGGCGATGCCCGTCTGGCGGGCGAAGGCGGCCTGGATGCGCGGCGACAGCGAATGCGCCACCGGATGTCCGAACACGGCATATCGTGCGGTCATGTGAGTTCCTCCCTGAGCCAGCGCGCCGCGTCGAGCGCGAAATAGGTCAGCACGCCGTCGGCGCCGGCGCGCTTGATGGACGTCAGCGCCTCGAGCACGCAGGCACGCTCGTCGAGCCAGCCGTTGAGCGCGGCGGCCTTGAGCATCGCGTATTCGCCGCTGACCTGGTAGACGAACGTCGGCGCGCCGAAGTGGTCCTTCACCCGCCGCACGATGTCCAGGTACGGCAGGCCCGGCTTGATCATCACCATGTCGGCGCCTTCGTCGAGGTCCAGGCCGACCTCGCGCAGCGCCTCGTCGGAGTTCGCCGGATCCATCTGGTAGGTGTACTTGTTGCCCTTGCCGAGCGCGCCGGCGCTGCCGACCGCGTCGCGGAACGGGCCGTAGAAGCTCGACGCGTACTTGGCCGAATACGCCAGGATGCGCGTGTTGACGTGGCCGGCGTCCTCGAGCGCCTCGCGGATCGCGCCGATGCGCCCGTCCATCATGTCGCTGGGGGAAACGATGTCGGCACCGGCGTCGGCATGCGACAGCGCCTGCTTCACCAGCGCCTCGACGGTGTCGTCGTTGGTGACGTAGCCGGACGCATCCACCAGGCCGTCCTGGCCGTGGCTGGTGTACGGGTCGAGGGCGACGTCGGTGATCACGCCCAGGTCCGGGAAGTTCTTCTTCAGCGCGCGGATCGCCCGCTGCGCGAGGCCGTCCTCGTCCCAGGCGGCGACCGCATCGAGCGACTTGGCGTCGGGCGCGGTCACCGGGAACAGCACCAGTGCCGGGATCCGCAGCTGCACGGCCTGTTCGGCGGTGCGCAGCAGTTCGTCGATCGACTGCCGCTCCACGCCCGGCATGGAACCGACCACCGCGCGCCCCGACGCCTCGTGCACGAACACCGGCAGGATCAGGTCGTCGGCCGTCAGCCGATGCTCGCGCATCAGCCGCCGGGAAAAATCGTCGCGCCGCATGCGGCGCGGACGGGTGTGCGGGTAGGGCATGGCGGGGCCTGGCTTCGTTTTTCCGGATGATACGCCCGGGCGGGGAACTGCTTCTAAGATGTGCCCGTGCCCCCCCTCCCCCCCAACGTCAAAGCCAACCTCGGCCTGATCGTGCTGCTCGCGGCGGCCTGCTGGCTCGGCCCGTGGCTGCTGCCGCTGCCCGATCCGCACCGGCCGGACTGGGAGGCGCTCTCGATGGCGCCCTCGGCGGGGCACTGGTTCGGTACCGACGCGATCGGCCGCGACATCCTCGCGCGCACGCTGGCGGGTGGCCGGCTGTCGCTGACCGTCGGCGCGCTGGCGACGATCGTCGCGCTGGCGATCGGCCTGGCCTACGGCGCGGTGGCCGGGTACGCGGGCGGACGGACCGAACGCGCGCTGGTGCGCGTGCTCGACGTGCTGTCGGCGCTGCCGTTCCTGCTGATCGTGATCCTGCTGCTGGCGCTGTTCGGGCGCTCGCTGTGGCTGCTGCTGGCGGCGATCGGCGGCTATGTCTGGATCGACCTCGCGCGGGTGGTGCGGGCCGAGTCCGCGCGGCTGCGCGACGCGCCGTTCGTGCTCGCGGCGCGCGCGGCCGGCGCCCGCTTCGACCAGGTGCTGCGCTGGCACCTGCTGCCGAACCTGATGCCGCTGGCGCTGGTGTACCTGGGCCTGATCCTGCCGCAGGCGATCCTGGTCGAAAGTTTCCTCGGCTTCCTCGGCCTGGGCGTGGACGAACCGTCCGCCAGCTGGGGCAGCCTGCTGCAGGAAGGCAGCCAGGAACTGGATATCGCGCCGTGGTCGCTGCTGTTTCCGGCCGGCTTCCTCGTCGCGACGCTGGCGGCGTTCCAGGGGCTGGGCGACGGCCTGCGCGACTGGCTCGACGTGCGCGGGGCGGCGGCATGACGCCGGTGCTGGCGCTGGCCGGCCTGCAGGTGCATGCGGGCGAGCGGCGCCTGCTCGGGCCGCTGGACCTGGAACTGCAGGCGGGCCGCTGTCTCGGGCTGGTCGGCGAGAGCGGCAGCGGCAAGAGCCTGACGATCGCCGCGCTGCTCGGCCTGCTGCCGCCGGGCCTGGCGGCGCGTGGCGAGCTGCGGGTCGACGGCCGGCCCGTCGCCGCCGGCAGCCGCGGCCATGACGCCCTGCGCGGCCGGGTGATCGCCTGGATGCCGCAGGATCCGCAGGCAAGCCTGCACCCGCTGCGCAGCGTCGGGGCGCAGCTGCTGGAAAGCATCCGGCTTCTGCGCGGCGTCGGCGCCGTGCAGGCGAACCGGATCGCGCTCGGCCTGTTCGAGCGCCTGCAGCTGCCCGATCCGCCGAGGCTGCTGGCCCGGTACCCGCACCAGCTGTCGGGCGGCCAGCGCCAGCGCGTGCTGCTGGCGATCGCGCTCGCCGGCGCGCCGAAGGTGCTGCTGGCCGACGAGCCGACCTCGGCGCTGGATCCGCGGCTGGCGGGCGAGGCGCTGGCGCTGCTCGACGGGCTGCGCGCCGACCTGGGCCTGGCGGTGCTGCTGGTCAGCCACGATCTGCCGCGGGTGGCCGCGCATGCGCAGCAGGTGGCGATCCTGCACGGTGGCCGCATCGTCGAGCGCGGGGACGCGGCGGCGATCTTCGCGTCGCCGGCGCACGAACAGACGCGCGCACTGCTGGCGGCCGACCGCCTGCCCGCCGCGGATCCGCAGCCTCCGGGCCCGCTGCTGTTGCGGCTGCAGGACGTCGGCCTGTCCTACCCGCGCGCGCCGGCCCCCGCCCTGCAGGGCGTGGCGCTGGATCTGCATCGCGGCGAGTGCCTGGCCCTGGTCGGCGAAAGCGGCAGCGGCAAGAGCAGCCTCGGCCGGGCCGTGCTGCGGCTGGTCCGGCAGGGCCTGCACGGGCGCATCCTGCTCGACGGCGAGGACCTGCTGGCCGCGGGCGGCGGGCGGTTGCGGGCGCTGCGCCGGCGCATCGGCGTGGTGTTCCAGGACCCGTACGCCTCGCTGGACCCGCGGATGCGCCTCGACGACCTGATCTCCGAACCGCTGCGCATCCAGGGGCTCGGCGATCGCGCGACCCGACGCGCCCGGGCTGCCGGACTGCTGGTGGCGGTCGGCCTGGACCCGGCGATGGCCAGCCGGCGCCCGCACCAGCTTTCGGGGGGCCAGCGCCAGCGCGTGGCGATCGCCCGCGCGCTGTCGACCGACCCGGACCTGCTGGTCTGCGACGAGGCGGTGTCGGCGCTGGATGCGCACCATCGCGCGGCGATCCTGGCGCTGCTGGCCCGGCTCAAACGCGAGCGCGGACTGGCCATGCTGTTCATCACCCATGATTTCGCCGCCGCGCGGGCACTGGCCGAACGCACGGCGCTGCTGGCCGACGGACGGATCGTCGATTGCGGCGAAACCGCTTCCATCCTGTCCGGGGCCACACGGGCCGGCTGATACACTCGGGGCGCCCTCCCGGCGGGACTGGAGTAACGTCCGTACCGATGCCGCACCCGATGACCCCGAGCGAGACATTGACCAGCCTTCCGTCGCGAAACCGGCCGGACGACACCGCGTCGCTGGCGGCCGAGGTGCAGCGGCTGCGGGTCGACGTCGAGCGGCTGGGCCGCGCCGAGCGCCTGCAGCGCGCGCTGTTCGCGATCAGCGACCTGGCCAGCTCCGGCGAGGACACCCGGGAGGTGCTCGAGGGCCTGCACGAGATCGTCGGCCGGCTGATGTACGCCGAGAACTTCTACATCGTGCGGTATTCGCC
>JAKFCL010000060.1:0-15180 GCA_036676665.1 Arenimonas sp. | reverse complement strand
CCATGACGCGAACCGACACTGCCACCGGTCGCGCGCCGGCCAACGCCGAGCGCCGGTACGAGATCAGCCGCGCCGACCTGCCGCTGTCGTGCCCGACCCCGGACATGGCGCTGTGGAATTCGCATCCGCGCGTCTACCTGCCGGTGGAGGCCACCGGCAGCGCCACCTGCCCGTATTGCGGCGCCGTCTGGGTACTGAAGGACTGAACGCGGCCGTGCGCCGCCTCACCGTCGTGCAGCTGCTGCCGGCGCTCGAAAGCGGCGGTGTCGAACGCTCCACGCTGGAAATCGCCGCCGCGCTCGTCGCGGCCGGGCACCGGTCGATCGTCGTGTCCGCCGGCGGCCGCCTGCTGCCAGCCCTGCTGGCGGGCGGCAGCGAGCATGTCGCGTTGCCGATCGGCCGCAAGTCGCTGGCCGCGTTCGCGACGATGCGGCGCCTGCACCGGCTGCTGGCAGCGCTGAAGCCCGACCTCGTGCACGCCCGCTCGCGATTGCCGGCGTGGCTGGCCGTCGGCGCGCTGCGCGGGCTGTCGCCGCGGCCGGCGTTCGTCACCACGGTGCACGGGTTGAATTCGCCGGGCCGCTACAGCGGCGTGATGCTCAAGGGCGATCGGGTGATCTGCGTGTCCGAAACGGTGCGCGCGCATCTGCTGCGGCATTGGCCGCACGCCGATGCGGGCCGCTTCACGGTGATCCCGCGCGGCGTCGATCGCGCGCAGTTCGCGCCCGGCGCGCCCGACGCCGCGTGGATGGCGCGTTTCGCCGCCGAACTGCCGCCGCTGCAGGGCGGGCGCCTGCTGCTGCTGCCCGGTCGCGGCACCCGCCTGAAGGGCCACGACGCGGCGATCGCGCTGCTGGCCGGCCTGCGCGCGGCCGGCGTCGATGCGCGCCTGTGGCTGCTGGGCACCGACGAGCCGGGGCGCGAACACTACCT
The DNA here is from genome assembly GCA_036676665.1 of Arenimonas sp. GTDB lineage: Bacteria > Pseudomonadota > Gammaproteobacteria > Xanthomonadales > Xanthomonadaceae > Arenimonas. The sequence continues at coordinate 14,247 of JAKFCL010000060.1, read as the reverse complement.
CGCCGAGCTGCGCGCGCAGGCCGAAGCGCTCGGCGTGGCCGGCGCGCTGGCGATCAGCCCGCCGCGCGCCGACATCCGCGACGCGTATGCGGTGTCCGACCTGGTGCTGCAGCTGTCGAACAAGCCCGAGGCGTTCGGCCGCACCGTCGTCGAGGCGCTGGCGGTCGGCCGGCCGGTGCTCGGCTGGGACCACGGCGGCGTCGGCGAGCTGCTGCGCGCGCTGTATCCGCACGGCGCGGTGGCGACCGGCGACGCCGCCGCGCTGCTCGCCGCCGCGCAGCGCCTGCTTGCGGCGCCGCCGCCGATGCCGGTTACCATCCCGCACACCCTGGCGGCGATGCAGGCCGCGACCCTGGAACTGTATGAACGCCTCGTTGCGCACTGAATTGAGCCTGCGCTGGGCCCCCTGGTGGGTGCTGGCGTTCGTCGCGCTGTGGCCGCTGCCGGGCCCGGCCGAAGGGGTGCTGTCGATCGGCGCGCTGGTGGCGATGGGCGTGCTCGGCTACCACCGTTTCCGCGGCGGCATCGCCCTGTTGAGCCACGAGGCGTGGGCGCTGACGACGGTGCTGTTCCTGAGTTACTGGTTGCCGGAACTGTTCTCGTCGATCGACGCGGTCGATGCCGGCCGGGCGATGAAGGAATCGCTGCTGGACCTGCGCTACCTGCCGTTCCTGTGGCTGGTGGCGATCGCGGTTGCCAACGATCGCGGCCGCCGGCTGACCTTCACCGGGATGGCGGTGATCGCCGGCCTGTGGACGCTCGACGGCCTCGTCCAGGCCGCGACCGGCTGGAGCCTCGGTGGCGCCGAAACGGCCGACCGCCTCAGCGGCGTGTTCGGCGCCGACAACCTCAAGCTGGGCCTGGTGCTGGCGAGCCTGGCGCCGTTTCCGCTGCAGGAAGCCGCGCGCCGGTTCGGCCTGGCCGGCTGGGCGCTGGCGGCGCTGGCGACCGGTGCGGTGGTGCTGCTGGCCGGAGCGCGCGCCTCGTGGGCGACGCTGGGGCTGGTGCTGCTGATCAGCGGCTGGCAGCAGTTCGGCGCGAAGCGCGCGATCCTCGTGCTCGGGCTCGGCGGCGTGCTTCTGCTCGGGCTCGGCGTCGCCTTCTCCGACAAGCTGCAGGAGCGGATCACCCGCACCGAAGCGGCGCTGACCGGCGACAGCGAGGGCGTGGACCATGCGCTGTCGGGGCGGCTGCCGATCTGGCGCACGGCGATGAACATGGCGTTGGCGCATCCGGTCAACGGCGTCGGCGTCCGCGGCTTCCGCGAGGCGTACCGCACCTACGCCGAACCCGGCGACCCGTGGCTCGCGGACCGCAAACACGGGGCCGGCTACCACGCACACCAGATCGTCCTGGAGATCCTCAGCGAGACCGGCCTGCTCGGCCTGTTCCTGTGGCTGGTCGGGGTCGCGCTGGCGATCCGCGCGTGGGCCACGTCGCCGCCGGCCGCGCGCGAACGGGCGCGGGCGCCGGCGCTGGCGCTGATGGCGACGGTGTTTCCGCTCAACACCCATCTCGCATTCTATTCGACGTTCTGGGGCGGCCTGACGCTGCTGCTGGCCGCGCTGTTCGCCGGCAGCCTGCTGGCGATGGCCGGCGAGCGCCGCCGCATCGAAGACTGAGCGCATGCGCTGCTGGTCCACGCCGCTTCTGGATGCCGCCGCGTGGGTCGTCGGCCGGCTGCCGCAGCGTGCGGCCCTGGCGCTGGGCCGAGCGCTCGCATGGCTGTCGTGGCCGCTGCTGCGCTCGCGCCGGCGCATCGCCCGCGCCAATGTCGACGCGTGTTTCCCGGAGCTCGATGCGACGGCGCGGCGACGGCTGGCCGATGCGAGCCTCGTCAACACGGTCATCGGCGTGCTCGAGCTGGTTCGCGGCTGGCACGCGCCGGCGCGCACGCTCGCCCCGCTGGCGACGGTCGTCGGCATCGAGCGGCTGCGCGACGCGCTTTCGCGCGGCGGGGTGATGCTGGTCGGCGGCCACATGACGCATGCGGAACTCGGCGTGCGGCTGATCGGCGATGCGCTGGGCAGGCCACTGCACGCGATGGCCCGCCGCCACAACGACCCCTGCCTCGAGGGCTGGATCGAGCGCTCCCGCCGGCGCGTGATGGCCTCGACGATCGGCAAGAAGGACGTGCGCGCGCTGTTGCGCACACTGCTCGACGGCCAGCCGGTGATCTACGTCGCCGACCAGAACTTCAACTACCAGCACGCATTCGTTCCGTTCTTCGGCGTGCCGGCGGCGACGATGACGGCGCTGCCGGAGCTCGCCCGTCGCGGCCGCGCGACGATGCTGCCGTTCTGGATCCGCCGCGACGACGCCGGCCATTACCACGTGCGCATCGAACCGACGTGGAGCGACTGGCCGTCCGGCGACCCGGCGCGCGATGCCGCCCGCTACATGGCCGAGCTCGAAGCCGCGGTGCGGGAAGCGCCCGACCAGTACCTCTGGGCGCACCAGCGCTTCAAGACGCGGCCGCCGGGCGCGGCCCCGCTGTATTGAACAAAGGGGACAGAGAATATTTGCGCTTGAAACGCAAATATTCTCTGTCCCCTTTTTTACTTCAGTAGCGGCGCTTGCTGCCGTCGGGCTGGCGCTTGAAGCGCTGGTGCAGCCACAGGTACTGCTCGGGACGGCGGCGGATCAGGCCCTCGAGCACCGCCATCACGCGCGCGGTGTCGGCGGTGGCGTCTTCGCCGGGAAAGCCCGCGAGCGCCGGCAGGATCTCGATCCGGTAGCGGCCGTCGTCGAGGCGCTCGTGGAACAGCGGCAGCACCGCGGCGCCGCTCAGCCGCGCGAGCTGGTGGGTCGAGGTCAGGCTCCACGCCGGCTGGCCGAAGAACGGCACGAACACGCTGTCACCGCGCCGCGTCTCCTGGTCGGGGGCGAACCACAGCAGGCCGCCCTGCTTGAGGTAGCGGATCGCCGGCCGCAGTTCCTCGCGCGCGAACATCCGCACCGCGTGCCGGAGCCGGCCGCGCTTCACCGCCCATTCCATCGCCGGCTGTTCGTGCGGCCGGTACATGCCGGCCAGCGGGATGCGGTGGCAGAGCTGGCGCATGCAGATTTCCAGCGTCGTGAAATGCGCCGACACGAACAGCACGCCGCGGCCGCCGGCACGCGCCGCCTCGAGGTGTTCCAGCCCGGTCAGTTCGCAGTCCTTCTCCACCGGCGCCGGCCGCCCCCACCACGCGCGCAGGAACTCGAACACGCCCAGGCCCAGCGAGCGGAAGTTGGCGCGCAGCAGGCGCTGCCGGCGGTCGTCGTCCCATTCGGGGAAACACAGCGCGAGGTTGGCTTCGGCGGTGCGCCGGCGGCCGCGGAGCAGGTGGAACAGCGCGTCGCCCAGCCACGGCCCGACCCGGCGCTGCAGGCCCCATGGCCAGCGCGCGAGCGTCCAGCCGAAGCCGATGCCCACCCAGGTGGGCCAGTCGCGCGGGGACATCGGCGGCGGTGCGGCGGGCTCGGACATGTCCGGCCATTCTAGCGGCCGCGGCCGGTCGGGTATCCTCCGGACATGCATCCCACCTTCGGGCAGCGCGTGTTGACCGGCCTGTATTCGCTGGTCCTGTATCTCGCGATCCCCGCCACCCTCTACCACCTGATCTGGCGCGGCATGCGCCAGCGCGAATACCTGCAGCGCTGGAGCGAGCGCTACGCCTGGCTCGGCGGTCGCCCGCCGCTGCGCGATTCGATCTGGGTGCATGCGGTATCGGTCGGCGAAGTCCTGGCGGCGCGGCCGCTGGTCGATGCACTGCTGCAGAAATACCCGGACCGGCCGCTGCTGATCACGACGATCACGCCGACCGGCTCCGAGCGCGTGCGCGCGCTGTGGGGCGAGCGCGTGCACCATCTGTACCTGCCGTACGACCTGCACGGGATGGTGCGCCGGTTCCTCGACCATGCGCAGCCGGCGCTCGCGGTGATCGTCGAAACCGAGATCTGGCTGAACCTGTACGTGGAATGCGGCCGGCGCGGCATTCCGCTGACGATGGTGAACGCGCGGCTGTCGGAACGTTCGCTGCGCGGTTACCTGCCGCTGCGGAAGATGTCGTCGCTGGCGATGCAGGCGGTGCGGCTGGTCGCGGCGCAGTCGGGGGCCGACGCATCGCGCCTGCAGCGCATCGGCGCCGATCCGGCACGCCTCGTCGTCACCGGAAACATCAAGTACGACCTGCGGCTGCCGGAGGGCGCGGAAGAGCGCGCCGCCGGCTGGCGCGGCCAGTGGGGACCGGCACGGCCGGTGTGGATCGCCGCCAGCACGCATCCCGAAGAGGAAGAGGCGGTGCTGGCCGCGCATCGCCGCGTTCTGCGGGCCTACCCCGAGGCGCTGCTGCTGTGGGCACCGCGGCATCCGGAGCGGTTCGGGCCGGTCGCGGCGGCCGTGCAGGGGGCCGGGCTGCGGCTGCGCACGCGTCGCGGCCACGGCCTGGCCGACGCCCGCACGCAGGTGCTGGTGCTCGACACGATCGGCGAGCTGCTGGGCTTCTTCGCGGCGGCCGACGTCGCGTTCGTCGGCGGCAGCCTGTGCGACGTCGGCGGCCACAACGTGCTCGAACCGGCGGCGCTGGGCGTGCCCAGTGTCGTCGGCCCGCACACCTTCAACTTCGCCGATGCGACGCGCGAACTGGCCGAGGCCGGCAACCTGCTGCAGGTCGCGGACGCGGACACGCTGGCGGAAACGGTGGTCGACCTGCTCGGCGCTCCGGCCCGCATCGCCGCGATGGGCGCGGCCGGGCGGGCGCGGGTGGCGCAGCTGTCCGGCGCGCTCGGCCGGACCCTGGACCTGCTCGACGATGTACTGAACGGCCGGCGCTGAGCGCCGGCCCGGTGCGACGGATTACAGCGCGGTCGGGTCGTCCAGCGCCGCCTCGGCGTCGGCGACCAGCACGCGGTTCACGTCCTGCAGGTCTTCCAGCGTGATCGTGCCGGCGGCCTGCTTCAGGCGCAGGGTGTTGACCAGGAAGTTGTGGCGGGCGCGGGCGTACTCGCGCTGCGCGACGAACAGCGCCTGCTGGGTGATCAGCACGTCGACGATGGTGCGGGTGCCGACTTCCAGGCCCGCTTCGCTGGCCTCGTAGGCGGCCTGCGCGGACACGACCGACAGGCGGCGTGCCTCGACCTCCGCCTCGCCCGCGGCCAGCGAACGCTGCGCGTTGCGGGTCGTGCGGACGATGAAGCGGCGCTGTTCCTCGAGCTGGTCGGCGGCGATGTCGCGGTAGTCGACGGCCTGGCGCACGCGCGACTGGGTCGCGCCGCCGCTGTAGATCGGCACGTTCAGCGACACGCCGATCGTCGTGCTGCCGCCGCGCGTCGACGGGCCGGGACCGAAGTTGTCCCACGACGCGCCATGGCCCGTCGAGACGCTGCCACCGAGCGTCGGCAGATGGGCGGCACGGGCGGTGCTGATGTCCTTCTCCGATGCGGCCAGCGCCAGTTCGCGCGACAGCAGCGTCGGGTTCTGGTCGAGCGCGATCGTCACCCAGTCCTCGGCGCTGCGCGGGTCGTCGTTCTTCGGGATGAAGTCCTTGGCCAGGCCCTGCAGGTTCTCGAAGCGCTCGCCGGTGATCTCGGCCAGCGCCTCGCGGGCGTCCTCGAGCGCGGTGCCGGCAGCGATCGCGTTGGCGCGGGCGGTGTCGTAGCGGGCGCGCGCCTCGTGCACGTCGGTGATCGGCGCCAGGCCGACCTCGAGCCGCTTCTCGGCCTGGTCGAGCTGGCGCTTGACCGAACGTTCCTCGGCCCGCGACGACGCCAGCGTCTCGATCGCCGTCAGCACGTTGAAGTAGGCCTCGGCGACCCGCACGACGAGGTTGTCGGCGGCGGCCTTGTAGTCGGCGTCGGCCTGGTCGGCGCGCAGCTTGGCGGCGCCCAGCGCCATCCAGTTGCTGTGGTCGTAGATCGACTGGTCCAGGCGCAGGCCGTAATCGCGGCCGCGCGACGCATCGCCGTCGATGCCATGGACATTGGTGTCGCTGAACCCGGCCGAGCCGGTGATCTGCGGCAGCAGGCGGGCGCGGTTCTGCACGGTGTTCTCGCCGATCGCGTCGCGCGAGGACTCGGCGGCGGCCAGCTGCGGGTCGCCGACTCGTGCCAGCTCGTAGGCATCCATCAGGTCGGCCGCGCCGGCGCTGCCGGCGGAACCGGCGAGCAGGATGGCGAAGGTCAGGGGGCGGAGACTCAGGCGCATGGGGGATCCCGGTGTCAGAGAACGAAGTGCGGCGCCGGTGCGGCGCCGTGCAGATAGGGGATGTCGGTTTCGAACAGGCTCTCGCGGTGGAAGCCCTCGCCGCGGCGGGTGATGCGCAGCGCTTCCTGCACCGGCGACAGGCCGTGCACGATGAACAGGCGGCCGCCGGGCTTGAGCCAGGCGCCAAAACGCTCCGGGTCGGTGGCGACCGCGGCCGTGACGCAGATCGCGTCGAACTGCCGGCCCGGCTGCCAGGCGAACACGTCGGCGCATTCGAGCCGCACGTTCGCCGCGCCGTCGGCCGCCAGGCGCTGGCGCGCACGGTCGACGAAATCGGTGTGCCGGTCGATGCTGACCACCTCGCGGGCGAGCGCCGACAGGCAGGCGGTGACGAAGCCCGAACCGGTGCCGACTTCCAGCACCTCGTCGGACGGCTCCAGGTTCAGCGCCTGCAGCAGGCGGCCCTCGTGCACCGGCTTCATCATCACTTCGCCGTGCTCGAGCGGCAGCGCGAGGTCGGCGAAGGCCAGCTTGCGGTGGCGCGGCGGCACGAAATCCTCGCGGTGCACACGCATCAGGGTGTCGAGCACGCGCGGGTCGAGCACGTCCCAGGGACGCACCTGCTGTTCCACCATCGCGTAGCGGGCCTGCTGGAAATCAATCGGCATGACAGCTAAATCCTTGAATCGCAAGGGTCGGGATTCTACGCCCCGGCCCGCTTCCGGAGGAAGGCGGGAGGGTCCAGCAACGTCGCGGAGGGTGGAACCGTTGACCAGCCCGGAGGGCTTCCGGGCGCCGCCAGAATGCCGGCGCGCCGTCGCGTGTCCGTAGTGCCATTGGTCACCGAGACCGGCGTCATGGCCCGCGGGCGGCCCGAGGTCATCGCCGGGTCGGTCCATAGGCGCGCAGGAACAGGTCCACGGTGGCGTCGACATGGCGGTCCACGTCGCCCGGCGACGGCACGTCGTGGCAGCCGCAGATCATGCGCGCATGGGTCTCGCCCTTGAGCAGGCAGAAGAACTGCGAGGCCGCCAGCGCCGGATCGGGCACACGCAGCTCGCCGGCCTCGTCCTCGGCGCGCAGGAACGCGGCCAGCGCGTCGACGGTGCGGCGCGGGCCCGCATCCCAGAACAGCCGGGGCAGGTGCGAGCCCTCCGGCAGCTGCGACGACATGATCCGGTGCATCGCGATCGACTCGCCGCTGGTGATCAGCCGGAAGAACGCGTGCCCGATGCGCAGCAGCTGGCCGCGGATCGGGCCCTCGAAACGGGCGACGAACAGGTCCGACGGCAGGATGTCCTCGCACTTGGCCTTCACCGCCTCGACGAACAGCGTGTCCTTGTCCTGGAAGTGGCTGTAGACGGTCAGCTTGGAGACGCCGGCCGCCTGGGCGATCGCGTCCATGCTGGTGCCCTCGTAGCCGCGCTCGGGGAACAGGATCTTCGCGGCCTCGAGGATCGCGGCGCGCTTTTCCGGGTCCTTGGGGCGGCCGGGGGGGTTCGGGAGGCGGGGCGTGGGCATGCGAAAATTATTATTGAACCGGGCGGTATTGGAAAGATAGTATACCCTCCGGTTCACTAAATGCTGACTCCCCCATGAGCGTCCGATCGACCCGCCTGTCCCTGTTGCTCCTGCTCCCGCTGCTGGCCCTGGCCGGATGCGGCGCCGATCCCGACGCCGAGGCCCCCGCCCGGCCGGCGATGGTCGTGCAGCCCGGGGCCGCGGGCGGGACCGCCAGCGCGTTCGCCGGCGAAGTGCGGGCCCGGCACGAGCCGGCGCTGTCGTTCCGGATCGGCGGCAAGGTGGTCCGGCGCATGGTCGATGTCGGTGACCGCGTGAAGACCGGGCAGCCGCTGGCGCAGCTCGACGCCGCCGACGTCGGCCTGCAGCTCGAAGGGTCGCGGGCGCAGCTGGCTTCGGCCGAGGCCGACCTGGCGCTGGCCGAATCCGAGCTCGAGCGCCACCAGTCGCTGTTCGAACGCCAGCTCGTCAGCAAGTCGCTGTACGACACCAAGCTCTCGGCCCGCAATGCGGCCGTGGCGCGGGTGCGGCAGGCGCGCGCGCAGGCGGCGGTATCCGGCAACCAGGCCGGCTACGCGGTGCTGCGCTCGCCGGTGGACGGCGTCGTCGCGCAGCGGCTCGTCGAGGCCGGACAGGTCGTGCAGGCGGGGCAGACGGTGTTCCTGCTCGCCCAGGACGGCGAGCGCGAGGTCGCGATCAGCGTGCCCGAACAGAGCGCCGCCGATTTCCAGCCCGGTCGCAAGCTCGCCATCGAACTGTGGTCCGAACCCGGCGTGCGCCTGCCGGCGACGCTGCGCGAGATCGCTCCGGCCGCCGATCCGCAGGCGCGCACGTACGCCGCCCGCGTCGCCTTCGACGCCGGCTCCAGCCGCGGCGACATCGGCCAGAGCGCCCGCGTCTATGCGCTGGACGACGACCAGGACAGCCTGTCGGTGCCGCTGTCGGCCGTGCACTCCGTCGACGGCCAGCCGGCGCTGTGGGTGGTCGACCCGAAGACGTCGAAGGTGGAACTGCGCGAGGTGCTGATCGGGCCGTACGGCGAAACTTCCGTGCCGGTGCTGTCGGGCCTGGCGCCGGGCGAGTGGGTCGTCGCCGCCGGCGTGCACCTGCTGCTCGAGGGCCAGCGCATCCAGCCGATCGACCGCGACAACCGCCCCGTCGTGCTGGCGCCGAAGGCGCCGGCCGCCGCCGGCAAGCGCTGAGGCGCCGCCATGGCTTCCGACTTCAACCTGTCCGAGTGGGCGCTGCGCAACCGCCCGCTGGTGCTGTTCGCGATGGTGGTGCTGGCGGTGATCGGCATCTTCAGCTACCAGCGGCTCGGCCAGTCCGAGGATCCGCCGTTCACCTTCAAGATCATGGTCGTCCGCACGCTGTGGCCGGGCGCCACCGCCGAGGAGGTCGCCCGGCAGGTCACCGACCGCGTCGAACGCGAGGTGATGGAAACCGGCCGCTACGAGTTCGTGCGTTCGTACTCGCGCCCCGGCGAATCGCTGGTGATGCTGATGTCGCGCGACTCGATGCTGTCGCGCGAGCTGCCGCAGCTCTGGTACGACGTGCGCAAGAAGGTCGGCGACATCCGCCACACGCTGCCGCGCGACGTGGTCGGCCCGTTCTTCAACGACGAGTTCGGTGACACCTTCGGCAACATCTACGCGCTGTCGGGCGACGGGTTCGACTACGCGACCCTGAAGGACTATGCCGAGCGCATCGAGCTGGAACTGCTGCGCGTTCCCGACGTCGGCAAGATCGAACTGGTCGGCCTGCAGGACGAGAAGATCTGGATCGAGCTGAGCAACACCAAGCTGGCCACGCTCGGCGTGCCGTTGGCGCAGGTGCAGAAGGCGATCGACGAACAGAACGCGGTGGCGCCCGCCAGCTTCGTCGAAACCGCCACCGACCGCGTGCAGCTGCGGGTGACCGGCCAGTTCGACAGCGTCGAGCAGATCGCCGATTTCCCGATCCGCGTGGGCGACCGCAGCTTCCGCCTCGGTGACGTGGCCGACATCAAGCGCGGCTTCGCCGACCCGGCGGCCCCGCGGATGCGCTTCATGGGCGAGAACGCCATCGGCCTGGCCGTGTCGATGCGCGCCGGCGGCGACATCATCCGCCTGGGCGAGGTGCTCGACCGCGAGTTCGAGCGGCTGCAGCAGCAGCTTCCCGTCGGCATGACGCTGGAGAAAGTGTCCGACCAGCCCAAGGCGGTGCGCAGCTCCGTCGCCGAGTTCATGCGCGTGCTCGCCGAGGCGGTCGGCATCGTGCTGCTGGTGAGCTTCTTCTCGCTGGGTTTCCGCACCGGCCTCGTGGTGGCGCTGTCGATCCCGCTGGTGCTGGCGATGACGTTCGCGGCGATGCACTACTTCGGCATCGGCCTGCACAAGATCTCGCTCGGCGCGCTGGTGCTTGGCCTGGGACTGCTGGTGGACGACGCGATCATCGCCGTGGAGATGATGGCGGTGAAGATGGAACAGGGCTACGACCGCATCCGCGCCGCCGCCTTCGCCTACAAGTCCACCGCGTTCCCGATGCTGACCGGCACGCTGGTCACCGCCGCCGGCTTCCTGCCGATCGCCACCGCGGCATCGAGCACCGGCGAATACACCCGGTCGATCTTCCAGGTGGTGACGATCTCGCTGCTGCTGTCGTGGATCGCCGCGGTGGTGTTCATTCCGTACCTGGGCTACAGGCTGCTGCCGGCACCGCCGGCGCACGACGACGGCGAAGCCCGCCATGACCCGTACGCGACCCCGTTCTACTCGCGCTTCCGCGGCTGGGTGACCTGGTGCGTGCAATACCGCAAGACGGTGATCGCGATCACCGTCGCGGCGTTCGTCGTGGCGATCCTGATGTTCCGCTTCGTGCCGCAGCAGTTCTTCCCGTCGTCGACCCGGCTGGAGCTGATGGTCGACCTGGAGCTGGCCGAGGGCGCGTCGCTGCAGGCCACCGAGGCGGTGGCGAAGCGGCTCGAAGGCGAGCTGGCCGCGCGCAAGGACATCGAGAGCTACGTCGCCTACGTCGGCACCGGCTCGCCGCGCTTCTACCTGCCGCTGGACCAGAAACTGCCGCAGGCCGGTTTCGCCCAGTTCGTGCTGATCACCCGCGACATCGAATCGCGCGAAGCCGTGCGTGAATGGCTGATCGGGCTGTTCGACGCGAAATTCTCCGACGTGCAGGCGCGTGTCTCGCGGCTCGAGAACGGTCCGCCGGTCGGCTTCCCGATCCAGTTCCGGGTGTCGGGCGAGCATGTCGACGAAGTGCGCCGGCTGGCGCGGCTGGTCGCCGAACGCGTGCGCGCCAACGAGTACGTCAGCAACGTCAACCTCGACTGGGACGAGCCCAGCAAGGTCGTGCGCCTGCAGATCGACCAGGAGCGCGCCCGCGTGCTGGGCGTCAGCTCGGCGCAGGTGGCCGGGTTCCTGCGCGGCTCGCTGTCGGGCACCACGGTCAGCACCTACCGCGAAGGCAACGAGCTGGTCGAGATACTGCTGCGCGGCCCCGAGGACGAGCGCCGCCGGCTGTCGCTCCTCGGCAGCCTGGCCGTGCCGACCGGCAACGGCGGCAGCATTCCGCTGTCGCAGATCGCCACGCTCGAGTACGGTTTCGAGGACGGCATCATCTGGCACCGCAACCGCCTGCCGACGGTCACCGTGCGCGCCGACATCTACGGCGACACCACGCCGCCGAGCGTGACCGCGCAGATCCTGCCGACGCTCGAGGACGTGCGGGCGCAGCTGCCGTCCGGCTACCTGCTGGAGACGGGCGGCACCGTCGAGGATTCCGGCCGCGGCTCGCGCTCGGTCGCCGCCGGCGTGCCGCTGTTCCTGCTGGTGGTGACGACGCTGCTGATGCTGCAGCTGCGCAGCTTCCCGCGCACGGTGATCGTGCTGCTGACGGCCCCGCTGGGGCTGATCGGCGTGGTGCTGTTCCTGCTGGTGTTCCGCGTGCCGTTCGGCTTCGTGGCGATGCTGGGTACGATCGCGCTCAGCGGCATGATCATGCGCAACTCGGTGATCCTGGTGGACCAGATCGAGCAGGACATCGCGTCGGGGCATTCGCCGTCCGAGGCCGTCGTCGAGGCGACGGTGCGCCGCTTCCGGCCGATCGTGCTGACCGCGCTCGCCGCGGTGCTGGCGATGATCCCGCTGTCGCGAAGCGTGTTCTTCGGGCCGATGGCGGTGGCGATCATGGGTGGCCTGATCGTCGCCACCGCGCTGACGCTGCTGTTCCTGCCGGCGCTGTACGCGGCGTGGTTCCGCATCCCGGCGCCGGAGCCGGCGAAGGCGCCGGCGGGGCCGCAGCCCTTCGATTCGGAAGCCCGCGCCTGACGGGCCTTGCGCCGGCGCGGCGGCCCGCCGTCAGCGGGTCGTCGCGCTGAACTCCGCGTACGGTTCGCCGCGGGTGGTGCGCAGGTCCGTCGCCAGCGCCATCGGCCGGTCGGCGAAGAGCCGGCCCGGCACCAGCAGCGCGGTCGACACCTTCTGCACCAGCTTGGCCTTGTAGCCGGTGGCCAGCATCGCCTGCTGCGCGTCCTGCTGCTGGGGCACGAACGGCATGGCGAAATCCAGCGTCTCCAGCGCGCATACCCAGTGGCCCGGGGCCGGGACGTCGCAGTCGCCGTGCTCGAACTTCATGCGGAAATCGCTGACCACGGCGATCTGCCCCGCCTCGAGCAGGAAACTGGCGATGTTGCCTTCGCCGTCGGCGGCGTTGGGCACGAGGCCGCGCATGTCGATCAGCAGGGCATCGTCCGCCACCAGCCGGGCGCGGTCCTGGTAATAACCCGGTTCGTACCACTCGGTGATCGTCTCGCCGTCGAACGTGGTGCCGGCCGCGCTCGGCGGAACCCAGGCGGTGTAGGACTGGATCGCCGGCAGCGTGGTCGTCGAATAGCCGACGAAGCCCAGCGAGGACCGCGCCGGGGTCGCGGACGGCCGCACGCCCTGCATCGTGCTGGTGCGTCGCGTCTTGCGCACGTAGCCGGCCAGGTCGTACAGGCCAGGCTCGAGGATGAAGAAGTGGTACTCGGGCGTCAGCAGCTTGCCGCGACCTTCCTCGCTGTCGTAACCGCCGAGCACCAGCGCGGTGCCGGTGCCGCGGTGCAGCCAGTACGTCAGCGGCGGCCGATAGTCGCCGCCCATCACCGACGGCTGTTCGCCGATGTCGGTCATCGGGTCGAACACGGTCTTGCGCGCGATCAGCACGCCCTTGCCATCCGCGAGCGCGCGATTGATCGTCCGCGTCTGGTTGGCCACGATGAGCATCTGCGCGAGCTGCGCGTGGGCGGCAACGGGCAGCCAGGCGAGCAGGAACACCAGCAGCGGCAGCCGCCAGGCGCCGGGGCGCGTATGCCGGACGCGACGGACCGGAGGGGTGATGCGTGGCATGGGCGTCCTCGTTTGGCGTGATGTCGACGCGTCGCGTCGAAGTCGCCGATGGTAGCCGCCACTTCCGCCGCCGCCGCGCCGCCACGCGTTCTTGTCCGTTATCCGGATGCCCGACAGCGCAGGCTGACAATCTGGCCAATCACTGCCCACCGGGAGCGGAGGCGACCCCTTTCCCGGACAACTGGCCGACACCCCCGGGTCGTGGAAGAATGGCCCCCTGAAGCGGGGGTGCCCGGGCTTGCCCGGGCTGAGACAGACCCTTCGAACCTGATCCGGCTGATACCGGCGTAGGGAAGCTTCGCGAAGAAGAAATGGGGACAGAGATATTTATCCTGTCCGCGTCCGGACAGGATAAATATCTCTGTCCCCATTTCTTCCCACGCGCCGCCGCTTCGTTCCGCCCCGCCCGGGGCCAAAGAGGACGAAGACGATGAATGCCCTGCCGACCGAACTGCTGCGCCAGGCCCAGCAGCTTTCCGAATCCGTGACGCGGCCGATCCCCGGCTCGCGCAAGATCCACGTCGAAGGCTCGCGCCCGGACGTGCGGGTGCCGATGCGCGAGATCGCGCTGGACCCGACGCCGCGCATGTACGGCATCCAGGAAGCCAATGCGCCGTTCACCGTGTACGACACCTCCGGCCCCTACAGCGACCCGGACACGACGATCGACCTCGGCGCGGGCCTCGCCGCCGTGCGCGCGCAATGGATCGCCGAACGCGGCGACAGTGCGCCGCTGGCCGGGCTGAGTTCCGAATTCGGCCGCGGCCGCGCCGCCGACCACCGGCTCGATGCCGTGCGCTTCCCGGCGCTGCGGCCGCCGCGGCGCGCGCTGGCCGGCGCCAACGTCACGCAGATGCATTACGCCCGCCGCGGCATCGTCACGCCCGAGATGGAGTACATCGCGATCCGCGAGAACCAGCGCATCGAGGCGATCACCGAGGCGCACCTGCTGCGCCAGCACGCCGGCGAGACCTTCGGCGCGAACATCCAGAAGCGCATGACGCCCGAGTTCGTCCGCGACGAGGTCGCCCGCGGCCGGGCGATCATCCCGGCCAACATCAACCACCCGGAACTGGAGCCGATGATCATCGGCCGCAACTTCCTGACCAAGGTCAACGCGAATATCGGCAACTCCGCGGTTTCCTCGGGCATCGCCGA
>JAKFCL010000059.1:0-15530 GCA_036676665.1 Arenimonas sp. | reverse complement strand
CCGGTCCCCACAGGGACCGGCCTTTCCCTTTTGTGCCCCCGAAAACCCCCCGCCCCGCTGCGGGGGGTTTTGCTTTGGCGCTCCGGCACCGGCCGCCCGGGAATACCCACCCGCTTCCGGCGGCAATTGCTCGACGATGGCCCGAACCCCCGGCGCCTGCCCCGGCGCCTCGCCGGCGTGCGCGTTCCGGCGCAGGGGAGCTCCCGCCGCAGCTGGTGGCTTCCGCCGCGGTCGACAGCCGGCCGTCAAACATGTTAAGAAATTGGCAACGTCGACAGGCGATTCTGGTCTCCCGGGCCCCCGTCACGGACACAGCAGCGGCCACGCGGCCGCCCACGGACAGCGATCCCACCCGGGCAGGCGCAGGTTCAATCCATGATTGCGGCAACCGAACCTTCGGCGACGCTGGACACCGCGTTCGCCAACGCCGCGCGGCTCCTCGCCCGGGACCCCGAGCTGGCCTGCCGTCAGGCGGCGGAGATCCTCGCCGCCGTCCCCGCGCATCCTCCGACGGAGCTCCTGCTCGCGCAGGCGGATGCGGCGTGCGGCCGGTCCGACGCCGCCCATCGGCGCCTGCTCGATCTCGCGGGGCGCCATGCCGACTGGGGCGCGCCGCTGCTGGAGCTCGGACGGCTGCACGCCCGCGCCGGCCGTGGCAACGACGCCATCGCCGCACTCCGCGAAGCGGTGGCCCGGACGCCGGCGCTGCCCGGCGCCTGGCTGGCGCTCGCGGATCATCTCGCGGCCACCGGCGACGCCGCCGGCGCAGAAGCGGCCCACGCCGAACATGTCCGCCATGCCACTTCCGATCCGCGGCTGATGTCGGCGGCCCAGGCGCTCGCGGCGAACGACATCCCGGTCGCGGAACGGTTGCTGCGCGACCACCTCCGGCAGGCGCCGACCGATGTCGCGGCGATCCGCATGCTGGCCGAGGTCGCGGCCCGCATCGGGCGCCTCGAGGATGCCGAACGCCTGCTGTCTCGAGGCGTCGAACTCGCGCCGACCTTCCAGGCGGCGCGCCAGAACCTCGCGATGGTGCTGCACCGGGCGAACAAGCCCGAACTCGCACTGCACCACGTCGAGACCCTGCTGCGCGACGACCCGAATCACCCGAGCGCCCGCAACCTCAAGGCGGTGATCCTCTGCCGGATCGGCGATTACACCCCGGCGATCGAACTCTACGACGGCCTCGTGCGCGAATATCCCGACCACGGCCGCATCTGGCTCAGTCTCGGGCACGCGCTCAAGACGGCCGGCTTACGCGAGCGCGCGATTGCGGCCTATCGTCGCAGCATCGCGCTCGAGCCCGGGTTCGGCGAGGCGTACTGGAGCCTGGCCAACCTCAAGACGTTCCGCTTCGACGCCGCCGATATCGCGGCGATGCGCCACCAGCTCGGGCGCAGCGACCTCGATCCCGACCAGCGTGCCCAGTTCGAGTTCGCGCTGGCCAAGGCGCTCGAGGACGCCGCCGACTACCCGACGGCCTTCGCCCATTACGAGCGCGGCAACCACCTGCGCCGTTCCCGGCTGCCCTATCGCCCGGAGGATGCCCGCGGGCGCGTGCAGCGCTCGATCGGGTTGTTCACGTCCGACTTCCTGCGGGCCCGCGAAGGTGCGGGCTGCGCGGCCGACGATCCGATCTTCGTCCTCGGCCTGCCCCGCGCGGGTTCGACGCTGGTGGAGCAGATCCTCTCGACCCACCCGCAGGTCGAAGGCACGATGGAATTGCCCGAAGTGATCGCGCTGACGCACGAACTGCGTCGGCTCGCCGCCGACGGCAACGGCACCTCCTACCACGACGCGATCGCCGCACTGCCGCCGGAACGCTTCCGCGACTACGGCGAGCAGTACATGGCGCGCACCCGCGTGCACCGCAAGACCGGCCGGCCGCGCTTCATCGACAAGATGCCGAACAACTTCCTGCATGTCGGCCTGATCCACCTGATGCTGCCCAATGCCCGCATCGTCGACGTGCGCCGGCATCCGCTGGCCTGCTGTTTCTCCGGCTTCAAGCAGTATTTCGCCCGCGGCCAGGCGTTCAGCTATTCGCTGGAGGACATCGGCCGCTACTACCGCGAGTACGTCGCGCTGATGGCCCATTTCGACGACGTGCTGCCCGGGCGGGTGCACCGCGTCGTCTACGAACGGCTGGTGGAAGACACCGAAGCCGAGGTGCGGGCGCTGCTCGCGCACTGCGGCCTCGAATTCGATCCGGCCTGCCTGCGCTTCTTCGAGAACGACCGGCCGGTGCGCACCGCCAGCTCCGAACAGGTACGGCAACCGATCTACAAGGACGGCGTCGACCACTGGCGCCATTTCGAGCCGTGGCTCGGCCCGCTGAAGGCCGCGCTGGGGGACGTGCTCGACGAGTATCCGGATGTGCCGCCAGGGGTCGTGGCGGCGTACCGAACCACTGCAACATGAACCCGGGGAGACGAGGATGAGCAGGACCAATACACGAAAACGATTCGCGAGGGCGCCGCTGGCCGCAGCCATCTGCCTGGCATTCGCGCCGATGGCCTGGGCCCAGGACGCGGCGCCGCCGGCGGAAGAAACGGCGCCGGTGCTCGACGCGGTGACGGTGACCGCGCAGAAGCGCACCGAGAACCTGCAGGAGGTGCCGATCAGCATCACCGTGCTGGGCACCCAGCAGCTCGACCAGTTGAACATCGACGACCTCGAGGACATCACCGCGGCGTTTCCGGCGGTGTCGTTCCAGCGCCTGGGCGAGGTGCCGAGCAACTCGCAGATCTACATGCGCGGCGTCGCCAGCGGCGGTGACGGCAACCATTCCGGTTCGCTGCCCACGGTCGGCGTGTACCTGGACGAGCAGCCGATCACGACCATCCGCGGCGCGATCGACATCCATCCGTACGACCTGGCCCGCGTCGAAGCGCTCGCCGGCCCGCAGGGCACGCTGTACGGGGCCAGTTCGCTGGCCGGCACGATCCGCATCATCACCAACAAGCCCGACCCGACCGGCTTCGCGTCCGGCTACGGCGTCGAGTTCAACACGATCGATCACGGCGGCACCGGCCACGTGCTCGAAGGCTTCGTCAACCTGCCGATGAGCGACAGCATGGCGCTGCGCATGGTCGCGTGGGAGAAGCGCGACGCCGGCTACATCGACAACGAGTTCGGCACTCTCACCTTCCCGACCGCGGGGGTCACGATCGACAACGCGGAGTTCGCCGGGGAGGACTTCAACTACGTCGATACCGCCGGCGCCCGGCTGGCGTTGGGCATCGAGCTGGGCGACGACTGGACCATCACTCCGTCGGTGATCACGCAGAACCAGTTCCTCAACGGCAGCAACGGCGTCGACCGCAACATCGGCGAGCTCGCCACCCGCCAGTACAAGCCGCAGACCGCGCAGGACCACTGGACGCAGTCGGCGCTGACCGTGCAGGGCAAGATCGGCAACTTCGACCTGACCTACGCGTTCTCGCACTTCAACCGCGACCTCGAGACGGAGTCGGACTACACCGACTACGCCTACTGGTACGACACGCTGTACCAGTACGAGTTCTACGACGACAACGGCGTCACCATCGATCCGTCGCAGTACATCCAGGCCGACAACGCCTTCCGCAAGACCAGCCACGAGCTGCGCATCGCCTCGCCGGCCGACAACCGCTTCCGCTTCGTCGCCGGCGTGTTCTGGCAGGAGCAGAAGAACGACATCGAGGAACGGTACTTCATCGACAACATCGCCACGGCGATCGAGGTGCCGGGCTGGGAGGACACG
Source organism: Arenimonas sp. (assembly GCA_036676665.1). Classification (GTDB taxonomy): domain Bacteria; phylum Pseudomonadota; class Gammaproteobacteria; order Xanthomonadales; family Xanthomonadaceae; genus Arenimonas. The sequence continues at coordinate 11,782 of JAKFCL010000059.1, read as the reverse complement.
ATCTGGCTGACGAAGCAGGACCGCTGGGACCGCGACCGGGCGATCTTCGGCGAGGTGTCGTTCGACCTCACCGACCGCCTGACGGCGACCGCCGGCATGCGCTTCTTCGAGGTCGACAACAGCCTGAAGGGCTTCTTCGGCTTCGGTGCCGGCTGGTCGGGCAATCCGACGTACGGCGAGGCCGCCTGCCTGGCCGATCCCGCGGCGCCGCCGTTCGAGGACGCGCCGTGCGCGTTCTTCGACAAGACCGTCGAGGAGAAGGACCACATCGGCAAGTTCAACATCAGCTACGACGTGACCGACGACATCATGGTCTACGGCACGTGGTCGGAAGGCTACCGGCCGGGCGGCATCAACCGCCGCGCGACGCTGCCCCCGTACCTGTCCGACTACCTGACCAACTGGGAACTCGGCTGGAAGGCCGGCTTCGCCGATGGTCGCGTGGTGTTCAACGGCGCCGTTTTCCAGCAGGACTGGGAGGACTTCCAGTTCTCGATCCTCGGCCAGAACGGCCTCACCGAGATCAAGAACGCGAACAACGGTCGCGTCCGCGGTCTCGAGATGGACCTGAGCTGGGCGGCCACGTACAACCTGCGGATCAGCGGTGGCGTCGCGTTCTACGACGCCGAGCTCACGGAGAACTACTGCGGCCAGTCCGAACCCGACGGCACGCCGGTCACCGAGTGCTCCGATCCGAACTGGCCCTACGACCGCGCGTTCGCGGGAACGCAGCTGCCGATCACCGCGCCCTTCAAGGGCAACGTGCTGGCCCGTTACGAGTTCGAACGCGGCGGCTACGACATCTACTTCCAGGGACGGGTGGTGCACGAGGGCGAGCGCGAGACGGACATGCGCGAGTCGATCAGCGACATCCTGGGCACCCTGGACGCCTACACGATGCTCGACCTGTCGGCGGGCTTCGGCCGCAACTCCTGGAACGTCGACTTCTACGTGAAGAACGCCACGGACGAGCGTGCCGAGCTGTCGCGCTTCACGCAGTGCGCCGAAGGCACCTGCGGCGACCAGCCGTACGACGTCGTGGCCCAGCCCCGCACCTGGGGCCTGCGGTTCTCGCAGGAGTTCTGAGGAACAGGGCCCCGCCGGGAATCCCGGCGGGGCCCGAAACGGAGGGCGCCGGAGCGATCCGGCGCCTTTTCCGCGCCTCAGCGCAGCGCGTAGCCGAACTGCTGGCGGAACTGCTCCGAGAACTCCTCGTAATCGAAGCGCTGGTTCTGCGGACCCAGGTGCTCGATCTTCAGCGCGCCCATCAGCGAGGCGATCCGGCCCGTGGTGGCCATGTCCATGCCGTTCATCAGCCCGTAGATCAGCCCGGCGCGATAGGCGTCGCCGCAGCCGGTCGGGTCGACCACGCGCATCGCGTTGGCCGCCGGGATCAGCATCTCGCCGCCCTTGGCATGCACTTCCGAGCCCTTGGGGCCGCGCGTGATGATGTAGGCCTGCACACGCTCGGCGATCTGGGCGGTGCTCAGGCCGGTCTTGTCCTGCAGCAGGTTCGACTCGTAGTCGTTGACCGTGACGTAGGTCGACTGCTCGAGCATCGCCGTCAGCTCGCGGCCGTTGAACAGGGGCATCGCCTGGCCCGGGTCGAAGATGAAGGGAATGCCGAGTTCGGCGAACTCCCGCGAATTCTGCAGCATCGCCTCGTAACCGTCGGGTCCGACGATGCCGAAGCCGATGTCGGCGACGTCGCGCACGTGGTTTTCGTACGAGCGCATCATCGCGCCGGGGTGGAAGGCGGTGATCTGGTTGTCGTCCAGGTCCGTGGTGATGAAGGCCTGGGCGGTGTAGAGGTCGGCGATTTCCTTCACATGGTCCATCCGGATGTCGCACGCCGCGAAATGATCCCGGTACGGCCCGAAATCCTGGCCCACGGTCGCCATCGGCACCGGGTCGCCGCCCAGCAGCTTCAGGTTGTAGGCGATGTTGCCCGCGCAGCCGCCGAACTCCCGGCGCATCCGCGGCACCAGGAAGGACACGTTGAGGATGTGCACCTTGTCCGGAAGGATGTGGTTCTTGAACTGGTCCTGGAACACCATGATGGTGTCGTAGGCCAGGGAACCGCAGATCAGGGCAGAGGGCATCGTCTAACCTCGGGGGGGCGGGGGCGGGGCATGCCGCCCCGCAAGGGCGCCCATGGTAGCTTGCGGCCGCCCGGAAGGCACGGAAATAACGGCATTTTTCCTTGCCCGCGGGGCGCGCGGCCAGTACGCTAGCCAGCCCACGCAAACCGACTCCCGGCAGGCTTCCCCCACGATGTTCAAGAAGCTCCGCGGCCTGTTTTCGAACGACCTCTCGATCGATCTCGGCACCGCCAACACCCTCATCTTCGTCCGCGGCCAGGGCATCGTCCTGAACGAGCCGTCCGTGGTCGCCGTCCGTCATGGCCATGGCGGCCGCGAAGTGGCCGCCGTCGGCGCCGAGGCCAAGCGGATGCTCGGCCGGACGCCCGGCAACATCACCACGCATCGCCCGATGAAGGACGGCGTCATCGCCGACTTCACCCACACCGAAGAGATGCTGAAGCAGTTCATCAAGAAGGTGCACACGTCGCGCTTCCTGCGGCCGAGCCCGCGGGTGCTGATCTGCGTGCCGTGCGGCTCGACCCAGGTCGAGCGCCGTGCGATCAAGGAATCGGCCGAGGAGGCCGGCGCCCGCGAGGTGTACCTGATCGAGGAACCGATGGCGGCGGCGATCGGCGCCGGCATCCCGGTCGACGAGGCGCGCGGCTCGATGGTCATCGACATCGGCGGCGGCACGTCCGAGGTCGCGGTGATCTCGCTCAACGGCATCGTCTATTCGCAGTCGGTGCGCATCGGCGGCGACCGCTTCGACGAAGCCATCATCAACTACGTGCGCCGCAACCACGGCACGCTGATCGGCGAAACCACCGCCGAGCGCATCAAGCTGGAAATCGGCTGCGCCTTCCCCCAGCAGGTCGTCAAGGAGATGGAAGTCTCCGGCCGCAACCTCGCCGAGGGCGTGCCGCGCATGATCGTCATCAACTCCAACGAAGTGCTCGAGGCCCTGCACGAACCGCTCAGCGGCATCGTCAGCGCGGTCAAGCAGGCGCTGGAACAGACCCCGCCGGAACTGTGCGCCGACGTCGCCGAGCGCGGCATCGTGCTCACCGGCGGCGGCGCGCTGCTGCGCGACCTCGACAAGCTGATCTCCGAGGAAACCGGCCTGCACGTGCACGTCGCCGACGACCCGCTGACCTGCGTCGCCCGTGGTGGCGGCCGGGCGCTGGAGCTGATCGACATGCACGGCAACGAGTTCTTCTCGCCGGAGTAATCCTGGCGAACCTGCCTTGGCCTACCCCGGCTCCCCCGCCCCGCGCCTGAGCGAAAGCGCCGGCGGCACGTTGCCGCTGCTGGCCTGGCTCGCGCTCGCGACGATGCTGATGGTCGCCGACCAGCGCGGCGGCTTCGGAACGCAGGCGCGCCAGCGCCTCTCGCTGCTCGCCGAACCGGTGTGGTGGCTGGCCGCGGCTCCGGGCCGGCTCGCCGGCGGCATCGGCGAACTGTTTTCCAGCCGCGGCGACCTCCAGGCCGAAAACGAGCGCCTGCGCCAGGAACTGCAGGTCAGTTCCAGCCGCCTGCACCGCCTGCTGGCGGTCGCCGAGGAAAACCAGCGCCTGCGCGAACTGCTCGGCGGCACGCGCGGCTACCGCCTCACGGCCAAGCTCGTCGGCATCCTGGACATCGATCTCGACCCGACCCGGCAGCGCATCGTGCTCGAAGCCGGCAGCGAAGACGGCGTGCTGGTCGGCCAGGCGATGATCGACGCCGGCGGCGTGCTCGGCCAGGTGATCGAGGTGGGCCCGCATCGCGCCACCGCGCTGCTGCTGACCGATCCGGAACACGCGATCCCGGTGCAGGTGGCGCGTTCCGGCCTGCGCACGATCGCCTTCGGCACCGGCCGCACCGACCAGCTGCGCCTGCCCAACATCCCGCAGAGCGCCGACATCCGCGTCGGCGACCGGCTGGTGACCTCGGGCATGGGCGGCCGCTTCCCGGCGGGCTTCCCGGTCGGCACGATCGAAAGCCTGCATCCGGACGACACCCGCCTGTTCGTGGTCGCCGAGGCGCGGCCGGCGGCGCGCCTGGATCGCGGCCTGGAAGTGCTGCTGGTCAGCAACGCGCCGAGCGAGGCCGACGCGGGCCCGCCGGCGCCGCCGCAGCCGCCGGAGCCGCCGGAACCGGACGCCGGAACACCGTCCGGAACACCGGCCCCCGCCGGTGCCGCCGACACGGCGCCCGCGGCCGAACCGCCGCCGCCGGAGACCCGCCAGTGAACCGCGTCCCCTCCGCCTGGCTGATCTACGGCAGCCTGTTCGTCGGCCTGCTGGTGCTCGTGCTGCCGCTGCCGCCGGGCGTGCAGCTGGCGCGCCCGTACCTGCTGGCGATGCTGCTGTGCTACTGGTTGCTCGAGGCGCCCGACCATGTCGGCCTCGGCGTCGCGTTCTTCTGCGGCCTGCTGGCCGACCTGGTGTCGGGATCGCTGTTCGGCGAACAGGCACTGCGGCTGGTGATCCTGGCGTTCCTCGTGCAGCGCTTCCGGGCCCGCCTGCGCTTCTTCCCGCTGTGGCAGCAGGCGGGCGCGGTGTTCGCGCTGCTGCTCAACGACCGGCTGATCGCCACGGCGATCCACCTGGTCGCCGGCGACGGCCTGCCCGCCTGGGGCACGTGGCTGTCGCCGGTGCTCGGCTTCGCGCTGTGGCCGTGGCAGTTCCTGCTGCTCGACGGCCTGCGCCTGCGCCTGCGCGAGCGCGAGCGCGCCGGCTGAGCCGATGAAGAGCGGCCGCCGGCAGCGACTGAAGAACCTCGGCGCCGAGACCGAGCAGTTCCGCCGGCGCGCGCTGGTGGGGTTCCTCGGCATCGCCGTCGCGACGATCGGGCTGGCCGGCGGCTATTTCCGCCTGCAGGTGCTGCAGCACGAGGAATACCAGACGCGCTCGGAAGCCAACCGCATCAAGCCGCGGCCGATCGTGCCGGCGCGCGGGCTGATCTACGACCGCAATGGCCGCCTGCTGGCCGACAACGTGCCGGCCTACCGGCTGGAAATCGTCTCCGAACAGGTCGAAAACCTCGACGCCACGCTCGCCGAGCTGGGCAAGCTGGTGGCGATCGACGACGAGGACCTGCAGCGTTTCCGCGAAGCCCGCCGTGCCACCCGCGGCTTCCGCCCGGTGCCGCTGAAGCTGCGGCTCGACGAGGGCGAGCTCGCGCGGCTGGCGGTGAACCGGCACCGCTTTCCCGGCGTCGAGGTCGTGCCGTACCTGACGCGGCGCTATCCGTACGGCGAATTGTTCTCGCACGTCATCGGCTACGTCGGCCGCGTCGACGCCGACGACCTGGTGGCGATGGGCGACAGCCGCAACACGGCGCTGACGCATATCGGCAAGGCGGGCATCGAGCGGTTCCACGAGATGCGCCTGCGCGGCGAGATCGGCTACGAGGAAATCGAGACCAACGTCGAGGGCCGGGCGCTCGGCGTGCTGCGTCGGCACGACGCCACGCCCGGCGCCGACCTGTGGCTCAGCGTCGACGCCCGCCTGCAGCAGGCGATGGTCGACGCGTTCGAGGGCAAGGACGGCGCCGCGGTGGCGGTGGACCCGGCCACCGGCGAGATCCTGGGCATGGTCAGCCTGCCCGGTTACGACCCGAACCTCTTCATCAACGGCATCAGCCATGCCGACTGGCAGAAGCTGCAGGCGCCGTCGCGGCCGCTGTTCAACCGCGTGGTGCTCGGCGGTTTCCCGCCCGGTTCGACGATCAAGCCCTTCGTCGCGCTGGCCGGACTCGAGTACGGCCTTCGCAAGCCGGAGGACCGCACGCTGTCGACCGGCGAATTCTTCCTGCCCGGCGGCGGCCGCGGCTATCGCGACTGGCGCGCCGGCGGCCACGGCGCCGTCGACCTGCGCGAATCGCTGGCGCAGTCGGTCAACACGTACTACTTCCGGCTGGCGATGGACCTGGGCGTCGACCGCCTCGACACCTTCATGGGCCGGCTCGGCTTCGGCGAACCCACCGGCATCGACCTCAGCGGCGAGATTCCCGGCGTGCGGCCGTCGCGATCGTGGAAGCGCCGGCAGATGGGCGTGGACTGGTATCCCGGCGACACCGTCAATTCCGGCATCGGCCAGGGGTTCTGGGTGACCACGCCGCTGCAGATGGTGCAGGGTACGGCGATGCTGGCCAGCGGCGGCGTGCGCCACAAGCTGCACCTGGTGCGCGCCAGCCAGGCCGGGTTCAACGCGCCGAAGGTGCCCGAGAAACTGCCGCCGCCGGAGCGGCTGGTGCCCGACGACGCCAACCTCGCCGCGGTCGTCGACGGCATGGTCGCGGTGATGCACGGACCGACCGGCACCGGCCGCGGTTCGGCGGTCGGTTCGCCGTACCACATCGCCGGCAAGTCCGGCACCGTGCAGCGCACGAGCCGCAAGGGCCTGGCCAACACCGATCCCAATTCGCTGCCGTACCACCTGCGCCACCAGGCGTGGTTCATCGCGTTCGCACCGGCCGAGGATCCGAAGATCGCCGTCGCGGTGCTGGTCGAGCACGGCGGCTCCGGGTCGCGCGCCGCCGCGCCGATCGCCCGCAAGATCCTCGATGCCTGGCTGCTGCCCGCGCCCGAGGAGCCCGCGCGATGAACGCCCTGCTGCGCTGGCTGCAGGCGATGGCGGTGCGCCTGTTCGAGAAGGTGGACCTGCCGCTGCTGCTGGCCCTGCTGTGCATCATGCTGATCAGCCTGGTCGTGCTCGCCAGCGCGTCCGGCGAGAACAGCCGGCTGGTGCTGTCGCAGGGCGTGCGTTTCGGCATCGGGCTGGCGGCGATGGTGCTGATCTCGCGGCTGCCGCCGGCGCGACTGCGCCTGTGGACGCCGCTGGCGTACGCGGGCAGCCTCGTGCTGCTGTCGCTGGTGTTCGTGTTCGGCTCCGGGCGCAGCGCCAACCTGTGGCTGAACCTGGGCGTGTTCTACCTTCAGCCGGGCGAGCTGCTGAAGCTGTCGGTGCCGATGATGCTGGCGTGGTACCTGCATGCGGCGGTGCTGCCGCCGCGCTGGGGCGTGCTGGCCGTGTGCGCGGTGATCATCGGCGTGCCGGTCGGCATGATCATCCTGCAGCCCGACCTCGGCACCGGCATGCTGGTGGCGGCGTCCGGCGTGTTCGCGGTGTTCCTGGCCGGCATCGCCTGGTGGCGGATCGCGCTGTTCGCCGGCCTGGGCCTGTCGGCGCTGCCGGTCGCGTGGACGTTCCTGATGCCGTACCAGCGCGACCGCATCCTGACGTTCATGAATCCCGAATCCGACCCGCTCGGCACCGGCTGGAACATCATCCAGTCCAAGATCGCGATCGGCTCCGGCGGCCTCAGCGGCAAGGGCTGGGGGCAGGGCAGCCAGGCGCACCTGGATTTCCTGCCCGAGCACACCACCGACTTCATCTTCTCCGTCCTCAGCGAGGAGTGGGGCTGGCTCGGCGTGGTCGTGCTGCTCGCGCTGTACCTGTTCGTGATCGGCCGCTGCCTGTGGATCGCCGCCGAGGCGCGCGACAGCTTCTCGCGCCTGCTGGCCGGCGCGCTGGCGATGACGTTCTCGGTGTACGTGCTGGTGAACGGCGGCATGGTCGCCGGCCTGCTGCCGGTGGTCGGCGTGCCGATGCCGCTGCTGAGCTACGGCGGCACGTCCGCGGTGTCGCTGCTGGCCGGGTTCGGCATCGTGATGTCGGCGCGCGCGCACCGGAAAACGCATGCATGACGACGCCGCGCTAACCCGGGGCCGATGCACCCCATGCTAGATTGCCCGCAGCCCGCACCGATGAATGCCATGTCCCGGATCGTCCGCCACCTGACTGTTTCCCTGCTGCTCGCCGGCACCGCCGCGTGCGCGCAGGCGCCCGCCGTTCCCACGGCGACGGCACCCGCCGCGACCGCTTCCGCGACGGGCACGCCGGTCGCCGCGACGACCCCTGCGACCGCGCCGGCGACCCCGGCCGCCACGCCCGCCGCGTCGACGACCTTCCGTGTCGCGCCGCCGCCTCCGGCGACGCCGCCGCCGGTGTCGGTGATCGACGCGCCGCCGCCGGGCGACTGGCCGGTGGATGCCGACCTCGCCACCCGCCGCGCCGCCTTCGTCGCGGGCGCGGCGAAGAAGTACGGCCTCGCCGCCGCCGAGATCGACGCGTGGCTGCAGCAGGCCGAGTACCGGCAGAGCATCGTCGACGCGATGTCGCGCCCGGCCGAAGCGGTGCGGCCGTGGGCCACGTACCGCCCGATCTTCATCACCGACCGGCGGATCGCCGACGGCCGCGCGTTCCTGGCGCGCCACCGCGACGCGCTGCGCCGGGTCGAGCAGGCCACCGGCGTGACGGCCCAGCACATCGTCGCGATCATCGGCGTCGAAACCAGTTACGGCGGCAACACCGGCAGCTACCGGGTGCTCGATGCGCTGTACACGCTCGGCTTCTTCTACCCGAACAGCGGCGATCCGGCGAAGCGCACGCGCGAACTGCAGCGCGGGAACTTCTTCCGCGACGAACTGGCACAGGCGATGGTGCTGGCGAAGGAAGAATCGCTCGACCTGCGCACGATGACCGGCAGCTATGCCGGCGCGATGGGCTACGGCCAGTTCATGCCGTCCAGCTACCGCGCCTATGCCCGCGACGGCGACGGCGACGCGCGCCGCGACCTGTTCCGCTCGCTGCCCGACGTGTTCGCGTCGGTCGCGAACTACTTCGTCGCGCATGGCTGGCAGCGTGGGCAGCCGGTGGTCGCGCGCGCGCTCGCCGACGATCCGTCGGTGACGTTCAAGCCCGACACGCTGGAAGCCAAGTACAGCCTCGGCGAACTGGCCGGCAAGGGCTTCCGCCCGCACGGAACGCCACCCGCCGACCTGCGCGCGACGCTGGTCACGCTCGAGGGCGTCGGCGGCACCGAGCACTGGCTCGGCTTCCAGAACTTCTACGTGATCACCCGCTACAACCGCTCGCCGATGTACGCGATGGCGGTGCACCAGCTCGCCAGCGAGATCGCCGGCACGCCGGTCGCCAACGCTCCATGAGGGCAGTGGGCGGCGTGCTGCTGCTGGCCCTGCTGGCCGGTTGCGGCGGCAAGGGCGTGAAGCCGGGAGCGCCGGCGGCCTCGGCCGCGGCGCCTGCCGTCGCGGCACCGCGCGCGGCGCCCGTGCGTTCGCGCGTCAGCAGCAGCGAGGATGTGCCGCTGGCGTGCCGGCAGGTTCGCGAGCACCGCGACGAGGACTACACGCCCGGCGGCCTGTACGCGCCGGGCGTCAGCGACAGTGCGCCGGGGCATTCGCTCGACATCACCGGCATCCCCGAACCCGATCCGAAACCCGAGCCCGCGGCGGCCTACGGCAACCGTTCGCCTTACACGGTGCTGGGCAAGGCCTATCGCGTGCTGCCCAGCGCCGATGGTTACGTCGAGCGCGGCACCGCCTCGTGGTACGGGCAGAAATTCCACGGCCGGCAGACTTCCAGCCGCGAGATCTACGACATGTGCAGCTTCACCGCGGCGCACAAGACCCTGCCGTTGCCCAGCTATGTCCGCGTGACCCGGCTCGACACCGGCCGCAGCGTCGTCGTGCGGGTGAACGACCGGGGCCCGTTCCACGCCGGCCGGGTGATCGACCTGAGCTTCGCCGCCGCGGTGAAGCTCGGCCTGGACCGTTCCGGCACCGCGCCGGTGGAAGTGCGGGCGCTGCCCGGTGGCGCGCGCCTGGCCGGCAGCGCGCCGCCGCGGGGCGAGCGCGGCCTGTCGCCACGGGTCGAGCAGGTGTCCCCGCGTGCGGCGGCGCCTTCGGCGGCGACGGGCGACCGCCAGATCGTCCAGGTCGGCGCCTATCGCGAGAAGGACACCGCACGCCGCATCGCCCGCCAGCTCAAGGAGGCCGGCATCGACGATGTCGACGTCGCCGATGTCGCGGTGCAGGGCGGCGTCGTCTGGCGTGTGCGGATCGGCCCGATCAAGGCCGCCGCGGTCGCCGACGTGCTCGGCCGCCTCCGCGGGCTGGGCCTGCCCGAACCGAGAGTATTCAGCGAATAACCGCTAGCATTGCCGCACTTTCCCGGCCGGTCGCGTCGCGACCCGCCCCCCGATTTTGGAGTCGTCCAGGATGTCCGTTTCCCGTTTCCTTTCCTTCGCGCTCGCCACCCTCGTGGCGGGCTCCGCGTTCGCGCAGACGCCGGCCCCGAAGCCGGCGCCCGTGCCCTCCGCGCCAGCCGCCCAGCCTGCGCCGACCCCGACGGCACCGGTGCCCACCGGCGCGAAGGCCTGGGTGCTGATGGATCACGCCACCGGCCAGGTGCTGGCCGGCGAGAACGTCGACACGCCGATGGAGCCGGCGAGCATCACCAAGGTGATGACGTCCTATGTCGTCGCCGCCGAGATGGCGCAGGGCAAGATCACGGCCGACGACCTGGTGCGCATCAGCGAGAACGCCTGGAAGAGCGGCGGCGCCGGCACCGACGGCAGCTACAGCGCGCTGGAAGTGAATTCGGAAGTGAAGCTCGACGACGTGCTGCACGGGCTGGTCATCCAGTCGGGCAATGACGCCGCGATCGCGCTGGCCGAGCACGTGGCCGGCAGCGAGGCGGCGTTCGTCGACCTGATGAACAGCTATGCCCAGCGCATCGGCATGAAGAACTCGCACTTCGAGAACGCCCACGGCCTGTCGGCCGAAGGCCATGTGATGAGCGCGCGCGACATCGCGCTGCTGTCGCGGGCGCTGATCAGCCAGTTCCCGGAGCACTACGCGCTCTACAAGATCAAGGAATTCAGCTACGGCGGCATCCAGCAGTGGAACCGCAACGGCCTGCTGTGGAAGGACGCCAGCGTCGACGGCCTGAAGACCGGCCATACCGCCGCCGCCGGCTACTGCCTGGCCGCGTCGGCGCAGCGCGGCGAGCAGCGCCTGATCTCGGTCGTTCTGGGCATCGACAGCGGCAGCCGCAGCGAAGGCTTCCGCCTGCGCGAGGAAGGCAACCTGGCGCTGCTCAACTGGGGCTTCCGCTTCTTCGAGACCCATGGCGTCTACACCGCCGGCAGCAAGGTCGCCGACCAGAAACTGTGGCGCGGCGAAGCCGACACCGTCGCCCTGGGTGTCGCCGAGGACCTGCTGGTGACGCTGCCGCGCGGCCGCTACGGCGAGCTCAAGCCGACGATGGACGTGCCCAAGGAGCTGGTGGCGCCGATCAAGAAGGGCCAGCGCATCGGCACCGTGCGGCTGTCGCTGGACGGCAAGGTGGTCGCGGAGCGGCCGCTGGTGGCGCTGGCGGATGTCGCCGAGGGCGGCTTCTTCAAGCGCATGAGCGACGATTTCTGGCAGTGGTGGGAAGCCGACTGACGGCCTGCGCGGGGGCTTGGACACCGCCCCCGCCGCCCCCATGAGGGACCGATGAGCATCCAGTCCGACAACCCCGAACACGGCTTCAAGTTCCCCGGCGTCTTCGAGATCAGCGCGATGGGTTCGGCCGAGGCCGACCTGCACGTGATCGTGCCGATGGTGCTCGAGGCGCTCGGCCTGACGGTCTACCTGGACCGCACGACGATGAAGCCGTCGAGCAAGGGCAATTACGTGTCGGTGACCGCGGTCTTCGAGGCCCATTCGCGCGAGGACTACGACGCCGCCCACGGTGCCCTGCGCGAACACCCGGCCGTGAAGTGGACGCTGTAGCCGCGCCCGCCTGCGCCGCGCCGGCCGTCCCGGCCGTGCGCGGGTGGACCGTCCGCGACCTGGGCCGCCAGCC
>JAKFCL010000058.1:0-5685 GCA_036676665.1 Arenimonas sp. | reverse complement strand
CCCATGTATTTCTGTTCGCTTTCGATGCCCAGGTATTTCGCGCTGGCGCCGGTGGCGATCACCAGCGCGTCGGCGGTGTACTCGCCGCTGTCGCCGATCAGCCGGAACGGGCGTCGCGACAGGTCGGCGGTGTGGATGTGGTCGAACACGATCTCGGTCTCGAAGCGCTCGGCATGGGCCTGCATCCGCGTCATCAGGTCCGGCCCCATCAGCCCGTGGGCGTCGCCGGGCCAGTTGTCGACCTCGGTGGTCGTCATCAGCTGGCCACCCTGCTGCAGTCCCGTCACCAGCACCGGCTTGAGGTTGGCGCGGGCACCGTAGACGGCGGCGGAATAGCCGGCGGGGCCGGAACCGAGGATGAGCAGGCGGCTGTGCTTGGGAGCGGTCATGTATGATTTCGTCGTCGCGAAGGTCCCGTAGCTTGTAGGCCCGACGGGGCCAAATCAAGGCGAAGGCATGAGGCCGCACCGTTCCAGCCGCGGTCGCCCACCGGCGCGCGCGGAATGGTGTGAATTGCTGTATAAACAGCCGTCTATAACGCTTAGCTGAGGCGATTTCTCTCGGTGGCCCGCACGTCCGAACGCATCTCCAGCACCGGCCTCGACCGTCGCCAGAAACTCTGGCGCGAACTGGCGCTCGTCGCCATCCTGCCGCTGCTGCTCTATCTGCTGGCCAGTCTGGTCAGCTACGACACCCAGGATCCGGGCTGGTCGCGCACGGGCAGCGTCACCGGCGAGCTGCAGAACGTCGGCGGCCTGGTCGGCGCCTACCTGGCCGACCTCGCGTTCTGGTTCTTCGGCTACGTCGCCTACACGGTGCCGTTGGTGCTGGGCGGCATCGCCTGGATCGCGCTGTTCGGCCTGGATTCCGACGGCGACGGCCGCGTCGACTTCGGGCCGGCGCTGCGGCTGATCGGCATCGTCGGTTTCCTGGTGTCGGCCTGCGGGCTGGCGCACGCGCAGGGGGGTTCGGCGCCGAATCTGCCGGCGCAGTCCGGCGGCATCCTCGGCCAGGTGGTTGGGCAGTCGATGCACACCGTGTTCGGCGGCATGGGCGGTCACCTGTTCCTGCTGGCGCTGCTGCTGATGTCGGTGACGCTGGCGACGGGCCTGAGCTGGTTCGCGGTGATGGACTGGATCGGCGCGAAGGTCGTCGTGCTGTTCGGCCGCTTCGGCGAAGGCGCCCGCAACGCCGCCGAATGGCAGCGCGCCCGGGCGATGCGCGAGGAGCGCGAGGAAGTGCGCAAGGCCGACACCGTCAAGCGCGCCAAGCGCGAACCGGTGCGCATCGAACCGCGTGCCGCGCCGGTGCTGGAGAAATCCGAGCGCGCCCAGCGCGAACAGCAGATCCCGCTGTTCAACGCCGCCGGCGCCGAAGGCCTGCCGCCGCTTTCGCTGCTGGACGATCCGCGCGAACAGCCCAAGGGCTACAGCGAGGAGACGCTGGAGACCCTGTCGCGACAGATCGAATTCAAGCTCAAGGACTTCCGCGTCGAGGTGCAGGTGGTCGGCGCCTATCCGGGTCCGGTGATCACCCGCTTCGAGATGGAGCCGGCGCCGGGCGTCAAGGGCAGCCAGATCAGTTCGCTCGACAAGGACATCGCCCGCGGCCTGTCGGTGAAATCCGTGCGGGTGGTCGACGTGATTCCCGGCAAGTCGGTGGTCGGCCTGGAGATCCCGAACTCGCACCGCGAGACGATCTACCTCAGCGAGATCCTGCGCTCGAAGGAATACGACAAGCTCGCTTCGCCGCTGGCGATGGCGCTGGGCAAGGACATCGGCGGCCGCCCGGTGGTCGTCGACCTGGCGCGCATGCCGCACCTGCTGGTCGCCGGCACCACCGGCTCGGGCAAGTCGGTCGGCGTCAACGCGATGGTGCTGAGCCTGCTTTACAAGGCCACCGCCAAGGAAGTGCGGATGCTGATGATCGACCCGAAGATGCTCGAGCTTTCGGTCTACCAGAACATCCCGCACCTGCTGGCGCCGGTCGTCACCGACATGAAGGAAGCGGCGAACGGCCTGCGCTGGTGCGTCGCCGAGATGGAGCGCCGCTACAAGCTGATGAGCGCGGTCGGCGTGCGCAACCTGGCCGGCTTCAACCGCAAGGTGCACGACGCCCGCGAGGCCGGGCAGCCGCTGATGGACCCGCTGTTCCGGCCGAATCCGGAACTGGGCGAGGTGCCGCGCCCGCTGGAGGAACTGCCGTACATCGTCGTGTTCATCGACGAATTCGCCGACATGATGATGATCGTCGGCAAGAAGGTGGAGGAGCTGATCGCCCGGCTGGCGCAGAAGGCGCGGGCCGCCGGCATCCACCTGATCCTGGCCACGCAGCGGCCGTCGGTGGACGTGATCACCGGTCTCATCAAGGCGAATATTCCGACCCGGATCGCGTTCCAGGTCAGTTCCAAGATCGACTCGCGCACGATTCTCGACCAGTCCGGCGCCGAGACGCTGCTGGGCAACGGCGACATGCTCTACCTGCCGCCCGGTACGGCGATGCCCGAACGCGTGCACGGCGCCTTCGTCAGCGACGACGAGGTGCACCGCGTCGTCGCCCACCTGCGCCAGAACAGCAAGGGCCCGGACTACGTCGAGGGCGTGCTCGAGGAAGTGCAGTCGATGGGCGACGGCCAGGTCATCGGTGCCACCGGCCTGCCCGAATCCGGCTCGTCCGGCGACGAGAGCGATCCGCTGTACGACGAGGCCGTGCGCGTGGTCACCGAGACGCGGCGCGCGTCGATCTCCGGCGTGCAGCGTCGGCTGAAGATCGGCTACAACCGCGCCGCCCGCCTGATCGAGGCGATGGAGGCGGCCGGCATCGTCTCTGGCCCCGAGCACAACGGCGACCGCACCGTCATCGCGCCGCCGCCACCGCGCTGAACGGCGGCCTGCGCGGCGCCGGACCGTTGCGCCGCGTTCAGCCCGCCGCCGCCATCCTTGCGCCATTCGCCACGGAGCCCGACCGAATGAAAGCCACCCGCTGCCTGATCGCCCTGTCGCTGCTGACCCTCGCCACCCAGGCGCAGGCCGGCGCGCGCGAGCGCCTGGACGCCTTCACCGGCGGCCTGCAGGGGCTGTCGGCCGGTTTCGAGCAGAAGGTCTACGCGCCCGGCGGCCAGCTCAACGAAACCTCCACCGGCACCGTCCAGCTGAAGGCGCCGCGGCTGTTCCGCTGGGAATACCTGCAGCCGTTCCCGAACCTGATCGTCGCCGACGGCGACCATATCTGGATCTACGATCCGGACCTGGAGCAGGTCACCGTCCGCCAGCAGAGCCTGGAGGAACAGAACAGCCCGCTGGCCGTGCTGATCGACCCGGGCGAGCTCGACCGCCAGTTCACCGCCACCGAAGCCGGCCAGGCCGACGGGCTCGAATGGCTGGAGCTCAAGCCGAAGAAGCCCGACGACGCGCCGTTCGACCGTGCCCGCCTGGGCCTGGGTGCGCAGGGCCTGGTGCGCATGGAACTGTTCGACGGCCTCGGCCAGCGCACGGTGATGGCGTTCCAGGGATGGAAGCGCAACCCGGAGTTCGCCGATGGCGCCTTCCGCTTCGTGCCGCCGGCCGGCGTCGACGTGGTCGGCGAGGTCGCCGAGGGCGCGCAGGTCCTCCCGCTGAAGGATTGAGGCCGATTCCCGGCAGAATGGGCGCGTGGCGAAGAAGACATCCCCCACCGCGAGCCTGTTCCAGCCCGCCGACGGCCTGAAGCCGCTGGCCGAGCGCATGCGCCCGGCCACCCTCGACGAAATGGTCGGTCAGCGCCGACTGCTCGCACCGGGCAGCGCGCTGCGGCGCGCCGTCGAGGCGGGCAGCGTGCATTCGATGATCCTCTGGGGCCCGCCCGGCTGCGGCAAGACCACGCTGGCGCTGCTGCTGGCGCGTTATGCCGAAGCCGAATTCGTCGCGATCTCGGCGGTGCTGTCGGGCCTGCCGCAGGTGCGCGAGGTGCTCGCGACCGCGCAGCAGCGCTTCGACGAGGGCCGCCGCACGGTGCTGTTCGTCGACGAGGTGCACCGCTTCAACAAGGTGCAGCAGGACGCCTTCCTGCCGCATATCGAGCGCGGCAGCATCGTGTTCGTCGGCGCCACCACCGAGAACCCGTCGTTCGAGCTGAACTCGGCGCTGCTTTCGCGCTGCCGCGTGCACGTGCTCGATGCGGTGTCGGTGGACGACATCGTCGAGGCCCTGCGGCGCGCGCTCGCGGACGCCACCCGCGGCCTGGGCGGGCAGGGCATCGAAGTCGACGACGAACGCCTGCGCGAAATCTCGCTTGCCGCCGACGGCGACGTGCGCCGCGGCCTGACGCTGCTGGAGATCGCCGCCGAACTGGCACTGGGCGAAGGCGGTGCGATCACCCAGGCGACGCTGGCGCAGGTGCTGGCCGACCGCACGCGCCGGTTCGACAAGCAGGGCGAGCAGTTCTACGACCAGATCTCGGCGCTGCACAAGTCGGTGCGCAGCTCCAACCCGGACGCCGCGCTGTACTGGTTCACGCGGATGCTCGACGGCGGCGCCGACCCGGCCTACCTCGCCCGCCGCATCACCCGGATGGCGGTCGAGGATGTCGGCCTGGCCGACCCGCGCGCGCTGGCGATGGCGATCGAAGCCTGGGAAGCCTACGACCGCCTCGGCAGCCCCGAGGGCGACCTCGCGCTGGCGCAGCTGGTGATCTACCTGGCGAGCACCGCCAAGTCCAACGCGGCGTACGTCGCATTCGGCATGGCGAAGGCCGATGTGCGCGAGCACGGCACCCAGGACGTGCCGCTGCACCTGCGCAACGCGCCGACGAAGCTGATGAAGGAGCTGGGTTACGGCACCGGCTACCAGTACGACCACGACGCGCCCGACGGCATCGCCCTGGACCAGACCGCGTTCCCCGACGCGATGGGCGAGCGCGTGTATTACGAACCGGTCGAGCGCGGCATGGAGATCAAGCTGAAGGAAAAGCTCGACCGCCTGCGCGCGGCACGCGACCAGGCCCGCGCGACGCGCAGGCCGCGCTGACTCAGTCGGGTACCGTGTCGGTGCGCAGCACCGGATAGAGGTTCCAGCGCGTATCCCACGACGGATGCCGGCGGTAGAAGAACTCCAGGCGCTTCGCCGGGCTCGCCGCGAACGCCGGATCGTCCTGCAGGCGCTGCTCGAACGTCGCCTTCAGCGCCGGGTCGGCCGCGAGCATTTCCCGCGCGACCGCCTCGGTGACGTAGTCCTCCATGTATTCCTTCTGTTCGAACGCCGCCGCGAAATCGCCCCACGCGACGAACGAATCGGGCGCCTGCGGCTCCAGCAGCGCCATCGCGAGGCGCAGTTTCGGCTGCGCCGCCGGCACGAACAGCGCCCCCGCGGCGACGTCGTGGGTTTCCGGGCGCCAGGAGCCGGTCACCGTCGTCGGCGTGCGACCTTCGACCGTCGGTGTCTCCAGTGCCACGGTGTCGGCGCGGAACGCCTGCACCGCGGACGCCGGCAACGCGGCGTCCAGCCGGCGGAAGGTGATGCCGTGCCGTGCCAGCTTCGCGCCGATGCGGGCGGCATGCGCCGCCGGCACGAGGTAGCCGCCGCGCGGCGCGGCGACGGTCAGCACCGGCACCATGTCGTCGCGCAGCGGGATCTTCCACGTCGCCGGCGTCGACTCGTCGTACCGGGTGACCAGCACGCCCGAAACGTCCGATGGCGTGCGCGTGTAGGC
>JAKFCL010000057.1:0-26453 GCA_036676665.1 Arenimonas sp. | reverse complement strand
TTGACCGCGCTCGGCCCGGCACCGGTGGCCCTCGTGGCCAGCCCGGCGCATCTCAAGCGCCTGCCGGGCACGCCGGACTGGCAGCCGCTCGCACGCGCGCTGCGGATCGTGTTTTCTTCCGGCGGCCCGCTGCCGGCCGACGCCGCCGACGACGTGCGGCGGCTGTGGGGGCAGGGCGCGGTCGAGGTGTTCGGCAGCACCGAGACCGGCGGCATCGCCTGGCGTCGCGCCGGCGGCGCCGTGGCACCGTGGCAGCCGCTGCCAGGCGTGCACTGGACGATCCTCGACGGGCTGCTGCAGGTACGCTCGCCGCACCTCGCCGACGACGGCTGGCTGCCGACGCAGGACCGCGCCCGGGCGCGCGGCGACGGCACGTTCGACCTGCTCGGCCGCGCCGACCGCATCGTCAAGATCGAGGAACGGCGGATCCCGCTCGGCGCGCTCGAGCGATGCCTGCAGTCCAGTGCGCTGTTGCGCGAGGCGCGGGTGGTCGCGCTCCCGGGCCACCGGATCCTGCTGGCGGTGGCGGCGGTGCCCAGCGCCGACGGCGAGGCGCTGCTGGCACGCGTCGGCCGGGCCGGGCTGGCCGCGGCCTTGCGCGAAAGCCTGTCCGGCCACATCGATCCGATCGCCTGGCCACGACGCTGGCGCTTCCTGGCGCAGCTGCCCGCCGATGCCCGCGGCAAGACCAGCGAGCGGGCGCTCGCGGCGCTGTTCCGACCGACGATGCCGGCGCCGGAATGGCCGCTGCGCGAACCGGCGCGAGCGCGCGCGCTGCTGGCGGTGTCGGCGGAACTGGCGGCGTTCGAGGGCCATTTCCCGCAGGCGGCGATCCTGCCGGGCGTCGTGCTGGTGGACTGGGCGGTGCGGCTGGGGCGCGATGCGTTCGGGCTGCAGGGCGGGATGCAGCGGATGGACGCGCTGAAGTTCCAGCATCTGGTCCGCCCGGGCACGCAGCTTGTCGCCGACCTGGACTGGCAACCGGGGCAGCTGGGGTTCCGCTTCCAGTCCGAGCACGGCGTGCATGCCTCCGGCCGGCTGCGCTTCGACGACGGGGTGGCGCGATGAGCGCGCCGCATTCGCTGTCGATCGTGGTCCCGGTGTACGAGCACCACCGGGCGATGGCCGGGCTGCTGCCGCGCCTGCTGGTGCATGGCATGCCGGTGCTGCTGGTCGACGATGGCTCCGGCGAGGAGTGCGCGCAGGCGCTGCGCGCGCTGGCGGCCGCGTCGCCGGAGCAGGTCACGCTGCTGCGGCTGGACCCCAACCAGGGCAAGGGCGGGGCGGTGATGGCCGGCCTGCGCGAAGCCGCGCGGCGCGGATTCAGCCACGCGCTGCAGATCGACGCGGACGGCCAGCACGATCCGGCGCAGATTCCCGGTTTCGTCGCCGCCTCGCGCGCGGCGCCGGACGTGGTCTTCAGCGGTCGCCCGGTCTACGACGCCTCGGTGCCGCGCGGCCGCCTCTACGGCCGTTACGCGACGCATGTGTGGGTGTGGATCAACACGCTGTCGCTGGATATCGCCGACTCGATGTGCGGCTTCCGCGTCTACCCGCTGGCGCCGGTGGTGGCGCTGCTGGACCGGGTGGCGATCGGCCGGCGCATGGACTTCGACACCGAGGTGCTGGTGCGCCTGCACTGGGACGGCGCGAGCATCCGCCAGATTCCGACGCGCGTGACCTATCCGCCGGACGGCGTGTCGCATTTCCGCCTGTGGCGCGACAACGTGCGCATCTCGGCGATGCACGCGAAGCTGTTCCTCGGGATGCTGTGGCGGTTGCCGCGGCTGCTGGCGCGCAAGGTGATGCGATGACCGCACGGCACTGGGCGAGCCTGGGCGAAAGCACCTTCGTCGGCGGCACGTGGTTCCTGTACGGCGTGTACCGCTGGCTGGGCCGCTGGCCATTCCGCGTGTGCGTCTACCCGGTCGTGCTGGCGTACTGGCTCGGCAGCCCGGTGGCGCGACGGGCGTCGCTGGACTACCTGCGCCGGCTGCAGGCCGCCGAGGCGGTGTTCGCGACTGCCCCGGGCGTGCGCCAGAGCGTGCGGCATTTCCTCTTCTTCGCCGAGACGCTGCTCGACAAGATGCTGGCGATCGGCGGCCGGCTGTCGCGGGCGCGCATCGGGTTCAGCGGCCATGAACCGATGCTGGCCGCCGCGCGCGCGGGGCAGGGCGGGGTGATCGCCACCGCGCACATGGGCTGCCTGGAGCTCATGCAGATGGCGGCCAGCTGGCGCGAAGGGCTGCGGGTGACGATCCTGGTGCACACCGCGCACGCGCCGCAGTTCAACCGCATCCTGCTCAGGCTCAATCCGCAGGCGAGCGTGCGGCTGATGCAGGTGACCGATTTCTCGCCGACCACGGCGCTGATGCTGGCCGACCGGATCGCCGCCGGCGAGTTCCTGGCGATCGCCGGCGACCGCGTGCCGGTCAGCGGCGACCGCACGGCGCGCGCGGACTTCCTCGGCGCGCCGGCCGACTTCCCGGCCGGCCCGTACCTGATCGCCTCGCTGCTGCGCTGCCCGGTGTGGCTGCTGAGCTGCCTGCACGACGGCGACGGCTATCGCGCCCGCATCGAACTGTTCGCCGAGCGCATCGAACTGCCGCGCGGCCGCCGGCAGGAAGCGCTGGACGCCTACGCCGCCCGGTTCGCCGCCTGGCTGACGGCTTGCCTGCGACAATCGCCGTACGACTGGTTCAACTTCTACCCCTTCTGGGACAGCGCCCGCCATGCCCGCGACAACTCCTGAGCGCATCGACATCACCATCGACGGCACCGCGCTGGCGATCGAACACGTGGTCGCCGCCTCGCGCCGCGAACTGCGGCCGGTACTGTCCCAGGCTCCCATGTTCCGCGACCGCATCGGCCGCGGCGCCGATTTCGTCGACCGGCTGATCGCCGAGGACGGGGTCGTCTACGGCGTCAGCACCGGCTACGGCGACTCGTGCACCGTGGCGATCCCGCCCGGCCTGATTTCCGAACTGCCGCACCACCTGTACACGTACCACGGCTGTGGCCTGGGCCGGTTCCTGGATCCGGAAGAAACGCGCGCGGTGCTGCTGACGCGGCTGGTGTCGCTGGCCCAGGGCGTTTCCGGCGTGAGCATCGGCCTGCTGGCGCAGCTGCAGGCGCTGATCGAGCACGACATCCTGCCGCTGATCCCGGCCGAGGGCTCGGTCGGCGCCAGCGGCGACCTCACCCCGCTGTCGTATGTCGCGGCCGTGCTGTGCGGCGAACGCGAGGTCTGGCACCAGGGCCGGGTGATGCCGGCCGCCGAGGCGCTGGCGCTGCACGGCCTGCATCCGCTGAAGCTGCGCCCGAAGGAAGGCCTGGCGATCATGAACGGCACCGCGGTGATGACCGCGCTCGCATGCCTGGCCTGGCGCCGCGCCGACTATCTGGGCCGGCTGGCGACGCGCATCACCGCCTACAACGTGGTCGCCAGCGCCGGCAACGCGCACCACTTCGACGAGGCACTGTTCGCGGTGAAGCCGCATCCGGGCCAGCAGCGCGTCGCCGCGCGCCTGCGCGCGGACCTGGCGTCGGATCGCCCGCCGCGCAACGAGCAGCGCCTGCAGGACCGCTATTCGCTGCGCTGCGCCCCGCACGTGATCGGCGTGCTCGAGGACGCGCTGCCGTGGCTGCGCATGAACATCCAGAATGAACTCAACAGCGCCAACGACAACCCGATCATCGAGCCGGACCAGGAGATGGTGCTGCACGGCGGCCATTTCTACGGCGGCCACATCGCCTTCGCGATGGATTGCATGAAGACCGCCGTCGCCAACCTCGCCGACCTGCTCGACCGGCAGATGGCGCTGGTGGTGGACGCGCGCTACAGCCACGGCCTGCCCGCGAACCTGTCGGCGGCGTCGGGCGAACGCGCGGCGCTCAACCACGGCCTGAAGGCGCTGCAGATCAGCGCGTCGGCATGGACGGCCGAGGCGCTGAAGCTGACGATGCCCGCGTCGGTGTTCTCGCGCTCCACCGAATGCCACAACCAGGACAAGGTCAGCATGGGCACGATCGCCGCGCGCGACTGCCTGCGGGTGATCGAACTGACCGAACAGGTCGTCGCCGCGCTGCTGGTCACCGCCCGCCAGGGCGTCGCGCTGCGCCGCGGCCTGGACGGCGGCAGCCGGATGGCGGCCGCGCCCGAGGCGATGTTCGCCGACCTCGAGTCGCGCCTGCCGCTGATCGTCGAGGACCGCGCGCTGGACGTGGAGCTGCGGCAGCTGCTCGCGGGAATCCGCGCGGAGAGCTGGAGGCTGTATGACTGAGCGGGTCGCCGAGATCGAGCTCAGCCCGGCCTTCCACGACCTCGACCCGATGGAGGTCGTGTGGCACGGGCATTACGTGAAATACCTGGAACTGGCGCGCTGCGCCCTGTTGCAGGGCTTCGACTACGACTATCCGCAGATGCGCGAATCGGGCTACCTGTGGCCGATCGTCGACCTGCGCACCAAGTACCTGCGCCCGGCCCGGTTCGGCCAGCGTCTGCGCGTGCGCGCCGAGCTGCTGGAGTGGGAATTCCGGCTGAAGATCGCCTACCTGATCAGCGATGCCGACAGCGGCGAGGCGATCACCCGCGCCGAGACGATCCAGGTGGCGGTGGACGCCGCGACCGGCGAGATGTGTTTCGCGTCGCCGCCGGTGCTGCGGCGCAAACTGGGGCTGGACGGGTGATGCGCGGGCGGCGCGGGCAGGCCCGGCTTGCGCGGGCGATGCTGCTGGTGGCATCGCTGCTGGCGGCGTCGCCGTTCGCCGCGATGGCGGCCCCCGCGGCCTCGGCGACGGACGCCGGGGCGGCGGCGACCGGCACCGTGCCGACGGCAGGCGCGGCCGGCGATGGCGTCCGCGCACGCCTGCGGCAACCCGAGCTGCTTCGGGGCGGCTTCGTGCAGGAAAAGCGCCTGCGCGGCTTCCGCAACCCGCTGCGTTCGCGGGGCGCGTTCCTGCTGCTGCGCGGTCGCGGCATCGCCTGGGACACGCGCGAGCCGTTCGCCGCCAGCACCGTGCTGACCCGCGAGCGCCTGCTGACGACGCTGCCCGACGGCACCTCGCGCGTGCTGCTCGACGCCGATGCCTCGCCCGGCATGGCGACGGTCAATGCGCTGCTGATGGCACTGGTCGCCGGCGACCTGGACGCACTGGCGCCCCAGTTCACGATCGTCGAAACGCTGCTGGCCGACGGTGCGTGGACGCTGGAGCTGCGTCCCCGCGGGGAGCCACTCGCGCGCGTGTTCGAACGCGTCGAACTGCGCGGCGACCGGCATGTGCGCGAGGTGCACATCCACGAAACCGGCGGCGACACGACGGCGATCGTCTTCGAGGCGCTGGCGGAGACGCCGGCCGCCACGGCCGCGGAGCGCGCCCGTTTTGACTGACGCCAGGCCAACGCGGGGCGGCGCCTGGCTCGCCTGGGCCTGGCTGGCGGTGGTGCTCGCGCTGGCCGTGCAGCAGATCGGATTCTGGCGTGCGTCGCGCATCGACAGCGACGTGATGGCGCTGCTGCCGGGCGCGACCGGCGACCCGCTGCTGGCCGCCGCCAACGCGCGCATGGCCGATGCCGGCACGCGCCAGGTGGTGGTGCTGTTGTCCGCTGCCGACTGGACGGCCACGCGCGCGGGCGCCGTAGCGTTCGTGGCGTCGCTGCGCCGGGATGGAGTGCTGGTCCCGGCGGCGGACGCCGTGGACCTCGACGACGCGCTGGCGTTCTACGCGCCGTTCCGCCGCGGCGTGCTGACCCCGGCGCAGCGGGAACGGCTGTCGTCGCAGCCGGCCGACCGGCAGGCGGAGCTGGCGCTGGCGCGGCTGTTCGGCCCGGCATCGACCGGCGGCCTGGGCGCCTGGCAGGACGATCCGCTCGGCCTGTGGCCCGACTGGTGGCAGGCGCGTGCAGGCCTCGGCGTGCAGCCTCGCGACGGGCTGCTTTCGCTGCGCGCCGAGGCCCGGGACTGGGCGGTGCTGCGGCTGGAGAGCCGCGCGCCGGCGTTCCAGCTCGACGGCCGGCGGCGTCTGCAGGACACGCTCGCCGACGCCACCGGCGCGGCCAGTGCCGCGGCCGGCGGTGACGTGCAGGTCTGGCATGGCGGCGTGCCGCTGCATGCCGAGGCCGCCGCCGTGCAGGCGTCGCGCGAGGTCGGCACGATCGGCCTGGGGTCGCTGCTGGCGGTGATCGCGCTGGTGTGGCTGGCATTCCGCAGCCCGCGGCCGGTTCTGCTGGTGGCGGTTTCTCTGGCGGTGGGCACCGCCGCCGGCGTCGCGGTGACGGCGATGGTCTTCGGCCAGGTGCACCTGCTGACCCTGGTGTTCGGCTCGACGCTGGTCGGCGTGGCGGAGGACTACGGCATCCACTGGTTCGCCAGCCGCCAGGGTCACCCCGACGTCGCCCCGCGCACGCTGATGCGGCAGCTGCTGCCGGCGCTGGCGCTGGCGCTGGTCACGAGCGCGCTGGCCTATCTCGCGCTCGGCATCGCGCCGTTCCCGGGCCTGCGGCAGATGGCGGTGTTCGCGGCATCGGGTCTGGCGGCGGCCTTCCTGACGGTCGTGCTCTGGTTTCCGTGGCTCGACCGCCGGCGCGTGCCGGAAAGCCGTTTCGCGACGGCGATCGCCCACAGCCTCGGGCGCTGGCCGCGCTGGCGCGGCAATGTGGCCGGCGCGGCGCTGGCGGTGGCGTTGGCGGCGGTCGTCGGGTTCGGCCTGGCGCGGTTGCAGGTGCTCGACGACCTGCGCAGCCTGCAGAACTCGCCGGCGGCGCTGCTCGAGCACGAGCTCCGCATCGGCGCACTGCTCGGGCTGCCGAGCCCGGCGCAGTTCTTCCTCGTCGAAGGCGCCGACCCGCAGCAGTTGCTCGAACGCGAGGAAGCGCTGACGGCAAGACTCGACGCGCTCGTGCGCGACGGCGCCCTCGGCGGCTGGCGCGCGGTATCGGACTGGCTGCCGTCGGCGAGCCGCCAGGCCGCCGACGCCGCGCGGGTGATCCGCGCCGAAGCCGCGGCGCTGGCACGCGCCCGCGAACTGACCGGCGAGCCGTTCGCCGCACCGTCCGCCGGACCCGTGCTGGAGCCGGACGCCTGGCTCGCGCAACCGGTATCGGCGCCGCTGCGGCCGCTGTGGCTGGGCCGCGTCGACGGCCGGCACGGCACGGTCGTGATGCTGACCGGCGTGCAGCGCGACACGCTGCCGCGGCTGGCCGGGCAGGGCGAGGGCCTCGACGGCGTGCGCTGGATCGACCGCACCGCCGGATACTCGGCGCTTCTGGGCCATTACCGCCGGCAGATGAGCTGGCTGCTGCTCGCCGGGTACGCCGCGGTGGCGGTCGTGCTGGCCTGGCGGTTCGGCCGCAGCGGCTGGCGGGCGCTGCTGCCGACCGCGCTGGCGGCGCTGTTCAGCCTCGCCGCGCTCGGCTGGCTGGGCGTGCCGCTGCAGCTGTTCGGCGTGCTGGCCCAGCTGCTGCTGCTGGGCATGGGCGTGGACTACGGCATCTTCCTGCTCGAACATCGCGGCGACCCGGCCAGCTGGCTGGCGGTGAGCCTCGGCGCCGCCAGCACGCTGCTGGCGTTCGGGCTGCTGGCGCTGTCGGCGACGCCGGCGCTGCACAGTTTCGGACTGACGCTGCTGTTCGGCATCGGCGCGGTCTGGCTGCTTTCCCCGTGCCTGCGTGCCGATGCGCCGGCCGACCCTTCCCATTGAACACGGACTTCCGATGACCCTGCGCACCGAACACACCGACATCCTGATCATCGGCGCCGGACCGGCCGGCGCCGTCGCCGCCTGCCTGCTGCGCCAGCAGGGACGGCAGGTGCTGATCCTGGAGAAGGAGCAGTTCCCGCGTTTCTCGATCGGCGAGAGCCTGCTGCCGCAGTCGATGGAATACCTCGAACAGGCCGGCCTGCTGCGCGACGTCGTCGAGGCCGGCTTCCAGTACAAGAACGGCGCCGCCTTCGCCCGCGGCGAGCAGCGCACGCAGTTCGACTTCCGCGACAAGTTCAGCGAGGGCTGGAGCACGACCTACCAGGTGCAGCGCGCCGACTTCGACAAGGTGCTCGCCGACGGCGCCGAGCGCGCCGGTGCGACCGTGCGCTACCGGCACGAGGTGCTGGCGGTGGACGTCTCCGGCGACCGCCCGCGGGTGACCGCACGCGGGCCCGACGGCGAAACCTACAGGGTGGATGCCGGCTTCCTGCTCGACGCCAGCGGCTTCGCCCGCATCCTGCCGCGGCTGCTGGACCTGGAAAGCCCGTCCGGCTTCCCGGTGCGCGGCGCGATCTTCACCCATGTGCGCGACAACCTGCCGCCGGGCAGCCCGAAGTTCGACCGCACCAAGATCCTGGTCACCGTGCATCCGCAGCACGACGACGTCTGGTACTGGACGATCCCGTTCTCCAATGGCCGCTGCTCGCTGGGCGTGGTCGCCGAACTGGATTTCCTGGCCCGGTACGAGGGCACGCCCGACCAGCGCCTGCAGGCGATCGTCGGCGAGGACCCGGGACTGTCGTCGGTGCTCGCGGACGCCGAATGGGATACGCCGGCGCGGCAGATCACCGGCTATTCGGCCAACGTGCGCTCGCTGTGGGGCAACCATTACGCGCTGCTGGGCAATGCCGGTGAATTCCTCGACCCCGTCTTTTCCTCCGGCGTCACCATCGCCTTCAAGTCCGCGAGCCTGGCTGCCGCCTGCCTGCAGCGCCAGGCCGCCGGCGAAACCGTCGACTGGGAAGCCGACTACAGCCTGCCGCTGCGCGCCGGCGTCGACACGTTCCGCCGCTTCGTCGAGGCGTGGTACGCCGGCGGCTTCCAGAAGATCATCTTCCACGAGAACCAGTCCGCCGACGTGCGCCGGATGATCTGCTCGATCCTGGCCGGCTATGCCTGGGACAAGAAGAATCCGTACGTCGCCGAGAACCGCCGGCTGGCCGTGCTGGAGCAATTGTGCTCGGTGTGACCGCCCGGATCGCCGTGCTGGCGATGTTCGCCGCGATCGCCGGCTGCACGACGCCCTCCGGGGTGCGCCCGCACGGCCCGCCCGGCGAGGTGCCGCTGCTGCGCCTGGCACCGGCGGCGCTGCCCGGCGGCCTGGCCGAGGAGCAGCGCCTGGCGTTCGACTGGCAGGGGCGCACCGAGACGATCGACGCGCTCGTGGAAGTCGATACCGACCAGGTGCGCGTGGTCATGCATTCGCAGGGCCAGGTGGCGATGAAGTTCACCTGGGACGGCGAGCGGCTCGACGAAACCCGCGCCGACTGGCTGCCGCCGCAGCTGACCGGCGAGCGCGTGCTGTCGGACCTGCAGCTGGTGCATTGGCCGGAGGCAGCGGTGCGCGCGGCGCTGCCCCCGGGCTGGTCGTTCGGCGGCCAGGCCGGCTCGCGCACGCTCGTGCATGGCGACGAGATCGTCAGCCGCGTCACGCGCGACGGCCTGCGCACCGTGCTTTCGCAGAACCGGCACGGCTACGTGCTGACGATCGACTCGCGCCCGGTGACGCCATGACGGCGGTATACCTGAACCGGCTGGGCATCGTCTGCGCGCTCGGCGACGGCGAGCAGGCGGTCGCGGCCGCGCTGTTCGCCGACGATGCGCCGCACGGCGTCGCCGGCACCGAGGCGCTGACCCCCGGCCGCACGCTGGCGCTGGGCGTCGTCGCGTCGCCGCTGCCTTCGCTGGAGGCGTTGCCGCGCACGCTGCGTGGCCGCAACAACGCGCTGCTCGAGCGTGCGCTGGAGCCGCTGCGCGACGATGTCGCCGCGGCGGTCGCGAAATTCGGCGCGCACCGGGTCGCGGTGGTGATCGGCACCAGCACGTCGGGCGTCGGCGAGAGCGAGGCGGCCAAGCGCGTGCACGAACACGGCGGCGACTGGCCGCCGGAGTTCCATTACGCGCAGCAGGAAATGGGCATGCCGGCGCAGTTCGTCGCGCAGCGGCTCGGGCTGCGCGGTCCGGCGCACGTGATCTCGACCGCCTGTTCGTCCAGCGCCAAGGCGCTGGCCTCGGCGGCGCGGCTGCTGCAGGCCGGGATGGCGGATGCGGTGGTCGCCGGCGGCGCCGACTCGCTGTGCCGCTTCACCGTCGCCGGATTCGAGTCGCTCGGCTCGGTGTCGGCGCAGCGCTGCAATCCGTTTTCGGCGAATCGTTCCGGAATCAACATCGGCGAGGGCGCGGCGCTGTTCCTGCTGACGCGCGAACCCGGGCCGGTGCGGCTGGCGGGCTGGGGGGAAAGCGCCGATGCCCACCACATGTCGGCACCGCAGCCGGACGGGCAGGGCCCGGAACAGGCGATCCGCGAGGCCCTGTCGCGGGCCGGCGCCGAACCGGCCGACATCGACTACATCAACCTGCACGGCACCGCGACGCCGCAGAACGACGCGATGGAGGCGGTGGTGGTCGCCCGCGTGTTCGGCGCGGCCACGCCGGCCAGCTCGACCAAGCCGCTGACCGGCCACACGCTCGGCGCGGCGGGGGCGATCGAGGCGGCGCTGTGCTGGCTGGCGATCGCCCGCAATCCGGCGCGGCGGCTGCCGCCGCACTGGTCCGACGGCGCCGCCGACCCGGCGCTGCCGGCCATCGGCCTGGTGACGCCCGGCGCGGTCTCGCCGCGGCCGCTGCGGCGGGTGCTGAGCCAGTCGTTCGCGTTCGGCGGCAGCAACTGCGCGCTCGTGCTGGAGGCGGTGCGATGACCGCGCCCGATGCCGCCGTCGAGCGCCTGGTGCCGCATCGGGGCGGCATGCTCTGGCTCGAGCGCGTGCTGCATTGCGACGAGGACGGCGTGATCGCCGAGGCCATCGTCGACGCCGACCACCTGCTCGCCGAGGACGATGCCGAAGGCCTGCCCGCCTACGTCGGCATCGAATACATGGCCCAGGCCATCGCCGCCTGGGCCGGCGGCCGGGCGCTGGCCCGCGGGGAGACCGTGAAGCCCGGATTCCTGCTCGGCTCGCGCCGCTACGAATGCCGGCGGCCGCTGCTGGCGTTCGGCCTGCGCCTGCGCATCGAGGCCCGCCGCGAGCTGTTCGGCGACAATGGCCTGGGAATGTTCGCGTGCCGGTTGCTGGACGGCGACGAGGAAATCGCCAGCGCCAACGTCTCCGTCTTCGAACCGCCCGATCCCGCCGCCTACCTGGACGACCCGAACTCATGAGCGACCGCTGCATCCTCGTCACCGGCGCCAGCCGCGGCATCGGCCGGGCGATCGCCCTGCGCCTGGCGCGCGACGGGTTCGACCTCGTCGTGCACTGCCGCAGCCGCCGCGCCGAGGCCGACGCGGTCTGCGCCGGCATCGCCGCGCTCGGCCGGCAGGCGCGCGTGCTGATGTTCGATGTCGCCGACCGCGCCGCCTGCGCCGCCGCGATCGACGCCGACATCGCCGCGCACGGCGCCTACCACGGCGTCGTCTGCAACGCCGGCATCACCCGCGACGCCGCCTTCCCGGCGATGACCGGCGAGGAATGGGACAGCGTGATCCACACCAACCTGGACGGGTTCTACAACGTGCTGCAGCCGTGCGTGATGCCGATGGTGCGGCGGCGCAAGCCCGGCCGCATCGTCACGATCGCGTCGGTGTCGGGCCTCGCCGGCAACCGCGGCCAGACCAACTACAGTGCCGCCAAGGCCGGCCTGATCGGCGCGACGAAGGCGCTGGCGCTCGAGCTGGCCAAGCGCCAGATCACCGTCAACTGCGTCGCGCCGGGCCTGATCGACACCGAGATGGTGGCCGCCGAGGTCGTCGAGGAGGCGATGAAGATCATCCCGCTCAGGCGCATGGGCCAGCCCGACGAGGTCGCGGCGGCGGTGGCGTTCCTGATGGCCGACGATGCCGGCTATGTCACCCGGCAGGTGATCTCGGTGAACGGAGGCATGGTCTGATGCGCCGGGTCGTCGTCACCGGCCGCGGTGCGCTCAGCCCGCTCGGCCACGACTGGACTTCGGTGCTGGCGCACCTGCGTTCGGGCCGCAATGCCGTGCAGCGCTTCGACGAGTGGGAGAAGTACAGGGGCCTGAACACCCGCCTGGGCGTGCCGGCGGCGCCGTTCGAGCTGCCCGACCACTACAACCGCAAGGCCACGCGTTCGATGGGACGCGTGTCGGTGCTGGCCACGCGCGCCAGCGAGCTGGCGCTGGCCGACGCCGGACTGCTCGGCGACCCGCTGGTGAAGAGCGGCGATCTCGGCATCTCGTACGGCTCGTCGGCCGGCACGCCGTCGGCGATGAGCGACTTCGGCCGCATGCTGGCCGAGTTCAACACCCAGTACATCAACGCCACGACCTACATCAAGATGATGGCGCACACCGCGCCGGTGAACATGGGCGTGTTCTTCGGCATCACCGGCCGCGTCATCACCACGTCCAGCGCCTGCACGTCGGGCAGCCAGGGCATCGGCTACGCGTACGAGTCGATCCGCGCGGGACGGCAGGTGGCGATGCTGGCCGGCGGCGCCGAGGAACTGGACGTCACCGGCGCGACGGTGTTCGACACGCTGTTCGCGACCAGCCCCGACAACGACACGCCCGGGTTGACGCCGCGCCCGTTCGACATCACCCGCAACGGCCTGGTGGTGGGGGAGGGCGCCTGCACGCTGGTGCTCGAGGACCTCGAGCATGCGCAGGCGCGCGGCGCGACGATCCACGCCGAGATCGTCGGCTTCGGTACCAACAGCGACGGTTCGCACGTCACCCAGCCCAACGCGGCGACGATGGCGACGGCGATGCGGCTGGCACTGGCGGACGCCGGCCTGCCGCCGGAAGCGATCGCCTACGTCAACGCCCACGGCACCGCCACCGACCACGGCGACATCGCCGAGACCACGGCCACGCATGCGGTGTTCGGCGAACGCATGCCGATCAGTTCTCTGAAGAGCTACACCGGCCACACGCTCGGTGCCTGTGGCGCGCTCGAGGCCTGGGTGACGCTGGAAATGCTGCGCGAGGGCTGGTTCCATCCGACCGTGAACCTGCGCGAGGTCGACCCGCGCTGCGGCGCGCTCGATTACCTGACGGGCGAGGGCCGCCGCATCGACGGCGAATTCGCCATGACCAACAATTTCGCGTTCGGCGGCATCAACACCTCGCTGGTGCTGCGCCGCTGGGCCGCCTGATCCCTTCCACCCCATCGAGGAGCCGCACGATGCGCCACGCCAGCACGATCCTGTCGACCGTCCTGTTCACCCTGCTGCTGGCGATGCCGGCGCAGGCCCGCGACACCCGCCTGCACCTGGACGTGGTGGCGGCGATCGCCGCCGCCGAGGCCGAAGGCACGCTCGACGGCTCGGTGAAGTTCTATTTCGAGGGCATGGCCGCGCCGGCCGTGCTCGAATCGCTCGGCGAGGCGACCACCAGCCGCAAGACCAACGCCGTGGGCAAGAGCGACGAGGAAGCCTGCCGATGGGTGCTGTTCGGCGCGCTGCGGGCGCTGCAGGAAGCGGCGAAGGCGCGCGGCGCCAACGCGGTGGTGGCCATTGTCAGCAACTACAGGAACCAGGTGTTCGCCAGCCCGACCCAGTACGAGTGCGGCGCCGGCGGCCTCATGGCCGGCGTGGCGCTGAAGGGAACCTACGCGAAGGTCGCGGCGCGCTGACGTGGATCCCGCGCCCGGCCGCGTGTTCGTCTCCGCGCTGGCGCCGACGGTCCTCGTGGCCGAAGCGGCCGGCAGCGGCTGGTTGACGGCGGCCGAAGGCGAGCGGCTGGCCGCGATGGGTTCGGCGGAGCGGCGCCGGCAGTTCGTCGCCGGGCACTGGCTCGCGCGCGTCGCCGCCGGGACCGTGCTCGGCATCGAGGTCGACGGCTGCACGCTGGTGCGCGCCGACGACGGCTCGCCGCGGCTGCAGGTCGACGGCCGCGACAGCGACTGGCACGTGTCGCTGAGCCACAGCGGCGACTGGGTCGCCTGCGCGCTGGCACCGGCGCCGGTCGGCGTCGACCTGGAGATGCCGCGGCGGCGGCGCGAGCTGATGGGGCTCGCGGCCTTCGCGTTTTCGCCCGACGAATGCCGGCGGCTGGCGGCGCTGGACGACGCCGCGCGCAGCGACGAATTCCACCGCCTGTGGTCGCTGAAGGAGGCCCGCGGCAAGCGCCTGGGCGAGGGCCTGCTGCCGCGGCGCTCGCGGCGGGTGACGGCCGTGCCGAGCGGGCCGGCGGAAGCGCATGCCGCCACGTGGCCGCTGGCCGGCGGCACGCTGAGCATCGCCGGCGACCGCCCGGGATCGTTCGTCGTCAGCGGCCTGGCCGACGCGTCGGCGCCGTCGTGCTGGCGCTTTGTGGAAGGCGCCGGCGACGACTGAGGCGCAGCGCCGGCGACCCGGCGCAAAGGGCCGGGGCGCGGCGGCGCTACGCCGCGCCGTGCCCCGGCGCAGCCGCCGCGACGCGGCCCACGCCGAGCCGCAGCGCGTTGGCGACCACCGACACGGAGCTCAGGCTCATCGCCAGCGCGGCGATCATCGGGCTCAGCAGCAGGCCCGTGAATGGATACAGGAGGCCGGCGGCGATCGGCACGCCGAGCGCGTTGTAGACGAACGCGAACGCCAGGTTCTGCTTCATGTTGGCGACCGTCGCCGTGGAGATCGCGCGGGCGCGGGCGATGCCGCCCAGATCGCCCTTCACCAGCGTCACCTGCGCGCTGGACATCGCCACGTCGGTGCCGGTGCCCATCGCGATGCCGATGTCGGCGCCGGCCAGCGCCGGCGCGTCGTTGATGCCGTCGCCGGCCATCGCCACGCGGCGGCCCTCGGCCTTCAGGCGCTGCACGAGGTCGACCTTGTCCTGCGGCCGCACCTCGCCGTAGACCTCGTCGATGCCCAGCGTCGCCGCCACCGCGCGGGCCGTGGCGAGCCCGTCGCCGGTCGCCATCACGATCCGCAGGCCGGACTCGCGCAGCCGGGCGATCGCCGCCGGCGTGCTCGCCTTGACCGGGTCGGCCACGGCGACCAGCCCCGCCACCCGGCCGTCGATGCCGATGAACATCACGCTGGCGCCGTCGATGCGCAGGCGCTCGGCCTCGTCCGCCAACGCCGCGACGTCGATGCCGTCCTTCCACATCAGCGCGCCGTTGCCGATAACGACCGGCTGCCCGCCGACGCGGCCACGCACGCCGATCCCGGTGGCGGATTCGAATCCTTCCGGCGACTGCAGCACCAGCCCGCGCCGCCGCGCCTCGGCCACCAGCGCCTCCGCGAGCGGATGTTCACTGCCCTGGTCGAGGCTCGCGGCGATCCGCAGCATCGTGTCCTCGTCGAAACCCGGCGCCGGCACCGCGACGCGGAACACCGGCCGGCCCTCGGTCAGCGTGCCGGTCTTGTCGACGACCAGCGTGTCGATGCGGCGGAAGTTCTCGATCGCCTCGGCGTCGCGGAACAGCACGCCGGCCTGCGCGGCGCGGCCGGTCGCGACCATGATCGACATCGGCGTCGCCAGCCCGAGCGCGCAGGGGCAGGCGATGATCAGCACCGACACCGCGTTGAGCACGCCGTAGGTCCACGACGGGTCCGGCCCGAACAATCCCCACGCCAGCAGCGTGGCGAGCGCGATCGCCAGCACGCCCAGCACGAACCAGAACGCGACCTGGTCGGCCATGCGCTGCATCGGCGCCCGCGAACGCTGCGCCTGCGCGACCATCTGCACGATCTGCGCCAGCACGGTCTGCGAGCCGACCTTCTCGGCGCGCATCACCAGGCTGCCGGTGCCGTTGATCGTCGCGCCGATCAGCGGCTCGCCGGCGCGCTTGCCGACCGGCACGGGTTCGCCGGTGAGCATCGACTCGTCGACGTGCGACTCGCCCTCGAGCACGACGCCGTCCACCGGCACCTTCTCGCCGGGGCGCACGCGCAGCCGGTCGCCGACGTGCACGTGCGACAGCTCCACGTCCTCCTCGCCGCCGTCGTCGCGCAGGCGCCGGGCGGTACGCGGCGCCAGCCGCAGCAGCGCCTTGATCGCCGCGGACGTCTTCGAACGCGCACGCAGTTCCAGGATCTGGCCCAGCAGCGTCAGCGAGACGATCACGGCCGCCGCCTCGAAGTAGACGCCGACGCGGCCATGCTCGCGGAACGAGGCCGGGAAGATTCCCGGCGCCAGCACCGCCACCGCGCTGTAGCCGAACGCCGCGCCGACGCCGATGCCGATCAGCGTCCACATGTTGGGGCTGCGGTTGCCGATCGACTGCACGCAGCGCACGAAGAACGGCCAGCCGGCCCACAGCACCACCGGCGCCGTCAGCAGGAACTCGATCCACGTCCGTGATTCCACCGACAGGCCGGGAATCCGATGGCCGAGCATCGCCAGCGCCAGCACCACGAGGGTCAGCGGCAGCGTCCACCAGAAACGGCGGCTGAAGTCGACGAGTTCGGGATTTTCCTCGTCGTCCAGCGATGGCATCTCCGGTTCCAGCGCCATGCCGCAGATCGGGCAGGTGCCGGGATGGTCCTGGCGGACCTGCGGATGCATCGGGCAGATATAGACGGTGCCGGCCGGCGCCGCCACCACCGATTCGGGCGCGGTCGGCGCGAGGAACTTCGCCGGATCGGCGACGAAGCGGTCGTGGCATCGCTGGGAACAGAAATGGACGGTGCTGCCGGCGTGGGTGGCGTGGAATCGCGCCGTCGCCGGATCCACCGTCATCCCGCATACCGGATCCCGGGCCATGGCGTTGCCGTCCCCATGCAGGCCGTGAGTGGCGTGCGGTCCGTGCGATCCATGCACGCCGGCATGGCCGGTTCCGGGGCGGGGCGGGTCGGGCTGCGGCATGGCACTCTCCGGTGGGCGGATCCTCAGAACCAGAAGCGCAGTCCGGCGACGATTCGTGTTTCGCCGGCGGACTCGCCGGCGTCGCGGCGGAAGCGGGCGGTGTCGCCGAAACTGCGTTCGTGGACGACGCCGAGATAGGGCGCGAACCGCGGCGTGATCTCGTAGCGCAGGCGCAGCCCGGCCTCGGCGGTCGACAGGCCAGCGCCGATGCCGCGTTCGGCGTCGTCGCGCGCGTGCAGCGCAACCTCCAGCGTGGATTCGACGATCCAGCGGGCGGTCAGGCGCAGCTGGTGCTCGGCCTCGAACTCGGCGGCGACCTGGCCGCCGTCGCCGACATAGGCGGTGGCCTGCAGTTCGACGAAGCCGCGCGGCGCCAGGCCCTGCACGCCGATCGCCGCCCACGTCTGCGCATCCGATCCGAAGTCCTGCCGAAGTCCGCCGACGACATCCCACCACGGCGTGATGCTGTGGCCGTACAGCAGCTCGAGGTCGGCCGAATGGGTTTCGCCGCCGATCCGCTCGCCTTCGCTGCGCAGCCAGAGCCGGTCGGTGTCGGTGCCGACCCAGCCGCCGATTTCCCACGCCTGGCCGGTCGCGCCATCGTCGTCCCAGGCTTCGAGCCGGTCGAAGCGCAGGAACGAATTGATCTCGCCGGCGTGTTCCATGTGCGCGGTCGGCCCGGGAAACGCGGCGGCGCGGTCGGCGTCGGTCAGCGCCGGGATCGGCGTCCGTGGCGCCTCCGGCGCGGCGGGGGCCACATGCGCGGAGTGGTCGACCGGGGCCGCGTGCCGGGAATGATCGACGGGCGCGGCGTGGGCGGAGTGGTCGACCGGCGTTTCGGCGTGTGCCGGCAGCCGATGCCGCGCGTGCGGGTCCTCGACGTCGGGTTCCGCCTCGGGCGTCGGGGCCGCGTCCTGCGCCGGTGCGACGGGGTGCACATGCTCCTGCGCGAACGCGGCGGCCGGCAGCAGCAGGGCCAGGGCCACCGCCAGCGGAGCGACGCGGAGGGTCGATTCGCCGTTCATTCGCGCACCTGCACTTCGCGCATCATTCCGGCTTCCATGTGGTAGAGCAGGTGGCAGTGGAACGCCCAGCGACCGAGCGCATCGGCGCGCACGCGATACGAGCGGCGACTGCCCGGCGGCATGTCGATCGTGTGCTTGCGCAGGTGGAAGTTCCCGCCGGCGTCCTCCAGGTCGCTCCACATGCCGTGCAGGTGGATGGGGTGATGCATCATCGTGTCGTTGACCAGCACGATGCGCATGCGTTCGCCGTAGTTGAGCCGCAGCGGCGCCGCGTCCATGAACTTCGTGCCGTCGAACGACCAGGCGAACTTCTCCATGTGCCCGGTCAGGTGCAGTTCGATCTCGCGCGACGGCTCGCGGCCGTCGGGATCGGCGAACAGGCTCTTCATCGCGCCGTAGGTCAGCACCACGCGGCCGTTGTCGCGCAGGCCGATGCCGGGGTCGTCGAGCTTCGGGGTCGGCGACATGGTCTGCATGTCGACCAGCGGGTTGCCGGTTTCCGACGCGGGGTGGGCCTGCATGCCGGCGCCGCCGTGCCCCGCGTGGCCGGACGCGGTCGATGCGCCGGCCGCGCGGTGCGCGGCGTGCGGATCGGCGGCCGGGGCAGGGGCCATGCCCATCGCCGCGCCGCAGCCGCCTTCCATGCCCTTCATGCCCATCGCGGCGCCGCAGCTGCCTTCCATGCCCTTGTCGCCGGCCGCGGGCGCCATCGCGCCGTGGCCCATGTCCTGCATCGTCAGCAGCGGCCGCGGATCGAGCGCCGGCACCGGCGCCTGCAGGCCGTGCCGCACCGCCAGCGTGCCGCGGGCGTAGCCGGTGCGGCCCATGTCCTGGGCGAAGATCGTGTAGGCGTCCTGGCCGGACGGCTCGACGATCACGTCGAAGGTCTCGGCCACGGCAATCCGGAACTCGTCGACCGTGACCGGATGGATGTACTGGCCATCGGCGGCCACGACCGTCATCTTCAGCCCCGGGATGCGCACGTCGAAATACGTCATCGCCGAGCCGTTGACGAAGCGCAGCAGCACCTTCTCGCCCGTGCGGAACAGCCCGCTCCAGCCGGCGGCCGGCGCGGCGCCGTTCATCAGGTAGGTGTAGGTATTGGCATTGATGTCCGACAGGTCGGTCGGCGTCATCCGCATCCGGCCCCACATCTCGCGGTCGGCGAGGGTCGCTTCCCAGCCGTGTTCGCGCACGTCGTCGAGGAAGTCGCCGGCGGTGCGCTGGTAGCGGTTGTCGTAGGTCGCCATCTTCTTCATGCGGCGCATCAGCGCGGCCGGATCGAGATCGGTCCAGTCCGACAGCAGCACGACATGCTCGCGGTCGAAGCGCACGGGCGACGGCCCGGCCGGATCGATGACGATCGCCCCATACAGCCCGGCCTGTTCCTGGAACAGCGAATGGCTGTGGTACCAGTACGTGCCCGACTGGCGGATGTCGAAGCGGTAGACGAAGGTTTCGCCGGGGGCGATGCCGTCGAAGCTCAGGCCCGGCACGCCGTCCATGTTCGCGGGCAGCAGCAGGCCGTGCCAGTGGATCGACGACATCGCATCGAGCCGGTTGGCCACGCGCAGCGTCACCGTCTCGCCTTCGCGCCAGCGCAGCACCGGCGCCGGCAGCGAGCCGTTCACCGTGATCGCCTGCCGCACGCGCCCGGTGTAGTCCACCGGCGAACGGCCGATCGCGAGGTCGAACTCGCGGCCGCGCAGTTCCGGCACCTGGCCCGGCGACGCCGCCGCGGCCGCCCACGCCGGCACGCGCCAGGCCCCGAGGCCGGCGACGACACCGCCGGCGGCGAGACCGGCGACGAAGCGACGACGGGACGGGAACGGGGGCAGGGGAGAGGTCACGCGCGGCTCCGGTGGGCGAGGAACGCCAGCGAAGTGGCGAAGACGATGCCGATTATCGCGCACCACACCGACGCCAGCGGGTGAAGGCGGGCCTCAGTGCACATCGCCGGCTCCGGCCAGGTCGTCCAGGATCGGGCAGGCCGAGCGGCGGTCGCCGTGGCATTCGTGCGCGAGCGCCTGCAGCGTGCGCTGCATCGCCTGCATCTCGCGGATCTTCTGCGCCAGCTCGTCGGCATGCGCCTGCGCGAGCGCCTTGACCTCGCTGCTGGCGCGGTGCGGGTCGCTCCACAGTCCCAGCAGCTTCTCGATCTGCGCGATCGTGAACCCGAGCGTGCGGGCGCGCTTGATGAAACGCAGCCGATGCAGGTCGGCACTGTTGTAGAGACGGTAGTTGGCGAAGGTGCGGCTCGGCGACGGGATCAGGCCGATCGACTCGTAGTGCCGGACCATCTTGGCCGACACGCCGGAAAGCGCGGCGGCTTCGCCGATGTTGTGCAGGCCCTGCTGGCGGGCGTCGGCCAGTTCGGGGCGGGGCGCGGGGCGGGGCATGGGCGGGTCCTGCGGGATTCGGGTGCCGCCACCATAGACCTTTCCATGATGGGAAGGTCAACGGGGCGGGCGCCGGGTATCGAATGACAGGCGGCGCCCGGGTCGTGAACGGATTTCCCAGGACGCCGGCCGCATCCCGTTCCTGTCGGCGGAGCCGCGACATACTGGAGCGGCGCCGACAGGCCGTCCCTCCCGCTTCCAGGCGTACATTCCGCAATGACCGCTTCGCTGCCACCCGCCGATGAACTGCTCGACCTGCTTCCCGACGCGGTGTGCGTGGTCGACGCCGACAGCCGATTCCTGTACGTCAGCCGCAGTTTCGAGCGAATCCTCGGGTACTCCAGGGAGGAAGTGATCGGGCACCTCGCCTTCGACTTCCTGCATGAAGACGATCGCTCGGCGACGGTGGAGCAGGCGGAGCGGGTCATGGGCGGCGCATTCCAGCGCCACTTCCGCAACCGGTACCTGCACAAGGCCGGGCACTTCGTGGACATCCAGTGGTCCGCCCGGTGGCATCCCGATTTCGGCGTGCGGATCGCAGTGGCCCGCGAGGTGACGGAGCTGCGCCGGGTGGAAAGCGAACTGGAGCATCGCGCCACCCACGATCCGCTCACCGGCTTGCCCAACCGGCATCTGCTGCAGATCGAGCTGGAGGCGGCGCTGGAGCAGGCGATCACGACGGGCGACCGTCTGGCGCTGCTGTTCATGGACCTGGACGGCTTCAAGGCCGTCAACGACGTGGCGGGCCACCAGGTGGGAGACCGCGTGCTGCGCGAGGTCGGGAGCCGCCTTCGCAACGGCCTGCGGCACAACGACCTGGCGGCACGCGTCGGTGGTGACGAATTCGTGGTGCTGCTGCGCGGATGCCGGGGCCCCGAGGCGGCCGGCCGGGTGGCCGAGGGTCTGCGCGGCCGGCTGTCAAAGGCCTATGTCGCCGGGACGGACACCTTCGTGCTCGACGCCAGCATCGGCGTGGCCTGCTTTCCGGAGCACGGCTCCTCGTTCGAGGAGTTGCTGGCGTTCGCCGATCGCGAAATGTATGCCGCCAAGCGCGAGCGCAGGCCGGCCGGGGACGGGGGAACGGATCCAGGACGATGAGCCGCCGGACCATCGCCCTGCCGACGCGCCCGGCACCCGCTCGGTCCCGGGGGTCGAACGGCGTCCGGTTCGACGGCGCCCATGCACCGGCACGGCACGCGGGCGCAGCAGGCCGTCGGGACCCGGAAGGCTCCAAGCAACAGCCAGGCCAGGGCGAGATCCGGGCGGAAATCGGGGCCGGCGGGGGACGGGCTGGTTTCCATCGTCATTCCTCTTCAAGGCTGGGCCGTCAATGGCGCGCGCGCGGCGTCCACCGGCGCAGGAGCAGGGTATTGGCGAGCACGCTGACGCTCGACAGCGCCATCGCCGCGCCGGCCAGCACCGGGTCGAGCAGGC
Source organism: Arenimonas sp. (assembly GCA_036676665.1). Taxonomy (GTDB): domain Bacteria; phylum Pseudomonadota; class Gammaproteobacteria; order Xanthomonadales; family Xanthomonadaceae; genus Arenimonas. The sequence continues at coordinate 4,864 of JAKFCL010000057.1, read as the reverse complement.
CGGCCGCGGCCAGCGGCAATCCGACCACGTTGTAGGCGAACGCCCAGAACAGGTTCTGGCGGATCTTGCGGCTCGTGCGTCGCGAGATGTCGATCGCGTCGGCGACCAGGCGCGGGTCGGAGCGCATCAGCGTGACGCCGGCGGCATGCATCGCCACATCGGTGCCGCCACCCATCGCGAAGCCGACATCGGCGGCCGCCAGCGCCGGCGCATCGTTGATGCCGTCACCGACCATCGCGACCCGGCCGTGTCGCGCCAGTTCGCGGATCACATCGGCCTTTTCGCCGGGCAATACTTCGGCGCGGACTTCGTCCTCGGCGATGCCCACGGCCGCGGCGATCGCGGCGGCCGCGCCCCGGCCGTCGCCGGTCAGCATCAGCGGCCGCACGCCCAGCGCCCGCAGCGCCGCGACAGCTTCGGCCGCCTCCGCGCGCGGCGGATCGCCGAACGCCAGGAGCGCGTGCAGCACGGGGCCGGAGGAGGTTTCCGACGCCAGCCACGACAGGGTACGGCCTTCGGATTCCAGGGCAGTGGCGGCGGTCGCCAGGGTGGCCGTCTCCACGCCGATCGCCGCCATCAGCGCGCGATTGCCGAGCAGCCAGCGGCGCCCGCCGAGGTGCCCCTCGATGCCGCGGCCCGCGATCGCCTTGATCCCGGACGCGGCGGGCAGGGCCAGGCCGCGGTCTCCGGCCGCGCGCAGCACGGCACGCGCCAGCGGATGTTCGCTGCCCGCCTGCAGCGCGGCGGCGAGCGCCAACGCACTGTTCTCGTCGCCATCGGGAACCACCACCGCGACGAGCGTCGGCTGTCCGCGTGTCAGCGTGCCGGTCTTGTCGAACGCCACCGCGCGCAGCGAACGGGTGGTTTCCAGCGCCTCGGCATCCTTGATCAGGATGCCGGCGCGCGCCGCGACGCCGGTACCCGCCATGATCGCCGTCGGCGTGGCCAGGCCCAGCGCGCAGGGGCAGGCGATCACCAGCACCGCGACGGCGTTGAGCACCGCCTGCGTCCAGTCTCCGGTGGCCAGGCCCCAGCCCAGCAGCGTGACCACGGCGGCCACGACCACCACCGGCACGAACACGGCGCTGACTCGGTCCACGACCCGCTGGATCGGCGCCTTCTTCGCCTGCGCATCCTCGACCAGGCGGATGATCCGGGCCAGCGCCGACTCGGCGCCCACCGCGCCCGTGCGCACGACCAGCAGTCCCTCGCCGTTGACCGCGCCGCCGGTGACCACGTCGCCGGGCTCCCGCGCCACCGGCAGCGATTCACCGGTGATCAGCGATTCGTCCACATGCGTGCGGCCTTCGAGTATCCGGCCGTCGACGGCGATGCGCTCGCCGGGCCGCACCACCACGTCGTCGCCCACCCGGATGCGGGCGATGTCGACTTCGATTTCCTGGCCGTCGCCACCGCGCACGCGCGCCGTCGCCGGACGCAGCGCCTGCAGTGCGCGGATGGCTTCGGTGGTCTGCCGCTTGGCGCGCGCCTCCAGCCACTTGCCCATCAGGATCAGCGTGATCACGGCTGCCGACGCCTCGAAGTACAGCGGCGGCTGGCCATGGTGCGGGTCGGCGGTCAGCATCAGGAACACGCTCAGGCCATATCCGGCGCTGGTGCCGAGCGCGACCAGCAGGTCCATGTTGGCGCTGCGGGCCTTGAGTGCCTTCCACGCGGCGCGATAGAAGCGCGCGCCGAGCCAGAACTGCACCGGTGTCGCCAGCAGCAGCTGCCAGAGGGCGGGCAGCGCCCAGTGTTTCCCGAATGCCATGCCGATCATCGGCACCACCAGCGGCAGCACGAGCGCGACCGCGAACAGCAGATGGCGACGCTCGCGGCCGGCGTCGACATGCGCCGGGGCGGGCAGGGCGTCGCCGGAAGCCGACGCGTCGTCGACGGCGGGACCTTCCCAACGGCCCACGGTGTAACCGGCCCTTTCGACGGCCGCCCGCAGGTCGCCGGCGGCGACCCCGTCGATCGCGGCGACCGAGGCCATGTCGGTCGCGAGGTTCACGGTCGCCGAGGCGACCCCCGGGACCGCCGCCAGGGCGCGTTCGACGCGGCCCGCGCAGCTCGCGCACGTCATGCCCTGCACGCCGAAGCGGAACAGGGTGGAGGCGTCGACGGGGGGCAGGGGGAGCATCACGTTCATGGGGTCACTCCATCCGGGAATGGGGCGAGCCTCTGCCTTCCCATCATGGGAAGGTCAACAGCCTCCCGGCGCGACCGTGCACGCAGACCGCGCTTGACCCTGCCGCCATGGCAAGGCCGAGGGTGTGGCCACCCGGCCAGCCGGCCGTCCACAGCGGAGAACCCCGATGAAATTCACCGTCAGCCCGATGACCTGCGGCAGCTGCGTGCGGACGATCACCCGTGCGATCCAGTCCATCGACCCCCGGGCCGAGGTGGTGGTCGACCTCGATCAGCGCACCGTGGCGGTCGCCGGCATGCTCGTGGCCGCGCAAGCCGTCGAAGCGCTGGCCGCCGCGGGATACCACGCCGAACCGGCAAGCGAAACGACACCGCCGTCGCCGGCGGGCTGCTGCGGTACGTGCCACGCCTAGCGGCGATCCCGCGCGACCGCCCGTCCGTCAGCCGATCGCGGCGTGCTGGAAACGCTGCCGATACTGCTCCGGCGTCACGCCCAGGCGCCGGCGGAAAGCGCGGATCAGCGTGGCGCTGGTGCCCAGGCCGCTGCGCTGGGCGATCCGGGCCAGCGGCCAGTCGCTCGACTCGAGCAGCATCTTGGCGTGGTCGAGGCGGACCCGCTCGACGTAGTCGGCCGGCGTCATGCCGGTCTGCGCCTTGAACAGCCGGCCGAAGTTGCGCTCGCTCATCGCCGCGCGGTCGGCGAGGGCGGGCACGTCCAGCGGTTCCGCCGGGTGCTCGGCGATCCACGCCAGCAGGCCGCGGAACCGTTCCGAAGCCTGTGCCTGCGCGGCGAGGCTGGCGCTGAACTGCGACTGCCCGCCGGGACGGCGCAGGAAGAGCACGATGTCGCGCGACACCGCCAGGGCGACCTGCGGACCGAGATCCTGCTCGACCAGCGCCAGCGCGAGATCGATTCCGGCGGTGACGCCGGCCGAGGTGTAGACATTGCCGTCCTCGACGAAGATCGCGTCGGGAACCAGCGTCGTCGAGGGAAAAAGCTGCTGCAGGCGGCCGCAGCTGGACCAGTGGGTGGTGGCGCGGCGACCCTCCAGCAGCCCGGCGGCCCCCAGCACGAACGCGCCGGTGCAGACGCTGGCGATGCGCCGGGCGCGTGCGCCGATCCGCGACAGCCATGCCAGCACCACCTCCCCGTCGCGCGTCGCCAGCAGTTCGTCGACCGAACCTCCCGCCACGACGACGGTATCGGGGGGGTGGGGCAGTTGCGACAGCGGCGTGGTGCCGGCCAGCTGCAGTCCGGAATTGGCATCGACGCGGCCGCCGCGCGCGGACGCGACGACGATCCCGTAGCGGAAGGGCGAAACTCCCGTCGCCGGCGCATGCGCCGCGGCCTTGGCGAACACCTCCATCGGCCCGACCAGGTCGAGCGCCTGCATGCCGTCGAACCCCAGCAGCACGATCTGCCGGGTGCCGACCCGGCGTCGAGCGATGTTTGGCCGAATCTGTTTGCCCATTGGCGTGTCCGCCAACCCGGTCAGGACGATATTCCTCCGCAACCTCACCGGAGTACAAGTCGCCATGATCCCCCGTTCCAGGCTCGTATTGGCCGTTGCCGGCGCGCTTCTCGTCGCCGGCGGTGCCGTGGCCTTCGCCATCCCCGCCGATCGCACCGACGGCACCCACGCCGCGACCACCCCGGTGTCCGCGGCAGAACATGCCCGCACGATCGCCGCGATGCGCCCGCCAAAGCGCGAACGCCCGGTCGTGGCGGTGCTCGGGCACAACGACGGCACCGAAACCACCGACTACCTGATCCCGTACGCCGTGCTCCGCCAGTCGGACGCCGCCGACGTGGTCGCGGTGTCGCTGCGCGACGGGCCGATGGCGATGACACCGGCGCTGACGATCAGGGCCGAGGCCACGCTGGCGGAGTTCGACCGCCGGCACGCCGACGGCGCCGATTACGTGATCGTCGCGGCGATGCATCCGCGCGACGATCCGGCGATCCTGCGCTGGATCGTCGAGCAGGAAGCCAAGGGCGCGATCATCGTCGGCGTCTGCAGCGGCGTGCGCACGTTGTCGGCGGCCGGACTGCTCGAGAACCGCCGGGCGACGCGCTACTGGTACGACGCCGACGACCTGGCGGAAGCCAGCCCCACGACACGCTGGGTGTCGAACCGGCGCTATGTCGTCGACGGCAGCATCGTGACGACGACCGGCATCTCCGCATCGATGCCGATCTCGCTGGCGCTGGTCGAGGCGATCGCCGGTCGCGACCGCGCCCGGGCAACGGCCGACCACTTCGGCGTCGCGGACTGGGACGAACACCATGCCGGCGACCGTTTCGGCTTCGACCGTCGCATGCTGGCGGCGGCCCTGGCGAACAAGCTGTCGCCGTGGTCGCACGAAGAGATCGCCATTCCCGTCGCCGATGGCGTGGACGAGGTGTCGCTGGCGTTCGACGCCGATGCATGGTCGCGCACGTTCCGCTCGTCGGTTGCCGCCGTGTCGGCGGAGGAGGGCGCGATCACCACGCGGTTCGGACTGCGCCTGCTGCCGGACCGGTCCGGGAACACCGCGACGTTCGATCTCTCGCTGCCGCCACCGCGGACCTCGCAACCGGGGCGCGCACTCGCCGCCAACCTCGACGACATCGCCGGACGATACGGCGCCGACACCGCGACGTTCGTCGCGGTCCAGCTCGAATACCCCTGGGAACCCGGCGCGGAGGCCACCCGCATCCGCTGAGGTCCGT
>JAKFCL010000056.1:0-3535 GCA_036676665.1 Arenimonas sp. | reverse complement strand
AGCAACGCCAGCACCGCCAGCCACAGCAGCAGCACGCGCCAGACCAGGCTCATCGCGTCGCGCAGTTCGAGCAGGTCGGGGCCGCGGGCGGGGCCGTCGACGGCGTAGGCGTCTTCCTCGGCGAGTTCACTGGCCACCGAGACACGCGCGGCGGCGCCGAGGAAGCCGGTGTCCAGGCGCACGCCGTCGGCGTGCCAGTCGCGCCACGCGGAGAACACGCGGTCGAAATCGGCGGCCAGCGCCAGGCCGAAGGTCATCAGCTGTGCGACGGGCCAGTTCAGCAGCGCCAGCGTCGTGCGGGCGGCGCCCCGCTGGCCCTCGGGCAGGCTGCGTCGGGCCTCGCCCTGCGCGCACAGCGAGATCAGCCGGTAGCCGATCGCGCCGACGGCGCCGGCGACGATGAACCAGAACAGCACGCCGAACCAGCGCCACAGTGCGCAGCGGAACACCGCCTCGACCAGGATCGGACCCTCGACCACCGGCTCGCCGCCCTCCGGGAACAGCGCCGCCGCCGCGGCACGGCGGGTCTCCGGATCGCGCGCCTCGATGACCGCCTCGACGTCCAGGTTCAGGTCGCGCGGGCCCCAGGTGTAGAGCAGCACCAGCAAGGCGAAGAAGAACGCCGGCAGGTTGTACCAGTGCTCGTCGATCAGGAACTGCACCGCGCCCACCGCCAGCAGCGGCAGGCCGACGGCGATCAGCAGGCCGATGCGGTTGGGCCAGTCGCCGGCGCCGGTCTGCCGGCCCAGCCAGTGCAGCCAGCCGATGAACCAGCCGTAGCGCCGCAGCGACGGCAACGCGGGAAACACGTGGCCGAGCAGCAGCGAGACGACGACGGCGATCAGGGCGGCGGACATGTCCCGATTCTATGCCGGCTTCGGGGCGTCCGCCCGGCGCCCGGACACCCATTCGTCGATCAGCATCCGGGCGATCGAGATGCGCGGCGACAGCAGGAGTTCACCGCTGGCGACCGCGGCATCGAGTTCGGCCAGGGAAAACCAGCGGGCCTGCTCCAGCTCGTCGCTGACCACCGGCGCCACCGGCAGCCCGGTCGCATGGAAGCCGATCATCAGCGCTGCCGGGAACGGCCACGGCTGCGACGCCGCATAGCGGCTGTCGAGCACCGGCACGCCGGCTTCCTCCATCACTTCGCGGGCGATCGCCTGCTCCAGCGATTCGCCGGGCTCGACGAAGCCGGCCAGCACCGACCAGCGCTTCGCCGGCCACGACGCCTGCCGTCCGAGCAGCAGGCGTTCGCCGTCGGTGACCGCAACGATCACCGCCGGATCGGTCCGCGGGTAGTGTTCGAGCCCGCAACCGCCGCAGCGTGCGACCCAGCCGGCCTTGCCCAGCGCCAGGGCATGCCCGCACGCGCCGCAGTGGCGATTGCGCTGCTGCCAGTGCAGCAGCGCACGGGCCTGCGCCAGCACGGCCGCCTGCATGGCAGGCCAGTGCGCGGCGGCACTGCGCAGGTCGAGCTTGCCCGGCAGCGGATCGCCGAGGCTTTCGTGCGGAACGGCGAACCAGGCGGTATCGCCGGCCAGGCCGAGGAAGCTGGCGGTGTCGGGAAGTTCCGCGGCCAGTGCGGCACCGTCCATCGATTCCGGGGCTTCGGCGCTGCCCGGAAAACGGGCATGGCCGTCCGCATCGACGACCATCACGGTCGCCGCCGGCCAGCGCCGGCGCAGTTCCTCGGGGTTTTCGCGCAGCAGTTCGCAGCGGTCCAGGCCCGGACCGCCGAACGCGTAACCGGGCGATGCCGCGGTCATGGCGCGGCGGTCAGGCCGAGAAGCTGCTGCCGCAGCCGCAGGTGGTCTTGGCGTTCGGGTTGCGGATCACGAACTGCGACCCCTGCAGGCTCTCGCGGTAGTCGACCTCGGCGCCCATCAGGTACTGCAGGCTCAGCGGGTCCACCAGCAGGGTGACGCCGTCGCGCTGCAGCGCCAGATCGTCCTCGCCCTGCTGTTCGTCGAACTCGAACCCGTACTGGAAACCCGAGCAGCCGCCGCCGGTGATGTAAACGCGCAGCTTCAGGCCGGGATTGCCTTCCTCGGCGATCAGCGCGGCGACCTTGGCGGCCGCCGCGGCGGTGAAGTCCAGCGGTGCGTCGAGCTGCTGGTAGCTGGTGGGCTGGGGATCCATGCCCTTCAACATGGGCGCTGGCGGCGCGGCGTTCAAGCGCCCTGGGCCACGGCGCGGATCTTGCCGCGCTCCGCCGGGGCCGCCTCGGCGGCCGCGGGCGCGGCGTCCGGGCCGGTCAACTGCGCCAGCGGCGCATCGGCGTGGATCAGCCGGCCGGTGACCATCGCACCGGCGGCCATCTCGATCACCTTGTAATGGATGTTGCCCTGCACGCGGGCGTTGGCGGCCAGCTCGACCCGCTCGGCGGCATGCACGTCGCCGACCATGCGGCCGTTGATGCAGACCACCGGCGCGAACACCTCGCCTTCGACCAGGCCGTTGTCGGCGATCGTCAGCACGGACTTGGCGGCTTCCTCGGCGACGACCTTGCCGTAGATCGCGCCTTCGACATACAGGCCGCCGGCGAACGCGACGTCACCGCGGATCACCGCGTGCGGCCCGACCAGGGTTTCGACGGCACCGCCGCTGCGGGGGGATTTTTTTTCACCGAACATCGTCAGTCTCCTCGGGGGGCCTGCGTTTCCCAGGGAAAGGCCTGGTCCACGGTGCTGCCGCCCGAGCGCAGCTGCACCCGGACGCGCTGGGGGGTGAAACCCTCGGGCAGCGCGATGCTGCCCTCGAGCTGCTGGAAATAACGGAACGAAAACGGCTGCCCGGGCGAGCCCGGCTTCTGCAGCAGTTCGTCCCAGGACAGGCTGCGCAGCTTGCCGCCGGTGACGCCTTCGACCGCCAGCCGCGCCTCGCCCTTGCTGATGGCGCCGCGGTTGAGGTTCTGCGTCACGGTGACGGTATAGCGCCACGAGCCGCCGGCTTCGGGCGCGAACACCGCCTCGTGCACCGACAGGCCCTTGCGCTGGCCGGTGGCGCCGACCAGACGCTCGTAGAAGGCGACATCGGCGCGCAGGCCCGACACTTCCTCCTCGCGCTCGGCCAGGCTGGCCTGGAGCTCGGTGTTGGCGCTGCGGCTGATCTGGTCGCTGCGGCGCAGCGTGGCGACGTTCTGCCGCAGCTGGCCGACCAGCGCCTCGGCCTCGTCGGCCCGGCGGGCGGTGATCGTCAGCTCCTGGCGCACCTTCGCCAGCCCGGGCGCCGCCATCCGGGTGGCCGACACCCAGGCGGCGATCACCGAGCCCAGCCACAGCACGGCCATGACCACCAGCACGACCCGGGCGTGGGGTCGGTGCGGGACGATCACGAAGCGCGGCTTGTCGGGACTGGGGGTGCTCATCGGGCTCGGCGGCGGGGGGACCGGCGGAGTGGGTCGTGCGGGGAAGACGCACTAGGCCGGTTCGCTCAGCCAGCGTCAAGGCGGCGCGCCACTATACTGTGATCCACATCACGCCTGCCTGGAGCGACGATGTCCGAAGCCCATGTTTTCGCCCTCGGCCTGGCC
>JAKFCL010000055.1:0-11771 GCA_036676665.1 Arenimonas sp. | reverse complement strand
CGGGTTGACGTTCTTGTTGGTCCAGTCCATCTCGGACACGTGCACCAGGCCTTCGACGCCCGGCTCGATCTCGACGAACGCGCCGTAATCGGTGACGTTGGAGACCTTGCCGAACAGGCGCGAGCCGGTCGGGTAGCGGCGGGCGATGTTGTCCCACGGATCGTCGCCCAGCTGCTTGAGGCCGAGCGAGACGCGGTTGCGCTCGCGGTCGAACTTCAGCACGCGCACGTCGAGCTCTTCGCCGACGTTGACGACTTCGGACGGATGGCGCACGCGCTTCCAGGCCATGTCGGTGATGTGCAGCAGGCCGTCGATGCCGCCCAGGTCCACGAACGCGCCGTAGTCGGTGAGGTTCTTGACGACACCCTTGATCACGGCACCTTCCTGCAGGCGCTCCATCAGCTGCTCGCGCTCGACGCTCGACTCGGACTCGACCACCGCACGGCGGGAGACGACGACGTTGTTGCGCTTGCGGTCGAGCTTGATGATCTTGAACTCGAGTTCCTTGCCCTCGAGGTAACCCGGGTCGCGGACCGGGCGCACGTCGACCAGCGAACCCGGCAGGAACGCGCGGACGTCGCGGATGTCGACGGTGAAGCCGCCCTTGACCTTGCCGCTGATGCGGCCGGTGACGATCTCGCCGGCTTCCATGGAAGCTTCGAGTTCGTCCCAGACCATGGCGCGCTTGGCTTTCTCGCGCGACAGCACGGTCTCGCCGAAGCCGTTCTCGAGGTACTCGAGCGCCACCTTGACGGTGTCGCCCACGCCGACTTCGAGCTCGCCGGCTTCGTTACGGAACTGTTCGATCGGGATGATGCCTTCCGACTTCAGGCCGGCATTGATGACGACCACGTCGGAGCGGATCTCGACCACGGTGCCGGAAACGATCGCGCCCGGCTTGAGCTTGTTGAGCGCGGTCTGGCTCTGTTCGAACAGTTCAGCGAAAGATTCAGTCATTGTTGGATACTCGGTTGGACATACGGGCCACGGCTCCGCCGCGACCCACCTGCTGTGCGCAACTGCGCGTGGGAAAAACCGCACCTTCCGGCACGGGGTTGGACCTGCTTTCGGAAACCGCCCCGGCGGGGACGGGATGCACCGGGAGACCGGTCAGTCCTGGCGGGGCGGGCGGAGTTTTTCCGGCAGCACCGACAGCACGCGCTCGATCACCTCGGAGATGGGCGAGCCGGTGGAGTCCACGATCACCGCGTCTTCCGCGGGTTTCAGGGGCGCCACCGCACGCCCGGCATCGCGCTCGTCGCGAGCGGCGATCTCGGTCAGCAGGCCGGCAAGATTAACCGAAACCCCTTTTTCCTTCAACTGCTTATAGCGCCTTTTGGCACGTTCCTCGGCGCTGGCGGTCAGGAAGACCTTGTACGGGGCGTCCGGGAAGATGACCGTGCCCATGTCGCGCCCGTCGGCGACCAGCCCGGGCGGGCGCCGGAACCGGTGCTGCAGGTCGACCAGCGCTGCCCGGACCGGCGGGTGCGCGGCGATCGCCGAGGCGGCCGCCCCGGCCGTTTCGGTCCGCAGCTGGCGGGTGGCGTCCTTGCCGTTGACGATCACGTGCGGCTCGCCGGCGCCCTGGGTCTCGAAGCGGATCTCGGTGCGGGCGGCGCAATGGGCCACGGCCTCCGGGTCGCTCAGGTCCAGGCCCTCCCAGGCGGCGGCGAGGCCGACCGAGCGGTACAGCGCCCCGGAATCGAGGTAATGCCAGCCCAGGCGTTCGGCGACGGCCCGGCTGATGGTGCCTTTGCCGGACCCGGAGGGGCCATCGATGGTCAGTACGGGGATGCGGTTGGCCATGGCGGGAGTCTAGACGACCTGCCCGGCGGCCGGCGCCGCGCGCAGCCCGAAGCCTGCGGTCGCCGCCAGCGCCTCGAAACCGGGAAACGACGTCGCGACGTTGGCGCAATCCTCGATCCGCACCTCGCCCGCCGCCCGCTGCGCCGCCACGGCGAGCGCCATCGCGATGCGGTGGTCGCCGTGGCTGGACACCGTGGCGCCGTGAAGGGTCCCGCCATGGAGCACGGCGCCGTCGGGGGTCTCGTCGATTCGCGCACCCATCGCCCGCAGCGCCGAGGCCATCGTCGCGATGCGGTCCGATTCCTTGACCCGCAGCTCGGCGGCGCCACGCACCGTGGTCGTACCCGAAGCCAACGCCGCAGCGGCGAAAAGAACCGGAAATTCGTCGATCATGTCGGGAACGAGTGATTCCGGAACCTCGATGCCACGCAGCGGGGCGTGCCGCGCGACCAGGTCGGCCACCGGCTCGGCACCCCCTTCGGGGTTTTCGATCCGGAGGTCGGCGCCCATCAGCCTGAGGACGTCGAGCAGCCCGGTCCGACGGGGATTGATGCCGACCCGATGCAACCGGATTTCCGACCCCGGGACCAGCGACGCCGCCACCAGGAAGAACGCCGCCGACGAAAAATCGGCCGGCACGTGCACGTCGGTCGCGAGCAGCCGATGCCCACCCTGCAGCCGGGCTTCGCCGGCGTGGAATCGGATGGGCCAGCCGAACGCCTGCAGCATCCGTTCGGTGTAATCGCGGGTCGGATGCGGCTCGCGCACCCGGGTTTCGCCGCGGGCATACAGGCCCGCCAGCAGGACCGCGGATTTCACCTGTGCGCTGGCGACGGGCAATTCAAAATCAATGGCTTGAAGATCATTATTCGCGTGGATTCTCAAGGGCGGAAGCCCGTCCGGCGCCGCGTCGATGCGGGCGCCCATCCGCGCCAGCGGCTCGATCACGCGCCGCATCGGCCGGCGCGACAGGGACGCGTCGCCCACCAGCACGCTGGGGAACCCCTGCCCGGCCAGCAACCCGGCCAGCAGGCGCATGCCGGTGCCGGCATTGCCGCAGTCGAGCGGACCGGCACTGCCCTTCAGGCCATGCAGGCCGACGCCGTGGACGATGCGCTCGCTCGCCCCCGGCGCGTCGATGCGGACGCCGAGCTGCTGCAGGATCGCCGCGGTCGCCCGGGTGTCCTCCCCTTCCAGGAAGCCGGAGATGCGGGTCGTGCCCTCGGCGATCGCCCCGAGCATCACGGCCCGGTGCGACACCGACTTGTCGCCGGGAACGGTGACATCGCCCCGGAGCGCCCGACCGGGACCGGCCAGCCAGTCGAGCCGGCTCATGCCAGCACCTCGTCGAGCGCCTGCAGCAGACGGCGGTTCTCGTCGCGGTCGCCGACCGTCAGGCGCAGGCACGTCGGCAGTCCATATCCGCCCATCGGCCGCGGCACCACGCCGCGGGCGACCAGCCCGGCCTCGACCGGCACCGCGTCGCGCTGGAAATCCACCAGCAGGAAGTTGCCCTGCGAAGGCCCCACCGCCAGCCCGCGTGCCAGCAGCGCGTCGGCAAGCGCCTGGCGCTCGGCCGCATTGCGGCCGCGCACCGCCGCCACATGCGCCGTGTCGGCCAGCGCCGCCTCGCAGGCGGCCAGACCGGGCGCATTGACATTGAAGGATTCGCGCACCCGCTCCAGCACCGCCACCAGCCCGGGCGCCGCCAGCAGGTAACCCACGCGCAGGCCGGCCAGACCGTGCGCCTTCGAAAACGTGCGGGTCACGACCAGGTTCGTGTACCGGCCCAGCAGCGCGGTCGCCGACACCAGGGCCGGGTCGGTGACGTATTCGAGGTAGGCCTCGTCGACGACCACCAGCGTGTCCGCCGGCACACCGGCGAGGAAGGTTTCCAGGGCCGCGGTCGGGAACCACGTGCCGGTGGGATTGTTCGGATTGGCCAGGTAGACGAGCGCGGCGCCGGGACCGAGGGCGGACGCGATCGCGTCCAGGTCGTGCCCCCGCGGCATCGCATCGTCGAGCGGACGCGCCGGCGCCAACCGCAGCGGGGCCCCGGCGGCCTGCGCGGCAAGGGCGTACACGGCGAACCCGTACTGCGAAGCGACCACGGCCCGTCCCGGGCCGGCGAACACCTGCGCCAGCATCATCAGCAGCTCGTGCGAGCCGTTGCCGAGCAGCAGGCGCGCCGGCTCGACGCCGTGGTGGGCGGCCAGCGCCCACTTCAGGTCGCCGCCGAGCGGATCGGGATAGCGGCGCAGGTCGCCCGCCGCCGCCGCATAGGCGGCCAGCGCGGCCGCGCTCGGTCCGTGGCTGTTCTCGTTGGAACCGAGTTCGACGAGCGCGCCGGCCGGATGCCGGCGCCGCAGCGCGACCAGGTCCAGCCCGGGGTCGTAGGCGCGCAGGCCGCGGATGCCCGGGTTCGCCAGCGCCGCGAACGCCGCTTCGTCGTCCGGCGCGAGCATGCTCAGCCCAACGCGACCGGGTAGGAACCCAGCACCTTGACGTCGGCGGCGTACTCGCCCAGTTCCGACAGCGCCGCATGCACCGGCCCGTCCTGGACGTGGCCGCTGACGTCGATGAAGAACGCGTACTGCCAACGCCCGGCGTGCGAAGGCCGCGACTCGATGCGGTTCATGCTGACGCCGTGGCGGGCGAACGGGCTCAGCACCGCGTACAGCGCGCCGGGCTGGTCGCGCACGTAGACCAGCAGCGAGGTGCGGTCGTGGCCGCTGGGCGAGAACAGCTCGCGGCCGAGCACGAGGAACCGCGTCGTGTTGTCCTGCCGGTCCTGGATAGGTCCGGCCACGACCTTCAGGCCGTAGACGTGGCCGGCGTTCTCGCCGGCGATCGCCGCCGCGTCGTCGGCGGTCCGCGCGCGCCGGGCCGCCTCGGCGTTGCTGGCCACCGCCAGCTTCTCGGCCTTGGGCAGGTGCTGGCGCAGCCACGCCTTGCACTGCGCCAGCGACATCGGATGCGAATACACCCGATCGATGTCCTCCAGCCGGCCGGTGCGCGACATCAGGAACTGGTGCACCGACAGCTCGACCTCGCCGCAGATCTTCAGCGGCGAGGTCAGGAACATGTCGAGCGTGGACTGGATCGTGCCCTGCCCCGAATTCTCGACCGGCACGACGCCGAAATCGGCATGGCCGGCCTCGACCTCCTGGAACACCTCCTCGATGCTCGCCAGCGGCAGGCCCTTGGCCGAATGGCCGAAGTGCTTGTGCAGGGCCTGTTGCGAGAACGTGCCCTCGGGGCCGAGGTAGCCCACTTTCAGCGGCTCCTGCTGGGCCAGGCAGGCGGACATGATTTCGCGGAACAGGCGCAGCAGCACTTCGTCGCTGAGCGGGCCGTCGTTGCGGTCGAGCACCTGGCGCAGCACCTGCGACTCGCGCTCGGGTCGGTAATAGTCGACGGCCGCCTTCAGCGGCCCCTTGGCCTTGCCGACCTGCTGGGCCCAGCGCGCGCGTTCGGCGATCAGCGACTGGATCTGGCGGTCGATCCCGTCGATGCGCTCGCGCACTTCCGAAAGCACCGGCGAAGCCGCCACGGCCTTTTTCGCAGTCTTGGTCGCAGTCTTGGTCGCGGCGTTGGTCGCGGCGTTGGTCGCTGACTTGGGAGCAGCCTTGGTCCCGGCCTTCGGCGGTGCGGGTCGGCGCGCCATCTCAGCCGTTCCGGCGGGCGAAGTCGGCCATGAAGTCCACCAGCGCCTGCACCCCGGCTTCGGGCATCGCGTTGTACAGCGACGCGCGCATCCCGCCGACGGCACGGTGGCCCTTCAGGCCGAGCAGCCCGGCCTCCTGGGCACCGGCAAGGAAAGGCTTGTCGAGCGCCGCGTCCGGGAGGAAGAACGGCACGTTCATCCGCGAACGCGCCCCGCGCTGGACGGTGTTGCGGTAGTAGCCGCCCGAGCCGTCGATGGCCGAATACAGCAGCGCGGCCTTGCGGGCGTTGGTCGCGCCGATCGCCTCGGCCCCGCCCTGCGCGATGGCCCACTTCAGCACCAGGCCCAGCACGTACCAGCCGAACGTCGGCGGCGTGTTGAACATCGAGTCGTTGTCGGCCTGGTTCTTCAGTTCGAAGATCGGCGGCAGCGTGCGGCCGTGGCGGCCGAGCAGGTCCTTGCGCACGATCGCGATGGCCAGGCCCGACGGGCCCAGGTTCTTCTGCGCGCCACCGTAGAGCACGCCGAAGCGCGACACGTCGACCGGCGCCGACAGGAAATTGGACGAGACATCGGCGACCAGCGGCACGTCGCCGACGTCCGGCACGTCGTGGAATTCGACGCCGTGGATGGTTTCGTTGGGCGTGTAATGCACGTAGGCGGCGCCGGGCGTCAGCGTCCAGCCTTCGCGGGCGGGAATGCCGGTGTAGCCGCCCTCCTTCGCGCTGGCGGCGATGTTGACCTTCAGCGAAGGCCGGGCATTCTCGACGGCCTTCTCGCCCCAGTGGCCGGTCAGCACGTAATCGGCGGTGGCGTCGGGGCCAGCCAGGTTCAGCGGCAGCAGCGCCGAGATGGTCGTGGCGCCGCCCTGCAGGAACAGCACGTGGTAGTCGTCCGGAATGGCCATCAGCGAGCGCAGGTCGCGTTCGGCGGCGGCGGCGCAGTCGATGAACGCCTGGCCGCGATGGCTGACCTCCATCACCGAGGCGCGTTCGCCCTGCCATTCCAGCATTTCGTCCTGCACCTGGCGCAGCACGGGTTCGGGCAGCGCGGCCGGGCCGGCGCTGAAGTTGAAGGCACGGGACATCGGGGTGACCTCGAAAGTACGTTGGCAGGCTAGCACGGGCAAACCGCGCGTCGGAAGGAACTCAGCCGACGATGCGCACGGACGCGGAGAGCAATTGCTCGAAGTCGTCCGGCGCCAGCGCGCGGGCGAACAGGAAGCCCTGCCCGTACTGGCAGCCGATGGACTCGAGCAGCGCCCGCTGGCCCTCGGTCTCGATGCCCTCGGCGGTCAGCATCAGGCCCAGTTCGTCGGCGAACGAGGTGATCGTGCGCACGATCGCCCGGTGGCGCGGGTTGGTCTCGATGTCGCGGATGAAAATCTGGTCCATCTTCAGCGCGTCGAACGGCGAGGCCGCGAACGATTCCAGCGACGAGTAGCCGGTGCCGAAATCGTCGACCACCAGGCCGACGCCCAGCGCCTTGAGCGCCAGCAGCCGCTGCTCGGCCTGGCTGCGGCCGGCCCGGAACGCGGTTTCGGTGACCTCGAGCCGCAGCGACGCGGGCGGCAACCGGTGCTTCTGCAGCAGCGAGAACACTTCCTCGACGATGTCGGGCGACACCATCTGGCGTTCGTCGACATTGACGTTCATCGTCAGGCCGGCCATGTGCGGGTGGCGGTCGCGCCAGGCCGCCAGCTGGCCGCAGGCCTCGCGCAGTGCCCAGGCGTCCATGTCGACGATCAGCCCGGTCTCCTCGGCAACCGTCAGGAATTCGCCCGGCGCCAGCAGCCCGCGCGACGGATGCTGCCAGCGCACCAGCGCCTCGGCGCCGACCAGCCGGCCGCTGCCGAGCTGGATGATCGGCTGGTAGTGCAGGCGGAACTCGGCCCGCTCGAACGCCAGCCGGAAGTCGGTCTCCAGCTGCAGCCGGCTCAGGGCCTGCTGGTGCATGCCCTCGTCGAAGATCACGAAACCGGACTTGCCGGCGGCCTTGGCGCGATACATCGCCGTGTCGGCGTCGCGCAGCACCTGGTCGGGCGATTCGTAGTCGGGGCGGCCCAGCACGATGCCCAGGCTCGCGGCCGAGAACACCTGCTGCCCGGACAGCTCGAACGGCTGCTCGAACAGCTTCAGCACGCGCCGGGCGATCGCCACCGCGCGGTCGAGGCCGCAGTCGCCATCCGGCAGCAGCGTGAACTCGTCGCCGCCGTAGCGGGCGATCAGCACATCGTGCAGCAGGTGGTCCTCGAGGCGGCGGGCGATCTCGACCAGCAGCCGGTCGCCGGCACCGTGGCCGAGGCTGTCGTTGACCCACTTGAAGCCGTCCAGGTCGAGGAACAGCACGGCGTACTCGCGGGGGGCGTCGCCGGCTCCGGTCCGCATCGCCTCGGCCAGCCGCTGGTTGAACAGCATGCGGTTGGGCAGGCCGGTCAGCGGGTCGTGGGTGGCGTGGAAACGCAGGCGCTCCTCGGCCTCGCGCTGGCGGGTGACGTCCAGCACCGTGCCGGTAAGGTGCTCCTCGCCGTCGAGGGTGACCGGGCCGATGCTGACCCGCACCTGCACACGGCGGCCGTCGACATGCAGCAGGCAGGTTTCGAAATCCGGCTCGACCGGCTTGCCCGCCAGCCGGTCGCGGTCGCGCTGTTCGGAACGGGGGATGGCTTCGGGCGCCATGATCTGGCGGAAATCGCGCCCGACCAGCTCGCCCTCGCCGTAACCGAGCATGCGTGTGAAGGCCTGGTTCGCGTACGTGTAGCGGTCTCCGCGCATGATGAAGACACCGACCTGGCTGTGCTCGACCAGCGTCCGGTACTTGCCCTCCGAATGCTGCAGCGCCAGCTGGATTTCGTGGCGCTCGTCGATGTCGAGCACCGAGCCGGTGAAATGTGCCGGCTGGCCGTCGGCGTCGCGGATCAGCATGACGCTGGCGCTGACCCACTTCAGGCGGCCGTCGCGAATGCGCACGCGGGTTTCGTAGTGGCTGAAGGCGCCTTCGCGCAGCGCCCGGCTCACCAGTTCGGCGCGCTCGGCGGGGTCGGCGTACACCTGCAGCATGTCGCTGACGCCGGCCTTGAGCTGTTCGGCGCTGTCGTAGCCGAGGATGCGCGCCAGCACCGGATTCACCTCCATGATCCGGCCGTCCAGGCCGGTCCGGAACAGCCCCGCCGGCGAGTGTTCGAACAGCTCGCGGTAGCGCCGTTCCGCCTCGGCGATGGCGTGCTGGCGGCCGCGGTCCTCGGTGACGTCGCGCAGGGTCCCGGTCGAGGCGACGTCGCCCTGGAAGTCGACCGCGTCCGCGCGCACCTCGCACAGGATGCGGCGGCCGTCGCGCCGGCGCAGGTGGACCTCGTACACCTGCGGCTCGCGCGATCCGGCCTCGCGCTCGGCGCGGCGGCCGCGCTGGGCCTCGAGGTCTTCGGGGTCGACCAGCGCCATGTATTCCATGCCGGTGATCTGCGCCACGTCGTAGCCGAGGATGCGCGCCATCGCTTCGTTGGCGAAGATCACCCGGCCGTGCTGGATCAGGAACACGCCGTCGCGGCTGTTCTCCACCAGCACCTGGTACAGGGCCTGAGATTGCCGCAGCGCCTGCTCGGCCTCGACCTGGGCGGTGATGTCCACCAGCGAACCTTCGTAGAACAGCACATGGCCCTGGCGGTCGCGGATCGCGCGGCCGTTCTCGCTGATCCAGATGATCCGGCCGTCGCGGCGGCGCACCTGGGCGCGGTGGGCCTCCAGGCGCCCGCCGCCCGCCAGAAGGTCGCGGATGCCCTGCACCTGGTTCGGGTCGACGTAGAGGCTCGACGCCGCCTCGCCGCATTCGGCCAGCATCTGCTCCGGCGAATCGAAGCCGAAGATGCGCGCCATCGCCGGGTTGACGTCGAGGAAACCACCGCCGGGCAGGCTGCGGTAGATGCCCTCGGAGGCGGCCAGGTACAGCGAGCGGTAGAGCACGTGGTCGTGCGCGCGTTCGGCCGAGTCCGGGCCGTCGGGAGACAGGTGGAAGAGGCAGAACAGCACGCGTTCGCCGTCCTCGGCGGCGAACTCGGCGCTCAGCTCGGCCGGCAGCACGCGACCGTCGGCGCAGGGAATCTGCAGCGGGAGGCGCACGGCGCGGTCGCGGACCTGCAGCAGGCCCCACAGCCGGCTGCCGAAGGCTGCATCCGTCCACAGCCCGGCGTCGTAAGGTTTCCTGCCGATCACCTGGTCGCGACCGCGGCCGGTGCTACGCTCGAACGCGCCGTTCACGCCGAGGACCACGCCGTCGCTCACGCGGATCACGGCGACCGCGCTGTCGGACGACTCGAAGGCCTCGACGAGGCGCATCCTTTTTCCCGGTGGTGGCCTCTCTAGGGAAACGAGTATATCCACCGATCAATGCCCCGCGCGGGCACAGGAGCCATTCCGGTGAAACGCAAGGACATTCCCTCGATTCCCGCCCGGGAAATCACCCCCGAACCCGTCTACCTCGCGCGCCGCCGGCTGATGGGGCTGGGCCTGGCCTCTCCGCTGCTGGCCCTGTCTGGCTGCGCCGAGGCCGAGGCGCCGGCCGCCACGGCGAACGCCGCCGGGCCGGCCGCGACCGGCGCGGGCGGCGCCGGACGCGAGGAACTGACGCTGTACGAGGACGCGACCACCTACAACAACTTCTACGAGTTCGGCACCGGCAAGGTCGACCCGTCCCGGAATGCGCACACGCTGCGCACCTCGCCGTGGGCGGTGGTGGTCGGCGGCGAGGCCGAGACCACCGGCACCTTCACGCTCGAGGACATCCTCAAACCGCATGCGGTGCAGGACCGCACCTATCGCCTGCGCTGCGTCGAGGGCTGGTCGATGGTGATCCCGTGGCAGGGCATCCCGCTGGCGGACGTGCTGCGCCGGTTCAAGCCCACGTCGAGAGCGAAGTACGTGGCGTTCACCACCCTGGCCGACCCCGAACAGATGCCGGGCGTGCGCTATCCGAGCCTGGACTGGCCGTACCGGGAAGGCCTTCGCATCGACGAGGCGATGCATCCGCTGACGCTGCTGGCGACCGGCCTGTACGGCAAACCGCTGCCGAACCAGAACGGCGCCCCGCTGCGCCTGCTGGTGCCGTGGAAGTACGGCTTCAAGAGCATCAAGTCGATCGTCCGCATCGACTTCACCGCAAAGATGCCGGTCACCAGCTGGAACCAGTCGCAGCCTTCCGAATACGGGTTCTATTCGAACGTGAACCCGGACGTCGACCATCCGCGCTGGAGCCAGGCCAGCGAACGGCGGATCGCCGGCAGCGGCAGCAAGCTGTTCGCCGAGCGCATCCCGACCCTGCCCTTCAACGGCTACGCCGACCAGGTCGCCTCGATGTATGCAGGAATGGACCTGCGCAAGTGGTTCTGAGCCGGCGCGCGGAGCCGCGCTGGATCGTGCTCAAGACGCTGGCGCACGCGCTGGCGCTGCTGCCGGCGCTGCACCTGCTGCGCGGTGCGTTGAACGACGTCACCGGCCGCGACCCGTTCGCGGCGATCGCCGGCAGCGCCGCCACGCTCGGGGCCGACCCCGTGGCGGCGATCACCCATGGCACCGGCGACTGGGCACTGCGCTTCCTGCTGCTGAGCCTGGCGATGACGCCGCTGCGGCGCCTGTCCGGCCAGTCGTGGCCGATCCGGTTCCGGCGCCTGGTCGGGCTGTACGCCTTCTTCTACGCCTGTCTGCACCTGGCGACCTATCTCGTGCTGGACCTGGGGGGTTTCTGGACGCAGATCTTCGCCGACATCGCCAAGCGGCCGTACATCACGGTCGGTTTCAGCGCGTGGCTGCTGTTGCTGCCGCTGGCGGTCACGTCGACGCGCGGCTGGATCCGCCGGCTCGGGCGGCGCTGGGGCCAACTGCACAAGGCGGTGTATGCCGCCGCCGCGCTGGCGGTGCTGCATTTTCTCTGGCTGGTGAAGTCGGACCTGCGCGAACCGCTGGTGTATGCCGGTGTGCTGGCGTTGCTGCTCGGGGTGCGGCTGTGGTGGAAGTTGCGGCCGGCGCCCGCTCAGCCCCCGGCGCGCGGCGCGTAGACGAGCAGCGCGGTCAGCGCCGCCGCCAGCACCGTGGCCGCGGCGATCAGCCACCACAGTCCGACCGGATCGCGGCCGCGGACCGGCGGGGTCGCGCCCGTCGATGGCGTCGGCGCATCCCGGGCGACGGGAACGTTCACCGCCTTCATCGTCTGCGTGTGGGTCGCCGGCGCCGGCCGCTGCCCGGCGGCCTGGCCGCGGGCCGGCAACCCCGGCGCCTCGAGCACGAACCGGTGCTGGTCGATCGCGAGC
>JAKFCL010000054.1:0-10167 GCA_036676665.1 Arenimonas sp. | reverse complement strand
GTCGAAGTTTGTCGAACCCACCGACACCAGCAGGTCGTCCACGATCAGCATCTTGACGTGCATCATCGTCGGTTCGTATTCGTGGATCTCGGCGCCGTCGAGCAGCAGGTTGCCCCACAGCTTTTTCGAGGCGATGCGCACCGTCTCGGAATCGATGTGCTCGCCCGGCACCAGCACCCGCACCTTGACGCCGCGGCGGATGGCGGCGCGCAACGCCCGCTCGGTGAGCTCGTCGGGCACGAAGTACGACGCATGCATGTCGATCGACTTGTTCGCCGCGGCGATCGCCATCAGGTACATCAGGTGCATGCTCTCGCTGCCACCGGACGGCGAGGCGATGAACAGGTGGGCGTCCATGTTGCCGACCTTCTCCAGGCGCGGGAAGTATTCCTCGCCGTTGAGCACCTCGCCGGTGGTCTTGATCCAGTTGTCGTTGAAGGCCGCCTGCATCTGCGCCACCACCGGGCCGCGCACGCGGAAATGCATGTCGCGCCAGTGGTCGGGATCCTGCGCGTGGCCTTTCCAGACGTCGGCGATGCCGACGCCGCCGGTGAAACCGGTCTTGCCGTCGACGATCAGCAGCTTGCGGTGGGTGCGGTTGTTGAGCCGGCTCAGGTTGTACCAGCGCAGCGGCCGGAACAGCTGCATGTTGACGCCGGCCTCCTGCATCTCCTCGACCAGGTCGGCCTCCATCTTCATGCCGCCGACCCAGTCCACGATCATGTTGACGCGCACGCCGGCCTTGGCCCGTTCCGACAGCGCGTCGGCGAACTGCTTGCCGACGTCGCCGGACCAGTAGATGTAGGTCTCGAAGTTGATCGTGGTCTGCGCCGAGCGGATCGCCTCGAGCATCGGCGGGAAGATCTCGTCGCCGTTGTTGTAGGGCTCGACGTGGTTGCCCTCGGTGATGCCGGGGCCCAGCAGCACGCCCATCTCGCGGCGGAACTGCGGTTCGTCGATCGTGTACTGGTGGGCGAGGGTGTGTTCGACCTTCTTCTCGGGACGCGAGAAGTTGGCGAGGATCGCCACCGCGAGGATCGTCAGGATGATGGTCGCGATGATGATTTTGAGTCTCCTCTTCGTACGGACTTCCACGGGCCAACTCCATGCCTCAGGGCGGCACGGAGCCTGACACCGGTCGTGTGAAGCCCGCAGCAGGAATGTTTTTCCCGCACCGGGGCCCGCGACCCGCGCAGCGGGTCGTGGGGGATTGGTCCGCGAAGCGGTTCAATCCTGGGAGGACGCCCTTTCCGGCGGACCGAACAGCTGCATCAACGTCGCCTTCACGCCGCGGGCGCGCCAGGCGTCGGCGAACAGGTCGCGCCATTCGTGGAACGTCAGCACCAGCGGATTGTGCGACCGCATCGGCTTGACGATGCCGTACTCGCACGGCACCGCCGGATCCTCGTCGACGAAACTCCCGAACAGCTTGTCCCAGACGATCAGCACGCCGGCGTAGTTGCGGTCGATGTACTTCGGGTTGCGGGCGTGGTGCACGCGGTGGTGCGACGGGGTGTTGAACACCTTCTCCAGCCAGCCGAGCCGGCCGATCGCCTGGGTATGCACGAAGAACTGGAACGCCAGGTTGATCGCCACCACCAGCACCACGTGCGGCGGCGAGAAGCCGATCCACGCCAGCGGCAGCCAGAACAGCCACATGCCGGAGATCGGGTAGGTCAGCGACTGCCGGAAGGCGGTCGACAGGTTCAGCCGCTCCGACGAGTGGTGCGTCACGTGCGACGCCCACAGCCAGCGCACGCGGTGGCTGGCGCGATGGAAGAAGTAGTAGAAGAAATCCTGCGCCAGGAACAGCAGCGCCAGGCTCCACCAGGTCAGCGGGATGTCGAACAGGCGGAAACGCCACACCTGCCAGTAGATCGCCAGCACGCCCAGCCAGGCCAGCGCGTCGGCGCCCTGGTGCATCAGCGCCAGCGTCGCGTTGCTCAGGCTGTCCTTCAGCGTGTAGATGTCGGCACCGCGCCGGCGCCAGTACCACGCCTCCCACAGCACGAACCCCAGGAACAGCGGGGCCAGCGCCAGCAGGATCCACTCGCCCATCAGGGCCGGGCCGTCACGGGTGGCCGGGTGCGGCCGCCGGCAACACCAGCGCGCGCGACATGTTCTTCAGGCAGCGGTGCATCGCCCGCCGCATCAGCACGTGCACGACGATCGACGTCAGCGGCGCCAGCCATTCCTTGTTGAGCGTGAATTCGTAGGTCCAGAGCACGCGCGAACCGAACTCGTGGCCGGTGAACTCCCACGTGGACTCGCCCTTGCTCACCAGCCAGGCCATCGGCGGCCGGAAGCCGGTCAGCGTGTACGCGTGCCGCACCGGCGGGTCGTGTTCGGTGACGCGCTCGGTCAGGATCGTGCCGTCCATGCTGTGCACCCGGCGCTGGCTGCCCACCGCCAGCGGCGAATGCAGGCGGATGCCGACGATGCCGGGAATCGGCCCGAAACCGGTGAAGAACGTCGGAAAACGGTCCGGATTGGTCGCCAGCTCGAAGGCCACGTCGGGCGTGCAGGGCAGGCTTCTTTCGGCGGAACAGGACAGGTGCATGGGGCAATTCTGGCGGTGCCGGCACGGGGCTGTCCATCGCCCGGCACCGTGCGCCCCCGTGCGGTGGGACGCGTTCAGCCCGGGTGCCGGCGCCGGCCCTAGACTGCGGTCCATGCGTCGCCCGACTCCGCCGATGATCGTGTTGCTGCTGCCGCTGCTGGCCGGCGGCGTCGGCGCGGGCGCCGCGGACGCGGCGACATCGCCGGCGACGACGTCCGCGGCACCGACGGCGGCACCGACCACCGCGGCGCCTGCCCCGACGCCGCCGCCGACACGCACCGTCTACCGCTGCACGCGCGACGGCACCGTCAGCCTGGCGACGGCGCCCGAGCCGGGTTCGCGCTGCAAGGGCATCACCTACGATGCGAACGCCGCGAAGCTGCCGGACCTGTGGGGCGTGCCCGGCGCGCAGCGCGGCGTGCTATGGCAGCGCGAGCAGGACGGGAAAACGGTGTACAGCACGCGCGAGCTGCCCGGCTCGGTGCGCGTGCTGGCGTTCTCGGTGCCGGCGCCGCCGGGCTCGCCGGCGCACACGGGGCTGGGCAACCTCGGGCCGCCGCGCTGGGACATCTACCGGCAGCCGTTCCGCGATGCCGCCCGGCTGACCGGCGTCGACGAGGCGTGGCTGCGGGCGATCGCGCACGTGGAAAGCGGCTTCGCCGCCGACGCGGTGTCGCCCAAGGGCGCCGTCGGCGTGATGCAGCTGATGCCCGACACCGCCGCCGACTACGACGTCACCGACCGCACCGACGCGAACCAGTCGATCCAGGCCGGTGCGCGGCATCTGCGCCAACTGATCCGCCGCTACCCCGGCGACCTGCGCAAGGTCGCGGCCGCGTACAACGCCGGTGCCGGCGCGGTCGACCAGTACCGCGGCGTGCCGCCGTACGCCGAAACCCTGACCTACGTCGAAAAGGCGATGCTGCTGCACGCCCGCTACCGCGACAGCGCCGACTGACGCGCGGCGGCCGCCCCGGCGGTCGCGATCATCCGGTTTGTACATGCGCCGGGCTACCGTGCCGTACGTGCGTCCGCCCCTCGGGGCCCGCGCCTTCCGGACCCCCCTCATCGCGCGGGCGGCCGTCCCCTCCCCAGGACTCCCGACCGATGCCGACCCGCACCGCCCTCGCCCGTTTCCGGATCCGCCTGCGGCGACTGCTCGCCGGCAAGCCGTTGCGCGCGGGTGCCGTGAACGCCGATCCGCCGGTCCGGGCGCGGCTGCTCAGCGCCGAGCAGATGAAGGCGCAGGGGGCCGAGCTCGCACGCGGCCACCGGCTGCGCGCGCGGCCCGGCGCCGACCGGCTGCTGCACCGCCTGGGCGACAACCAGGACGTGATCGAGCGGGCGGTGCGCGTGCTCGAGGAGGCGGTGCAGGAACAGCGCCGGCTGACGCCCGCCGGCGAGTGGCTGATCGACAACATCCACCTGATCGAGGAACAGATCCGCATCGCCCGCCGGCACCTGCCCAAGGGCTACAGCCGCGAGCTGCCGCAGCTCGACGGCGGCCCGTCGGCCGGTTATCCGCGCGTCTACGACCTGGCGCTGACGGCGATCTCGCACGGCGACGGCCGTATCGACGCCGAGGGCCTCAGCGGCTTCGTCGCCGCCTACCAGCAGGTGACGCCGCTGACCATGGGCGAACTGTGGGCGATCCCGATCATGCTGCGGCTGGCGCTGATCGAGAACCTGCGCCGCGTCAGCTCGCGGATCATCCTCGACCGGATCCACCGCAACCTCGCCGACCAGTGGGGCGACCGGCTCACCGAGACCGCCGAAAGCGATCCCACCCACCTGGTGCTGGTGATCGCCGACATGGTGCGCTCGGGCCCGCCGATGGCCAGTGCGTTCGTCGCCGAGCTCACGCGCCGGCTGCAGGGCCGCGGCGCGGCGCTGGCGATGCCGCTGGCCTGGATCGAGACCTGGCTGGCCGACGCCGGCCACAGCGGCGAGCACATGGTGCAGGCCGAAAACCAGCAGCAGGCCGCCGACCAGGTGTCGGTGAGCAACGCGATCGGCAGCATCCGCTTCCTGGCGATGATGGACTGGCGCGAGTTCGTCGAGTCGATGAGCGTGGTGGAGCACCGCCTGCGCGACGACCCGGCCGGCACCTACACGGCGATGGACTTCGCCACCCGCGACGCCTACCGCCACGTGATCGAACGCATCGCCCGGCGCGGCAAGCGCGACGAGCTCGAGGTCGCCGACGCGGCGATCGCGCTGGCCGCGCGGCGTGCCGAGGTCGCCGGCCGCGACGACGTGCAGGCGCATGTCGGCTGGTACCTGATCGACGAGGGCCTGGACGAGCTGCAGAAGGACATCGCGCCGCGACAGGGGCCGTTCGCCGCGCGGGACGCCTCCGTGCGGGCGACCCCGCTCTGGATCTACCTCGTGCCGATGGGGGTGATCGTCGCGCTCGGCACGCTGGACATGCTCGGCAGCGCCGGCGGCGCCTTCGGGCTGGGCCATCCGGGCTGGCGCGTGCTGGCGGCCGCGCTGGCGGTGATCGCCTTCAGCGAACTCGGCATCGCGCTGGTGAACTGGGCCGCGACGCTGCTGGTGCTGCCGCGCACGCTGCCGCGACTGGATTTCAGCGACGGCATTCCCGACGACGCCCGCACGCTGGTGGCGGTGCCGACGATGTTCGGCGACGAGGCGACGATCGCCGCGCTCGCCGAGGCGCTGGAAGTGCGCTTCCTGGCCAATCGCGACGGCAACCTGCATTTCGCGCTGCTGACCGACTTCTTCGACGCCGATGCCGCGGTGCTGCCGCGCGACGCCGCGCTGCTGGCGGCGGCGCAGCGCGAGATCGACGCGCTCAACCGCCGGCACGCCCCCGAGACCCACGACCGCTTCTTCCTGTTCCACCGTCCCCGCCTGTGGAACGCCCGCGAGCGGCGCTTCATGGGCTACGAGCGCAAGCGCGGCAAGCTGGCGGCGCTCAACCGCTTCCTGCGCGGCGGCGGCCGCGGCGACTTCCTGCTCGTGGCCGGCGACGTCGAACGCCTCGGGCACGTGCGTTTCGTGATCACCCTCGACACCGACACCGCGCTCCCGCGCGATGCCGGCCGCAAGTTCGCCGGCACGCTGGCGCATCCGCTCAACCGCGCCCGCTTCGACGAGAAGCGCCGGCGGGTGACCCGCGGCTACGGCATCCTGCAGCCTCGCGTCGGTGCCAGCATGAGCGGGCAGCGGCGGTCGTGGTATGCGCGCATCCACGGCAGCGAGCCGGGCATCGATCCGTACACGCGCGCCGTGTCGGACGTCTACCAGGACCTGTTCGCCGAAGGGTCGTTCGTCGGCAAGGGCATCTACGACGTCGACGCGTTCGAGTACGCGCTCGACCAGCGTTTCCCCGAGAACAGCGTGCTCAGCCACGACCTGCTCGAGGGCTGCTATGCCCGCGCCGGCCTGGTCAGTGACGTGCAGCTCTACGAGGACTACCCCTCCCGCTACGAGGTCGACGTCAAGCGCCGGCACCGCTGGATCCGCGGCGACTGGCAGCTGCTGCCGTGGCTGCTGCCGCGGGTGCCGCGCCAGGACGGCCGCCGCGAGCCCAATCCGCTGTCGTGGCTGAGCCGCGGCAAGATCCTCGACAACCTGCGCCGCAGCCTGGTGCCGGCGGCGATGGTGACGCTGCTGGCGCTGGGCTGGCTGAGGCTGGACGTGCCGCTGGCGTGGACGCTGTGGGTGCTGTCGATCCTGTTCGTGCCGCCGCTGGTGTCGTCGCTGATGGACGTGCTGGCGCGTCCCGACGAGATGCCGCTGGCCTCGCACCTGCGGCAGGCGGCGCGCGCGGTCGCCGCGAACTTCCGCCGCGCGCCCGTCGCGCTGGCCTGCCTGCCGCACGAGGCGTGGTTCAGCCTCGATGCGATCGTGCGCACGCTGTGGCGGCTGCTGGTGCGCCGCCGCCTGCTGCAGTGGTCGCCGTCGAGCGAGGTCGAGCGCACCGTGCGCGGCAGCTTCGCGGCGTCGCTGGCGCTGATGTGGTTCGCGCCGGCATTCGCGCTGGCGCTGGGCGCGGCGATCGTGCGGCTGAACCCGGCGGCCCTCTACGTCGCGGCGCCCGTGCTGCTGCTGTGGCTGCTGTCGCCGGCGCTGATGTGGTGGCTCGGCCGGGCGCGGCCGCGCAAGGGTGCGGAACTGTCGACGGTGCAGACCGCGTTCCTCGGGCGGCTGGCGCGCCGCACCTGGCACTTCTTCGAGACCCACGTCGGTCCGGCCGACCGCTGGCTGCCGCCGGACAACGTGCAGGAACACCCGGCGCTGGTGGTCGCGCACCGCACGTCGCCGACCAATATCGGCCTGGCGCTGCTGGCGAACCTGAGCGCCGGCGACTTCGGCTACCTGGCGCCGGGCACGATGCTGGCGCGCATCGAGGCGACGCTGGCGACGCTGCAGTCGCTGCCGCGGCATCGGGGCCACTTCTACAACTGGTACGACACCGAGACGCTCGAACCGCTGCCGCCGCGCTACCTGTCGGCGGTCGACAGCGGCAACCTCGCCGGGCACCTGGCGACGCTGCGCCAGGGTCTGCTGGCGATGGCCCGCGAGCCGGTGCTGCCGCCGCGCACGTTCCAGGGGCTGGCCGACACCTTCGGGGTGATCGCCGAGACGCTGTCGCCGTCGCCGTCGGACGCGATCCTGCCGGTGCCGTCGCTGCAGGCGGCAATCGAGCGCCCGCCCGCGGACATCGCGGCGGCGCTCGCGCGTCTGGACGAAATCGCCGCGCACGGCCTGCGGGTGGCCTCCTCGGCCGCCGCCGCCGGCGAGGAATCGCAGTACTGGTGCGCGCGCCTGCAGGCGCAGTGCCGGGACGCGCAGGACGACCTGCGCCGGTTCCTGCCCGACGGCATCCACGAGGCGACGCTGCCGTGGGCCGGCCGGTTGCCGACGCTGGCCGAGCTGGCAAGCCTGGACGTCGACGGGCACGCCGGCCGGTCCGGCGCCGACGCGGCCGGGCGCGCCGCCCTCGCCGGCATCCGCGACGCCGCCCGCACGCGCATCGAGCTCGCGCATCGCCTGGCCGCGGCCGCCGACGACTGCCGGCGCATGGACTTCGAGTTCCTGTACGACCGGGCCCGGCAGCTGCTGTCGATCGGCTACAACGTCGACGAGCTGCGGCTCGACAACGGCTGGTACGACCTGCTGGCGTCCGAGGCGCGGCTCGGCAGTTTCGTCGCGATCGCCCGCGGCCAGCTGCCGCAGGACAGCTGGTTCGCGCTCGGCCGGCTGCTGACCGAGGTCGACGGCGACCCGGCGCTGCTGTCGTGGTCGGGCTCGATGTTCGAGTACCTGATGCCGCAGCTGGTGATGCCCAGCTACGAGGGCACGCTGCTGGACCAGACCGCGAAGGCGGTGGTCGAACGGCAGATCGCCTGGGGCCGCCAGCGCGGCGTGCCGTGGGGCGTGTCCGAGTCGGGCTACAACACCGTCGACGCGCGCATGAACTACCAGTACCGCGCGTTCGGCGTGCCGGGCCTGGGCCTGCAGCGCGGGCTCGGCCAGGACCTGGTGATCGCGCCCTACGCGAGCATGCTGGCGCTGATGGTGGCGCCGGAGGACGCCTGCGAGAACCTGCAGGCGATGTCGGACGCCGGTTACCGCGGCCGGCACGGCCTGTACGAGGCGATCGACTTCACGCCGGCGCGGCTGCCGCGCGGGCAGAAGCAGGCGGTGATCCGCTCTTTCATGGCCCACCACCAGGGCATGGGCCTGCTGTCGCTGTCCTACCTGCTGCACGACCAGCCGATGCAGCGCCGCTTCGTCGCCGACCCGGAATTCCAGGCGACGCTGCTGCTGCTGCAGGAGCGCATCCCGCGCACCGGCGCGTTCCATCCGCACGAGGGCGAGATCGCCGGCACCCTCGGCGCGCCCGAGCCGACCCAGACGCAGCTGCGCATCTTCCGCACGGCGGGTACGCAGCGGCCGGCCGTGCAGATGCTGTCCAACGGCCGCTACCACGTGCTGGTCACCAGCGCCGGCGGCGGCTACAGCAAGCTGCGCGACATGGCGGTCACGCGCTGGCGCGAGGACCCGACCCGGGACCACTGGGGCAGCTTCTGCTACCTGCGCGACGTCGCCAGCGGCCAGTTCTGGTCCACCGCCTACCAGCCCGCCTGCGTGCCGGTGGAGGGCTACGAGGCGATCTTCAGCGATGCCAAGGCGGAGTTCCGCGGCCGCCACCAGGGCTTCGAGACGCATATGGAGATCGCGGTCTCGGCCGAGGACGACATCGAGCTGCGCCGGCTGGTGATCACCAACCGCAGCCGCGTGCCACGCACCATCGAAGTCACCAGCTACGCCGAAGTGGTGCTGGCGCCGGCGATCTCCGACGAGGTGCACCCGGCCTTCAGCAACCTGTTCGTGCAGACCGAGCTGGTGCCGTCCAAGCAGGCGATGATCTGCACGCGGCGCCCGCGCGCGCACGACGAAGTGCCGCCGTGGATGTTCCACCTGCTCGCGGTGCACGACGGCGACATCAGCGAGATCTCGTACGAGACCGACCGCGCCCGCTTCATCGGCCGCGGCAACACCCTCGAGCGCCCCGACGCGATGACGGCGGCCGGCCGCCTGGCCGGCTCCGAAGGCTCGGTGCTCGACCCGATCGTCTCGGCGCGGGCGCGCATCGTGCTGCAGCCCGAGCAGCGCGTCACCGTCGACATGGTGTTCGGCGTCGGCCGCGACCGCGACGACTGCGCCGCGCTGATCGACAAGTACCGCGACCGCCACCTCGCCGACCGCGTGTTCGACCTGGCCTGGACGCACAGCCAGGTCGTGCGCCGGCAGATCAACGCCTCGCAGGCCGACGCGCAGCTGTACGAACGGCTGGCCGGGCTGGTGCTGTTCGCGCACCCGGCGCTGCGCGCCGAGCCGGCGGTGCTGCTGCAGAACCGCCGCGGCCAGTCCGGCCTGTGGGGCCACGCGATCTCCGGCGACCTGCCGCTGGTGCTCGTGCGCATCGCCGATGCCGCCAACATCGAACTGGTGCGGCAGATGGTGCAGGCCCATGCGTACTGGCGCCTCAAGGGCCTGACGGTCGACCTGGCGATCTGGAACGACGACCACGCCGGCTACCGCCAGCAGCTGCAGGACCAGATCATGGGCCTGATCGCCGCCGGCGTGGAATCGCAGGTGTTCGACCGCCCGGGCGGCATCTTCGTGCGGCCGGCGCAGCAGATCTCGCACGAGGACCGCGTGCTGCTGCAGTCGGTGGCGCGGGTGATCGTCAGCGACGCCAACGGCACGCTGGCCGACCAGCTCGGCCGGCGCCCGCCGGTGGAGCCGGCGATGCCGCGCCTGGTGCCCGTCGCGGACCTGCCGCCGTCGCCGCCGGCGACGCTGCCGGCGCCGGCGGCGCTGCAGTTCGACAACGGCCTCGGCGGCTTCAGCCAGGACGGGCGCGAATACGTGATCCGCCTGCCCGCCGGCGGCCGCACGCCGGCCCCGTGGTCGAACGTGCTGGCCAACCCGGTGTTCGGCACCGTCGTCAGCGAGAGCGGCACCGGCTACACCTGGGGCGAGAACGCGCACGAGTTCCGCCTGACCCCCTGGCACAACGACCCGGTCGGCGATCCCAGCGGCGAAGCCTTCTACCTGCGCGACGAGGA
>JAKFCL010000053.1:0-3512 GCA_036676665.1 Arenimonas sp. | reverse complement strand
CCGCGCCCCAGCCAACGCCGCATCGGACGCCAGCGTCGCCGGCTATCCGGTCGATTTCGACCCGGCGACGCAGCAGGCGACGATCACCCTGCGTGCGCCCCGCGACGGCGAGACGGCCTTCCGCGTCGACTTCGACGGCCTGGCGCCGATGCCGCGGCTCACCTCGCTCGAAGGGCTGGCGATGCATTGACGGCACCGGGCCGCCGGCCATGACCTTCCGGCGTTGACGCTGGCAGGCGGGGTCGCGATCCTGTCGCTCCACCCGGCGCGGCCACCGCGCCCCGGAGCGACCCGTGCCCGAAGGCCATTCCCTCGCCGGCCGGATCCTGGCCATCGACGATGACCGAGACCTGCTGGAGAACGTACGCCTGGCCCTGCAGGCCGCCGGGCACCGCGTGACGCTGGCCGGAACGCTCGCCGAAGGCATCGCGAAAGCCGCGAGCCTGCCGTTCCATGTGTGCCTGCTCGATCGCGGCCTGGGCCTCGAGTCGGGCCTCGAGGCGCTGCCGCGGCTGCGCGAACTGGCGCCGCGCCTGCGGATCGTGATGCTCACCGCCCATGCGGACGTCGACGATGCCGTCGCCGCGCTTGCCGCCGGCGCCGACGACTACCTGATCAAGCCCTGCTCGCCGCCGCAGCTGCAGCTGGCCGTGGCCCGGCAGCTGGAGGCGCGGCGCCTGCAGGATCGCGTCGAGGAACTCGAATCCGGGCAGGACGAGGCGCCCGCCGCCGCGCTCGAAAGCGCAAATCCGGCGATGCGCGAACTGTTCGCGACGGCGCGTCGCGTCGCCGGCACCGACGCCAACGTGCTGCTGCTCGGCGAAAGCGGCACCGGCAAGGGCGTGCTCGCCCGGGCGATCCACGGCTGGAGCCGGCGCGCGGATGCGCCGCTGGCGACCGTGAACTGCCCGTCGCTGGCTCCCGAACTGCTGGAAAGCGAACTCTTCGGCCATGCCCGCGGCGCTTTCACCGGCGCGAGCCAGAGCACGGCCGGGCGCGTCGGCGGCGCCGACGGTGGCACGCTGTTCCTCGACGAGGTCGGCGAGGTGCCGTTGTCGCTGCAGGCCAAGCTGCTGCGCTTCATCGAGGACAAGGCCTACGAACGCCTCGGAGACCCGACGCCGCGCCGCGCCGACGTGCGGATCGTCGCCGCCACCAATCGCGACCTGTCGGCCATGGTGCGGGCCGGGGGCTTCCGCGCCGACCTGTACTACCGCCTGAAGGTCGTCGCGCTGACGGTGCCGCCGCTGCGCGAGCGCCCCGACGACATCGATGCGCTGGCCGCGGGATTCCTCGTGCGTTTCGCGCGCCGGCACGGCATGCCGGCACGGCGGTTCGCACCGGCCGCGCTCGCGCGGCTCCGGGCGTATCCCTGGCCGGGAAACGTTCGCGAGCTGCAGAACGCGGTCGAACGGGCGGTGATCCTGTGTGCCGCCGAAGAGGTCGGCCCGTCGCTGCTGGCGCTCGAACCGGTGCCGGCACTCCCGGCCGCGGCCACCGCGGTCACGCTCGAAGAGATCGAGCGCCAGCACGTCACCGCGGTGCTCGCCGCCAGTCCGAACGTCGAGACGGCCGCGCGCACGCTCGGCGTCGACGCCTCGACCCTTTACCGCAAGCGCAAGGCCTACGGTTTGTGACTCCGGTGTCGGCCGCCGGCCGCCGCGCCCGCGTGCTGTACGGCTCGCTGCTCGTGCTGGCGGTGCTCGGCATGGTCGGCAGCATCGGGCTGACGCTGCGAACGACCCAGAAGCTGTCCGAATCGATCGCCTCGGTCAGCCACACCCATCGTGTCCTGCGGCAGATCAACGGCCTCTGGGGCGCGCTCGGCGACCGCGACACGCAGGTGCTGCGCTACCTGCTCACCGGACGCGATGAAAACCTGCAGGCATTCCGCCACGGCGTCCGGGAGTTCGACGCCAGTGCGGCACGACTCGCCGAGCTGGTGGCCGACAATCCGGCCCAGCGGGGCCTGCTCGCGGAACTGCATGCCGTGCATGGCGAACGCCTGCGACGGAACGAGGAACTCATCGCCCTCAAGCAACGCGCGGTCGCCGGCGACCGGGGGGCGATCGCCACGCTCGATTCGATGTTCGTCGGGCCGCCGGCGACGCGCCATGCCGAAGCGATGCGCGAGGTGCTCGACCGCATGGTCGAGGTGGAAACCGGATTGCTGGCGACGCGACGGGCGCAGCGCGAGCAGATGATCGCGCAGAACCGCAAGGTGGTGCTTTCCGCGACCACGCTCGCGCTCGTCGCCGGCTGCGCGGCCCTGCTGGCGCTGCGGCGCCTGCGCCGGCGTGCCGAGGAGGCGCTGCGGGCGAGCGTCGAGGCCGCGCAGGCGCACAAGGCCAGCCAGGCACGACAGGCGCTGGTCGATCTGGTCAGCCACGACCTGCGCCAGCACTTGGGCAACGTCGAGTTTTCGCTCGGGCTGCTGCCGACGGCCGCCGACGACGGGACGCGGCGTGAACTGGTCGAGCGCGCCGCCGGTTCGGCGCGTGCCGGCCTGCTGTTCCTCGAGGCCGTGCTCGTCCAGGCCGCCGGCGAGGCCCGCGATGGCCCCGATCCGTTGATTTCGCCGGCCGCCGCGGTGCGGGAAACCGCGCAGGGGCACGCGCAGGCCGCGCAACAGAAGGACATGTCGTTCGAACTGCGCCTGGACGACACCCTGCGCATCCGGGCCCGCCCGGCGGTGTTGCTGCACGTGCTCGGCAACCTGCTGTCGAACGCGATCAAGTACGGCGCACCGGGTACGCCCGTGACGGTGGAGCTCGACGCGCACGGCGGCCGCGCCCGACTGCGTGTGTCCGACCACGGCCCCGGCGTCGGCGAACACGAGCGGGCCTCGCTGTTCCGCCGTTTCGCACCGCTGTCGGCGCGTCCGACCGGTGGCGAGGCGGCCACCGGCCTGGGACTGGCCTCGGCGCGGCAGCGCGTGCGCGCGCAGGGCGGCGACCTGCGTTACGAAGACCGGCCGGGCGGCGGGGCGCGGTTCGTCGTGGAGTGGCCGCTGGCCTGACGCGCCCGACGCGCGATTCGCGTTTTGCGGCGGAGTTTCGCGAATTGCGGAACGGGCCGTCGCGTTCGCGGCGCAAGTCGTTGATCCCATTGGCCGCGTGGCTGGCGCGAATCGTGCTTCAAGGTTCCGTTTCCCCTTGGAGCAGCGCCCGTGAATGCCGCCGACGGCCATCCCGACCTCCCCGGCGAAACGCGCGACGACGATATCGCCGCGGATTTCGCGGCGGCGCGGCATATCCCTCGTGCCGCGTCGCCGCCGTTTTCCGCCTGGACCCATTGCCTGCCCTCGGCGCCCGTGCCGGCGTCGCACGCCGACCCGGACTGGCAGCAGTACCTGCTGGCCGGCATCGCCGCCCGCTGAGCGGCCGCCGGCGGGGCCGCCACCGGCCTGCACTATGCTGGCGCGATGACCGAGCCGGCGCTTCCCGCCTCCGACAGCCTGTCCACGCCCGTCGCCCGCACCGGCGCCGACGGGACGCTGGTGGCGTGCAATG
>JAKFCL010000052.1:0-5474 GCA_036676665.1 Arenimonas sp. | reverse complement strand
GTCGACAAGGTGACCCACCAGTCGTCGCGGCCGGACGTGCTGTTCGGCGGCGACGCGGCGTTCGGGCCGAAGAACATCATCTGGGCCGTCGCGCACGGGCACGAGGCCGCGGTGTCGATCGACCGGCTGCTGGCCGGCGCCGACACCCACGAGCGCCCGCCGCCGCTCGTGGTGATGCAGTCGCAGAAGATGGGCATCCACGAGTGGAGCTACGACAACGACATCTCCAACGACGACCGCTACAAGGTGCCGCTGGTCGCTTCGGAGAAGGCGCTGGCCAGCATCAAGCTGGAGGTCGAGCTTGGCTTCGATGTCGCGACGGCGTGGAAGGAGGCCCAGCGCTGCCTGAACTGCGATGTGCAGACGGTGTTCCTGCGCGACCGCTGCATCGAGTGCGACGCCTGCGTCGACATCTGCCCGATGGACTGCATCAGCTTCACCGCCAACGGCGAGGAAGCCGACCTGCGCCAGCGCCTGACCGCGCCCGCGCTGAACCTGCTGCAGGACCTGTACGTGTCCGGCGACCTGAAGACCGGGCGGGTGATGGTGAAGGACGAGGACGTCTGCCTGCACTGCGGCCTGTGCGCCGAACGCTGCCCGACCGGCGCCTGGGACATGCAGAAGTTCCTGTACGAGACGCCGAAGGCCGGCGGCGGCTGCGGCAAGCGCGCGAGGGCCGCATGACGCCGCTCGCCGCGATCAATGACTTCGTCGTCAAGTTCGCCAACGTCAACGGCTCCGGCTCGGCGTCGGCGAACGAACTGTTTGCCAAGGCGATCCTGCGCATGGGCGTGCCGGTCAGCCCGCGCAACATCTTCCCGTCGAACATCCAGGGCCTGCCGACGTGGTACGAGGTGCGGGTCAGCGAGGCCGGCTGGCTCGGCCGGCGCGGCGGCATCGACCTGATGGTGGCGATGAACCCGCAGACCTGGGACGCCGACGTGGCGGAGCTGGCGCCCGGCGGCTACCTCTTCCACGACAGCACGCGGCCGATTCCCCGCGCGAAGCTGCGCGACGACGTGACCGTGCTCGGCATGCCGCTGACCGCGATCTGCAACGACACCTACA
Source organism: Arenimonas sp. (assembly GCA_036676665.1). Lineage (GTDB taxonomy): Bacteria > Pseudomonadota > Gammaproteobacteria > Xanthomonadales > Xanthomonadaceae > Arenimonas. Next base: position 4,406 of record JAKFCL010000052.1, on the reverse strand, counting down.
GCGATCCGCGCCAGCGCCAGCTGTTCAAGAACATCATGTACATCGGCGCGCTGTCGGTGCTGATCGGCGTCGACCCGGATGTCATCGAGACGTTGTTCTCGGAACAGTACCGCGGCAAGGAGAAGCTGCTCGACGCCAACCGCGAGGCCCTGCGCATCGCCCGCGAATGGGCGGCCGCGAACCTGCCGCACCCGATCGGCCTGCAGATCCGCCGCGCCGACGCGGTGGGCGAGCGCATCTTCGTCGACGGCAACGCCGCGGCGGCGCTGGGCTGCGTGTACGGCGGCGCGACGGTGTGCGCGTGGTACCCGATCACGCCGTCGTCGTCGCTGGCCGAGGCGTTCGAGAAGTACTGCATGAAGTACCGCGTCGATCCGGCGACCGGGCAGAACCGTTTCGCGATCATCCAGGCCGAGGACGAGATCGCCTCGATCGGCATGGTCGTCGGCGCCGGCTGGAACGGCGCACGGGCGTTCACCACGACCTCCGGCCCGGGCGTGTCGCTGATGAACGAGTTCATCGGCCTGGCCTACTTCGCCGAGATCCCCGCGACGATCATCGACGTGCAGCGCGGCGGCCCGAGCACCGGCATGCCGACGCGGACCCAGCAGAGCGACATCCTCGCGGCCGCGTACGCCTCGCACGGCGACACCAAGCACGTACTGCTGCTGCCGCAGGACCCGACCGAGTGCTTCGAGTTCGCCGCCGCCGCGCTCGACCTCGCCGACCGCCTGCAGACCGTGGTGTTCGTGCTCACCGACCTGGACATCGGCATGAACCAGCGCCTGTGCGCCCCGTTCGCCTGGGATCCCGCCCGCCAATACGACCGCGGCAAGGTACTCAGCGCCGAGGACCTGGACGCTGGCCGCGAGTTCGCGCGCTACAAGGATCTCGACGGCGACGGCATCCCGTACCGCACGTACCCGGGCACGCACCCGGACAAGGGCGCCTACTTCACCCGCGGCACCTCGCGCGACGCGCATGCGCGCTATTCCGAGCGCGGCCCGGACTACGTCTACAACATGGAGCGCCTGCTGCGGAAGTTCGAATCCGCCAAGGCCCTGGTGCCGCAGCCGGTCGAGCGGCGCAGCGGCGCCGGGGCGCCAGAGGAAAGAGCACGTCTCGGCGCGATCTACTTCGGCTCCACCAGCCCGGCGATGGACGAGGCGATCGCGGTGCTCGAGCGCGACGGCACCGCCCTCGACACCCTGCGCGTGCGCGCCTTCCCGTTCCCGGAGTCGGTCCGGGACTTCGTGCTCGCGCACGACCGGGTGTTCGTCATCGAGCAGAACCGCGACGCGCAGCTGCGCTCGCTGCTGGTCAACGAGTTCGACCTCGACCCGGCGCGGCTCGAGCCGGTGCTGCACTACGACGGCACGCCGATCACCGCGCGTTTCATCGTCCGCGAGATCGAGCGTCGCACGGCCTCCGCGAACGTGGTTCCGATGGAAAAGGGCAGGGCCGCGTCATGACCTGGATCGGCAAACCCGCAATGCATCACCCGAGCCTGGCGTGCAACGCCGTCGGGTTCACCCGGCGCGACTACGAGGGCCGGGTCAGCACGCTGTGCGCCGGCTGCGGCCACGACTCGATCTCGGCGGCGATCATCCAGGCCTGCTGGGAGCTCGACATCGAACCGCACCGGGTCGCCAAGCTGTCCGGCATCGGCTGCAGTTCCAAGACCCCGGACTATTTCCTCGGCCAGTCGCACGGCTTCAACACCGTGCATGGCCGCATGCCGAGCGTGCTGACCGGCGCGAACCTGGCCAACCGCACCCTGCTGTACCTGGGCGTGTCGGGCGACGGCGATTCCGCGTCGATCGGCATGGGGCAGTTCGTGCATGCGCTGCGGCGCGGCGTGAACATGACCTACATCGTCGAGAACAACGGCGTCTACGGCCTGACCAAGGGCCAGTTCTCCGCCACGGCCGACCAGGGCTCGACCTCCAAGCGCGGCGTGGTGAATGCGCATACGCCGATCGACCTCGCCGGGCTCGCACTGCAGCTGGGCGCGACCTACGTGGGCCGCGGCTTCTCCGGCGACAAGGCCCAGCTCGTGCCGCTGATCAAGGGCGCGATCGCCCACCGCGGCGCCGCGTTCCTCGACGTGATCAGCCCGTGCGTGGCGTTCAACAACCACGACGGCAGCACCAAGAGCTACGCGTACGTGCGCGAACACAACGACGCGGTGAACCGCCTCGACGTGATCCCGACCCGCAGCGAGATCCGCGTCGACTACGACCCCGGCACCACGATCGAGGTGGAACAGCACGACGGTTCGCGCCTGCGCCTGCACAAGCTCGACCCCGACTACGACCCGCGCGACCGAATCGCCGCGATGAACTACGTGCAGGCGCACCAGGCCCGCGGCGAAGTGGTCACCGGCCTGCTGTACGTGGACGCCGACGTCGGCGACCTGCACGAACACCTGCACACGGTCGAGGTGCCGCTGAACCGCCTGGAAGCGGCGGACCTGTGCCCGGGCGGCGACGTGCTCGCGAAGATCAACGCCGGACTGCGCTGACGTGCGTCGACGGTCCGCGGCCGGGAACGCCGGCCGCTCAGGAGCCGCGCGGCAGCACCGTCAGCACGCGCCGCACGAAGGCGTCGTATTCGCCCATGAACTTCGCCAGGAACTCGCGGGTCGCCTCGACGGTGACGTTTCCTTCGTCGTCGACCAGGCCGTCCTTGTACTGGATGTAGGCCTCGGGCGAGCCCAGCTGCGGCGAGTTGCAGTACGCCAGCAGCGTGCGCAGGTGCTGCTGCGCCAGCGCGGTGCCGATCGCGCCGGGCGAGGTGCCGATCACCGCCGACGGCTTGCGCGCGAACGAATTCTGGCCGTACGGACGGCTGGCGAAATCGATCGCGTTCTTCAGCGCGCCGGGGATCGAGCGGTTGTATTCGGGGGTCACGAACAGCAGCGCGTCGACGTCCTTGATCGCGGCCTTGAAGGCCTTGGCCGGGGCCGGGTAGTCGGCGTCCATCTCGGGGCGGTACAGCGGCAGGTCGCCGAAGCCGATCTCGGTGAAGGCCATGCCGGCCGGCGCCAGCCTGATCAGCGCGCCCGCCAGCCGCCGGTTGATCGAGGTCGACGACAGGCTGCCGATGAAATAACCGACCGTGTAGGACTCCATGCCGTGCTCCCGCGATCGCCGGCAACCGGCTTGCCGGAGTATCCGCCCGGCCCGGTCAACGCCCCGTCACACGATAAGCATTCGCTATGGACCCCATCGGAAATAACGAATTCATATATCGGCGACACGGGGCTAGGCTCGGGGTCCGGATCCGGCTCAACCCAAGGAGAACGCCATGACGACCGAAGCCAAGTGCCCCTTTTCGGGCGGCACCCGCACCGCCGCCATCACCGGCGCGTGGACCAACGCGGACTGGTGGCCGAACCAGCTCAACCTGGGGTTGCTGCACCAGCATTCGCCGAAGGCCAACCCGTACCACGAGAAGTTCGATTACGCGAAGGAGTTCAAGACCCTCGATCTCGACGCCGTCGTCAAGGACCTGCACGCGCTGATGACCGATTCGCAGGACTGGTGGCCGGCCGACTACGGCCACTACGGCCCGTTCTTCATCCGCATGGCCTGGCATGCCGCCGGCACGTACCGGATTTCCGACGGCCGCGGCGGCGGCGGGACCGGCGACCAGCGCTTCGCGCCGCTCAACAGCTGGCCCGACAACGGCAACCTCGACAAGGCGCGCCGGCTGCTGTGGCCGATCAAGGCCAAGTACGGCCGCAAGCTGTCGTGGGCCGACCTGTTCATCCTGACCGGCAACGTCGCGATCGAATCGATGGGCGGCCCGGTGTTCGGCTTCGGAGGCGGCCGTGCCGATATCTGGGAACCCAACACCGAGGTCTTCTGGGGCCCGGAACAGGAATGGCTGTCGACCAGCGACAAGCCGGCGAGCCGCTATTCCGGCGACCGCGAGCTGGCCAACCCGCTGGCGGCCGTGCAGATGGGCCTGATCTACGTGAATCCGGAAGGCCCCGACGGCAACCCGGATCCGCTGGCGTCGGCACGCGACATCCGCGTCACGTTCGCGCGCATGGCGATGGACGACGCCGAGACCGTCGCGCTGGTCGCCGGCGGCCACACGTTCGGCAAGGCCCACGGCGCCGGCCCGGTCACCCATGTCGGCAAGGAGCCCGAAGGCAGCGACATCGAACTGCAGGGCCTGGGCTGGATCAGCAGCTACGAGACCGGCATGGCCGGCTACACGATCACCAGCGGCATCGAGGGCGCCTGGAAGTCGACACCGACCAAGTGGGACATGGGCTACCTCGAGACCCTGTTCGGCTTCGACTGGGAACTGACCAAGAGCCCCGCCGGCGCGCACCAGTGGAAGCCGAAGGGCGATGCCGGCCGCACCGTGCCGGACGCGCACACGCCCGGCGT
>JAKFCL010000051.1:0-14910 GCA_036676665.1 Arenimonas sp. | reverse complement strand
TCGTGGAACTCGGTGTAGGTCATGCCGGGGCACAGGGCCGTCACGTGCACGCCGCGGGCTTTCGATTCCTCGGCCAGCGTTTCCGAAAAACGGATCAGCCACAGCTTGGTCGCGCCGTAGAGGGTGTGGCCGGCGCTGGCGGGCACCAGGCCGGCGAGCGAGGCGACGTTGAGGATGCGGCCGTGGCCGGCGGCCTCCATCGCCGGGAGGTAGCGATGCGTCAGCTCGGCCACCGACGTCATCAGCACCTGCAGGAAGTCCGCGTGCGTCTTCCAGTCGGCCGACAGGTAACGGCCGGGAACGCCGTAACCGGCGTTGTTCACCAGCGTGTCGATGAACAGGCCCTGCCGGGTCGTCTCCTCGAACAGGCGGGCCGGCGCCGCCGGATCGGCCAGGTCGGCGGCGATCACGACGCAGGGCACCTGCGCCGAGAGTTCGGCGGCCAGGGCGTCGAGGCGTTCGCGCCGGCGTGCGACCAGCACCAGCGGCTTGCCGCGGCGGGCGTATTCGCGGGCGATGTCGGCGCCGATGCCGCTGGAGGCGCCGGTGATCAGGGCATGGCCGGGCGGGGCAGGGGGCATCGCGGATCCTCCGTGGACAGGCGGCGATGATACGGGGCGGCCGGCCGTGATCGTCATGCCGGGGCAGGCGCGCTATCCTTTCGCGCTGACCGAGGAGAGACCGATGCGCCCGAGGATCGTCGCAGCCAACTGGAAACTGCACGGGGACCGCGCGTTCGCGCATGCCCTGCTGGACGCGATCGTGGCCGCGCCGCGCCCGACGGGCGTCGAGATGGTGATCCTGCCGCCGCTGCCGTACCTGGGCGAGCTGGCCGAGCACTATTCGGCGCACGGCCTGGCCTTCGGTGCCCAGGACCTGGGCCTGAACGATCAGGGCGCCTACACCGGCGAGGTTTCGGGCCGGATGCTGCACGACGTCGGCGCCCGCTACGTGCTGGTGGGCCATTCCGAGCGTCGCGAGTACCACGAGGAGGACAGCGACGAGGTCGCGGCCAAGTTCGTCGCCGCCCGCAAGGCCGGTCTGGTGCCGATCCTGTGCGTCGGCGAGACCCTGCACGCCCGCGAGGCGGGCCATACCGAGTACTGCATCCAGAAGCAGCTGCAGCCGGTCGTGGACCTGGCCGGAATCGCCGCCTTCGAGGGCGCCGTGCTGGCCTACGAGCCGGTCTGGGCGATCGGCACCGGCCGGACCGCCTCCCCGGCCCAGGCCCAGGAAGTGCATGCCTTCATCCGTGGCGAACTGCGCGCCCTGGATGCTAGAATCGCCGGCTCGCTGCCGATCCTTTATGGCGGCAGCGTCAAACCCGCCAACGCCGCCGAGCTGTTTTCGCAGCCGGACGTCGATGGCGGCCTCATCGGGGGCGCGTCCCTCGTGGCCCAGGATTTCCTGGCAATCGCCGCCGCGGCGGCGAGGTAAAGACCCAACATGCTGCTCACCATCGTCAGTGTCATCTACGTGCTGGTCGCGATCGCGATGATCGTGCTCATCCTCATGCAGCGCGGCGCCGGTGCCGCCGCCGGTTCCGGCTTCGGTTCCGGAGCGTCGGCCACCGTGTTCGGCGCGCGCGGTTCCGCGAATTTCCTCTCCACCACGACCAAGTGGCTGGCCGTCGTGTTCTTCGCGATGAGCCTGGGCATGGCGTGGAACGCCACGCGCCGGGTCGACGCGCCCGTGGTCGAGGACGATCTGGGCGTGATGTCCGAGACCCCGGCCGCCGCCGCGCCCGCCGAGGCGCCGTCGGGCGAGATGCCGGTGATCCCGTCGGCACCCGCCGCGCCCGCGCCGGCCGGCGAGGTCCCCGCGAGCGAAGCCGTGCCCGCGCCGGCCACCGATGCCGCGCCCGCGGCCGATGCGGTTCCCGCCGATGCCGGCACCGCGCCGGCGGCCGCCGGTGACGACGCGTCCGCCGCCGACACGGCGACGACGCCCGCGGAAACCGCGGAACAGGGCGGTCAGGAAGACTGATCCGCTGGTACAATCTTGTCCGCTTCGCGCCGGTGTACGGCGTGCGGCACACCTGCCCAGGTGGCGGAATTGGTAGACGCACTACCTTGAGGTGGTAGCGACGCAAGTCGTGGGGGTTCGAGTCCCCCCTTGGGCACCATATCGATGACGGGCCGCCGCCCGGATCTGCGGGACGGCGGTTGCGAACGCGCCCATCGGGCGCATGGCGAGGATGCGAGCGTGCTTGGCGAATACCTGCCGATCCTGCTGTTCCTGTTCGTCTCCACCGGCCTGGGCATCGTCCTGCTGGTGGTGGGCTGGGCCCTCGGCCCCAAGCGCCCCGACGCCGAGAAACTCTCTCCGTACGAATGCGGCTTCGAGGCTTTCGAGGACGCGCGCATGCAGTTCGACGTGCGCTATTACCTGATCGCCATCCAGTTCATCATCTTCGACCTGGAAATCGCCTTCGTGTTTCCGTGGGCGGTGAACTTCCGCAACCTCGGCATCGTCGGCCTCACCGAGATGGGCATCTTCATCGGCCTGCTGGTGCTCGGATTCGTCTACGTCTGGAAGAAGGGAGCGCTGGAATGGGAGTGAGTTCGGCGATCTCCAAGGCGATGAACAACCCGGAACCGCTGGGCATCGTCGACGACATCCTGCGTCCGGACGGCGACAACCCGCTGATCGAGCGCGGCTTCGTCACGACCAATGTCGACACGCTCGTCAACTGGGCGCGCACCGGCTCGATGTGGCCGATGACGTTCGGTCTGGCCTGCTGCGCGGTCGAGATGATGCACGCCGGCGCCTCGCGCCTGGACCTGGACCGCTACGGGGTGATCTTCCGCCCGTCGCCGCGCCAGTCCGACGTGATGATCGTCGCCGGCACGCTCGTGAACAAGATGGCCCCGGCGCTGCGCAAGGTCTACGACCAGATGCCCGAGCCGAAGTGGGTGATCTCGATGGGCAGCTGCGCCAACGGCGGCGGCTATTACCACTACTCCTACTCGGTGGTGCGCGGCTGCGACCGCGTGGTGCCGGTGGACATCTACGTGCCGGGCTGTCCGCCGACCGCCGAAGCGCTGGTCTACGGGATCCTGCAGCTGCAGAAGAAGATCCGCCGCACCAACACGATCGCCCGCTGAGGACGCTCCGACATCATGGTCGAATCGACGACGAGCTTCATCGAGCGCCTGCGGACGCGCCTGCAGGACCGCATGCTGTCGGCGCTGGAAGCGCACGGCGAAACCACGATCGAGATCGCGCCCGACGCCTGGGCCGAGGCCGCGCGCCTGCTGCGCGACGACCCCGAGTTCTCGTTCGAGCAGCTCAGCGACCTGTGCGGCGTCGACTACCTGGGCTGGGGCGACGACGAATGGGAAACCGACGACGTCAGCAATGAAGGCTTCTCGCGCGGCGTCGAGGGTTCCGGCCCGGGACGTTTCAGCTGGGAGAACCGCCCGCGCGGGCAGGGTCCCGAACGTCGCTTCGCCACGGTCGTGCACCTGCTGAGCGTCCGCCACAACCGCCGGCTGCGCATTCGCTGCTTCGCGGCCGACAATTCGCTGCCGGTGGTGCCTTCGCTGGTGGACGTGTACCCCGTCGCCAACTGGTTCGAGCGCGAGGCGTTCGACCTGTTCGGCATCATCTTCGAGGGCCATCCGGACCTGCGCCGGATCCTCACCGACTACGGTTTCGTCGGTCACCCGTTCCGGAAGGACTTCCCGCTGACCGGCAACGTCGAAGTGCGTTACGACGCCGAGCGCAAGCGCGTCGTCTACGAGCCGGTTTCGATCGATCCGCGCGTCGGCGTGCCGCGCGTCGTGCGCGAGGATTCGCGCTGGCAGCAGGCCGCCACCGAGCAGCCGAGCAAGGACGGCCGCCCATGACCCAGGAAATCCGCAACTACACGCTCAACTTCGGCCCGCAGCATCCGGCCGCGCACGGCGTGCTGCGCCTGGTGCTGGAGATGGACGGCGAGGTCGTGCAGCGTGCCGACCCGCACATCGGCCTGCTGCACCGCGGCACGGAGAAGCTGGCCGAGTCCAAGCCGTACAACCAGTCGATCGGCTACATGGACCGGCTCGACTACGTCTCGATGATGTGCAACGAGCACGGCTACGTGCGCGCGATCGAGAAGCTGCTGGGTGTCGAGGCGCCGATCCGCGCGCAGTACATCCGCACGATGTTCGACGAGATCACCCGCATCCTGAACCACCTGATGTGGATCGGCTCCAACGGCCTCGACCTCGGCGCGATGGCGGTGTTCCTGTACGCGTTCCGCGAGCGCGAGGAGCTGATGGACTGCTACGAGGCGGTCAGCGGCGCGCGCCTGCACGCGACGTATTACCGTCCCGGCGGCGTCGCCCGCGACCTGCCGGACACGATGCCGAAGTACCGCGAGTCGCCGTGGCGAAACGGCGCCGGCCTCAAGCGCGCCAACGAGTGGCGCGAAGGCTCGATGCTCGACTTCCTCGACGCGTTCTGCGACGACTTCCCGCGCCGCGTCGACGAATACGAGACGCTGCTGACCGACAACCGCATCTGGAAGCAGCGCACCGTCGGCATCGGCGTCGTGCCGGTCGACATGGCGCTGGCCTGGGGCATGACCGGCCCGATGCTGCGCGGCTCCGGCCTGGCCTGGGACCTGCGCAAGAAGCAGCCGTACGCCGCCTACGCCGACGTCGATTTCGACATTCCGGTCGGCGTGCAGGGCGACTGCTACGACCGCTACCTGGTGCGCGTGGAAGAGATGCGCCAGTCCAACCGCATCATCAAGCAGTGCGTGCAGTGGCTGCGGGCCAACCCCGGCCCGGTGATGGTGAAGAACTTCAAGGTCGCGGCGCCCTCGCGCGCGGAAATGAAGGACGACATGGAAGCGCTGATCCACCACTTCAAGCTGTTCACCGAAGGCTACAGCGTGCCCTCGGGCGAGGCCTATGCCGCGGTCGAGGCGCCGAAGGGCGAGTTCGGCTGCTACATCGTCTCGGACGGCGCCAACAAGCCGTTCCGGCTCAAGGTGCGTGCGCCCGGGTTCGCGCACCTGTCGTCGATGGACGCGATCGTGCGCGGCCACATGCTTCCGGACGTCGTCGCGATGATCGGTACCTACGACATCGTCTTCGGCGAGATCGACCGCTAAGGATCCACTGACCGATGAAAGCCACCGGAAATTTCGCCGCGGCGCAGAACGTCGACCCGATGGTCGCGCTCAGCGACGCCACGCGCGCGCAGATCGACCACTGGACCTCGAAGTTCCCGGCCGACCGCCGCCGCTCGGCGGTGATCCAGGGCCTGATGGCGGCGCAGGAGCAGAACGGCGGCTGGCTCAGCGACGAGATCATCGCCGCGACGGCGAAGTACCTCGGCATTCCGCCGGTATGGGCCTACGAGGTGGCGACGTTCTATTCGATGTTCGACCTGGAGCCGGTCGGCCGCCACAAGGTCGCCATCTGCACGAACATCAGCTGCTGGCTCAACGGCGGCGAGGACATCGTCCGCCACTGCGAGAAGAAGCTCGGCATCCGCCACGGCGAGAGCACCCCGGACGGCCGCATCTTCCTGAAGGTCGAGGAAGAATGCCTGGCCGCCTGCGCCGGCGCGCCGATGATGGTCGTCGACGGCCACTACCACGAGAAGCTGACGCCGGCGAAGGTCGACGCGCTGCTGGACGGACTGGAGTAAGCGGCAGATGGCGCACCACTCGCATTATTCCGAACCCACCGGCCCGGTCGGCCCGGCGCCGCAGGAGCACAGCGTCGTCTACACGACGCTGCACTTCGACAAGCCGTGGTCGTACGAGAACTACCTCAAGACCGGCGGTTACGCCGCGTGGCGGAAGATCCTGGCCGAGAAGACCGACCCGGCCGCGGTGGTCGACATGGTCAAGCAGTCGGGCCTGCGCGGCCGCGGCGGCGCCGGCTTCCCGACCGGGCTGAAGTGGAGCTTCATGCCGCGCAGCGCGCCCGGGCAGAAGTACATCCTGTGCAACTCGGACGAGTCCGAACCGGGCACCTGCAAGGACCGCGACATCCTGCGCTACAACCCGCATGCGGTGATCGAGGGCATGGCGATCGCCTGCTACGCCACCGGCTGCACGGTCGCCTACAACTACCTGCGCGGCGAGTTCCACCACGAGCCGTTCGAGCACTTCGAGGAGGCGCTGAAAGAGGCGTACGCCAACGGCTGGCTCGGCAAGGACATCCAGGGCTCGGGCGTCGACGTCGACATCCACACCGCGCTCGGTGCCGGTGCCTACATCTGCGGCGAAGAGACCGCGATGATGGAGTCGCTGGAAGGCAAGAAGGGCCAGCCGCGCTACAAGCCGCCGTTCCCGGCCAACTACGGCCTGTTCGGCCGGCCGACCACGATCAACAACACCGAGACCTACGCGTCGGTGCCGGCGATCATCCGCAACGGCGCCGAGTGGTTCCTCAACCTGGGCAAGCCCAACAACGGCGGCCCGAAGATCTTCTCGGTGTCCGGGCATGTGAACAATCCCGGCAATTTCGAGGTGCGCCTCGGCACGTCGTTCGCCGACCTGCTGGCGCTGGCCGGCGGCGTCAAGGACGGCAGGAAGCTCAAGGGCGTGATCCCGGGTGGCTCGTCGATGCCGGTGCTGCCGGCGGAGACGATGATGGCCTGCACGATGGACTACGACTCGATCCAGAAGGCCGGCTCGGGCCTCGGTTCGGGTGCGGTGGTGGTGATGGCCGAGGGCACCTGCATGGTGCGCGCCTGCCTGCGCATTTCCCGCTTCTACTACAAGGAAAGCTGCGGCCAGTGCACGCCGTGCCGCGAGGGCACCGGCTGGATGCACCGCGTGCTGACCCGGATCGCCAACTTCGAGGCGACGATGGACGACCTGCACATGCTCAAGGGCGCCGCCGGCCAGATCGAGGGCCACACCATCTGCGCGTTCGGCGAAGCCGCCGCGTGGCCGGTGCAGGGTTTCCTGCGCCACTACTGGCACGAGTTCGAGTACGCGATCGTGAACAAGCGTTTCTACGTCGAGGACGAGGCCGCGGGCCGCCTCGTCGGCACGGAGCAGGCCGCATGAGCGCCGTCCCGACCAATACCGCGCCGGACGTGGTGAACATCGAGATCAACGGCGTGGCGATGACCGCGCCGAAGGGCTCGATGATCATCCAGGCCGCCGACAAGGCCGGCATCCCGGTGCCGCGCTTCTGCTACCACGAGAAGCTGCCGATCGCCGCCAACTGCCGCATGTGCCTGGTGGACGTCGAGAAGATGCCCAAGCCGGCGCCCGCCTGCGCCACGCCGGTCATGGAAGGCATGCGCGTGACCACCCAGACCAAGCGCGCGCTCGACGCGCAGCGCAACGTGATGGAATTCCTGCTGATCAACCACCCGCTCGACTGCCCGATCTGCGACCAGGGCGGCGAGTGCGAGCTGCAGGACGTGTCCATGGGCTACGGCCGCAGCGTGTCGCGCTACGTCGACCGCAAGCGGGTGATCGCCGACGAGGACCTCGGTCCGCTGGTGGCGACCGACATGACGCGCTGCATCCAGTGCACGCGCTGCATCCGCTTCACCGCCGACATCGCCGGCACGTTCGAGCTGGGCGGCATGAGCCGCGGCGAGAACCTGCAGATCGGCACGTACGACGGCAAGCCGCTGATGACCGAGCTTTCCGGCAATGTCATCGACGTCTGCCCGGTCGGCGCGCTGACCAACAAGGTGTTCCGCTTCCGCGCCCGCGCCTGGGAGCTGATCGCCCGCGAGAGCATCGGCTACCACGACGCGCTCGGCTCGAACCTGTTCCTGCACGCGCGCCGCGGCGAAGTGCTGCGGGCGGTGCCGCGCGACAACGAGGCGGTCAACGAATGCTGGCTGTCGGACCGCGACCGCTATTCGCACCAGGGCCTGTATGCCGACGACCGCGCCACGCGGCCGCTGCTGCGCGACGGCGACGCCTGGCGCGAGGCGACGTGGGACGAGGCGCTGGCCGAGGCCGCGAAGATCCTGCGCGGTGCCGGCGCCGAGCTCGGCGTGCTGGCGCACCCGGCGACCTCGAACGAGGAGGGCGCGCTGCTGGCGTCGCTCGCTTCCGGGCTCGGCACGGGCCATGTCGACCACCGCCTGAAGCAGCTCGATTTCGCCGATGCGGCGTTCGCCGAGCCGTTCGAGCTCGACGTCGCGTCGATCGAGCAGGCCGACGTCGTGCTGCTGGTCGGCTGCAACGTGCGCCACGAGATGCCGCTGCTGCACCAGCGCCTGCACAAGGCCGGCAAGCGCGGGACCCGGGTGTTCGCGCTCAACCCGGTCGATTTCGACTTCACGTTCCCGGTCGCCGGCCGCCGCATCGTCGCGCCGTCGCGGCTTCCGGGCGCGCTCGCGGCGCTGGCGCAGGCGGCAGGCGCGTCCGTCCCGGCGGCGGTCGCGGCCGATGCCGACGACAGCGTCGAGGCGATGGCCGCGGCGTTCGCGAAGGACGGCGTCAAGGCGATCGTGCTCGGCGAGATCGCCGAGAACCATCCGCAGGCCTCGTGGATCCGCGCGGTCGCCCGCGCGCTCGCCGACGCCACCGGCGCGAAGCTCGACCGCCTGCCGCAGGGCGCCAACGCGATCGGGCTGGCCCGGCATGGCGTGCGCCCGCAGGGCGCCGGCCGCGACGCCGGCGCCATGCTCGCGCAGCCGCTGCCGGCCTACCTGCTGTACGGCGTCGAGCCGCAGTACGACTTCGCGCACGGCGCGCAGGCGCTCAAGGCGTTCGCCGGGGCGCGGATCGTCGCGTTCTCGGCCTTCGCCAGCGAAGACCTGAAGAAGGTCGCTCAGGTGATCCTGCCGATCGGCCTGCTGCCGGAAATCGAGGCGACGCTGACCAACGTGCACGGTACCGACCAGGCCACCCAGGCCGGCGGCAAGCTGCCCGGCGACGCGCGTGCCGGCTGGCGCGTGCTGCGGGCGCTCGGCGGCGCGCTGGGCCTGTCGGGTTTCGACTTCACCGACCTGCACGGGCTGCGGGCGACGCTGGCGCCGCAGGCCCCGGCCGCCGCCGCCGGCCTCGCGCCGAACGGTCGCGGCGATGCCGGTCTCGAACGCATCGTCACCACGCCGATCTACCGCGGCGACGCCGTGCTGAGACGGTCCGCGGCATTGAACGCGCATCCGCTCACCGTCGGCGCCCGCCTGGTGCTGCACCCGGAGGACGCGCAGTCACGCGGCCTGTCGGACGGCGGCATGGGCCGGATCGGCGACGGCGTCGGCAGCGCGGTGCTGCCGGTCGCGCTCGACGTGCGGGTCGCCCGCGGCGCGGTCTGGATCGAGGGTGGCCACGAGGCGACGGCACCGATGTCGCCGACCGCCCGTCTCGCGGTGGTGGGGGCCTGACATGATCGAAGCCATCCGCGAGTTCTTCCTCTCCTTCGGCGACGCCGGCCTGGTGCTCTGGACGCTGGTCAAGATCCTGTGCATCACGCTGCCGGTGGTGATCGGCGTGGCGTTCTACACGCTGGCCGAGCGCAAGGTGATCGGCTGGATGCACGTGCGGCACGGGCCGCAGTTCATCGGTGGGCTGTTCGGCATCGGCTTCATCCAGGCCTTCGCCGACGTCTTCAAGATGCTGTTCAAGGAACTGGTGATCCCCAGTTCGGCCAGCCCGCTGCTGTTCCGGCTGGCGCCGCTGCTGGCGCTGGCGCCGGCGCTGGCGGCATGGGCGGTGATCCCGTTCGACGACGGCGTGGTGCTGGCGGACGTCAACGCCGGCCTGCTGGTCCTGCTGGCGCTGACCTCGATGGGCGTGTACGGCATCATCATCGGCGGCTGGGCGTCGAACTCGAAGTACGCGATCCTCGGCGCGCTGCGTTCCGCCGCGCAGGTCGTCAGCTACGAGATCGCGATGGGCTTCGCGCTGGTCGGCGTGCTGGTCGCGGCCGGTTCGATGAACCTGACCGAGATCGTGCATGCTCAGGCCGGCAACGCCGGTCTGTTCGAATGGTTCTGGTTCCCGCTCTTCCCGCTGTTCATCGTCTACTTCATCTCCGGCGTGGCCGAGACCAACCGCGCGCCGTTCGATGTCGCCGAGGGCGAGTCGGAGATCGTCGCCGGCTTCCACGTCGAATACTCCGGCTCGGCGTTCGCGATCTTCTTCCTGGCCGAATACGCCAACATGATGCTGGTGAGCCTGCTCACCGCGCTGTTGTTCCTCGGCGGCTGGCTGAGCCCGTTCCCGGCGTCCTGGGGCTTCATCGGCGAGCCGGGCTGGTGGTGGCTGGCGCTGAAGTTCCTGTTCTTCGCCTTCACGTTCCTGTGGTTCCGGGCGACGTTCCCGCGTTACCGCTACGACCAGATCATGCGGCTGGGCTGGAAGATCTTCATCCCGATCACGATCTTCTGGATCTTCTTCACCGCCATCGCCGCCTACAACGAATGGTTCACGCTGGGCGCCTGAGGAAGACCATGAATCGCATCGCCAACTACCTCAAGAGCCTGCTGCTGCTGGAACTGCTGGCCGGCATGAAGCTGACGCTCGGCTACCTGTTCAAGCCCAAGTACACGCTGAACTACCCGTACGAGAAGACGCCGCAGTCGCCGCGGTTCCGCGGCCTGCATGCGCTGCGCCGCTACCCGAACGGCGAGGAACGCTGCATCGCCTGCAAGCTGTGCGAGGCCGTGTGCCCGGCGCTGGCGATCACGATCGATTCGGAGCCGCGCGCCGACGGATCGCGCCGCACCACGCGCTACGACATCGACCTGTTCAAGTGCATCTACTGCGGCTTCTGCGAGGAAAGCTGCCCGGTCGACTCGATCGTCGAGACGCACATCCACGAATACCACTTCGAGAAGCGCGGCGAGAACATCGTCAACAAGCAGCAGCTGCTGGCGATCGGCGACCGCTTCGAGCAGGAAATCGCCGACCGCCGCGCCGCCGACGCGGCCTACCGGTAAGGGCGGAAAAGGACAGTCATGACCTACGAACTCGCCGCCTTCTGGGCCTTCGCCACGGTGACCGTGCTCGGCGCGCTGGGCGTGATCATCGCCCGCAATCCGGTGCACGCCGTGCTCAGCCTGGTGCTCACCTTCTTCTCCGCGGCGCTGCTGTGGCTGCTGCTGCAGGCCGAATTCCTCGGCGTCGTGCTGGTGCTGGTGTACATCGGCGCGGTGATGGTGCTGTTCCTGTTCGTGGTGATGATGCTCGACATCAACACCGCGCCGCTGCGCGAGGGTTTCGTCCGCCACCTGCCGCTGACCGCGGTGGTGGTGATCCTGATGGCCGTCGAGATGGTGATGCTGATCGGCCGCCAGCGCTTCGAGATCGGCCTGGCGGCGACCGACCCGGCCACCGCCGCCGGCAAGACCAACCTGCAGTGGATCGGCGAGACGCTGTTCAGCCGCTACATCCTGCCCTTCGAGATCGCCGCGGTGATCCTGACCGTGGCGCTGGTGGTGGCGGTGATGCTGACCCTGCGCCGCCGCGCCGGCACCAAGCACCAGGATCCGGGCCGGCAGGTGGCGGTGCGCCGCGACGACCGCGTGCGGCTGGTGAAGATGAAGGCGGAAACCCCGCCGCAGGAGGGCAACCCGTGATCACCCTGGGCCATTACCTGGCGCTGGCCGCGGTGCTGTTCTGCATCAGCGTCGCCGGCATCTTCATCAACCGCAAGAACGTCATCGTGCTGCTGATGTCGATCGAACTGATGCTGCTGTCGGTCAACATGAACTTCGTCGCCTTCTCGCGCTTCCTCGGCGACGTGAACGGCCAGATCTTCGTGTTCTTCATCCTGACCGTGGCGGCCGCCGAAGCGGCGATCGGCCTGGCCATCCTGGTGACGCTGTTCCGCAACAAGCGGACCATCAACGTCGCCGAACTCGACTCCCTGAAGGGCTGACCGCGCGATGATCCAGATGAACACGCTCCTGGTCATCGCACTGGCGCCGCTGCTGGGCAGCGCCATCGCCGGGCTGTTCGGCCGCCAGGTCGGCCGCGCCGGCGCCCACTGGGTCACCATCCTCGGCGTAGCGGTCAGCTGCGCGCTGTCGATGCAGGTGCTCTGGCAGCTGGCGGCGCAGCATGCCGATCCGTTCAACCAGAACGTCTACACCTTCTTCGAGATCGGCGGCTACTCCGCCCACGTCGGCTTCATGGTCGACCGCCTGACGGCGATGATGATGGTGGTGGTGACCTTCGTGTCGCTGCTCGTGCACGTCTACACCATCGGCTACATGGCCGAGGACGACGGCTACCAGCGCTTCTTCAGCTACATCTCGCTGTTCACCTTCAGCATGCTGATGCTGGTGATGAGCAACAACTTCCTGCAGCTGTTCTTCGGCTGGGAAGCGGTCGGCCTGGTGTCCTACCTGCTGATCGGCTTCTGGTACAAGCGGCCGACGGCGATCTTCGCCAACCTCAAGGCGTTCCTGGTCAACCGCGTCGGCGATTTCGGCTTCCTGCTGGGCATCGCCGGCGTGCTGATGTGGATCGGCACGCTCGACTACGCCACCGCGTTCGCCAACGCCAGCAACTCGGCGCTCGATGCCCCGTTCACGATCTGGTCGGGCAAGATCGGCATGGGCGACTGGACCTGGACCGCGCTGGCGAACCCGGTCGAGGTGCACGCGATCAGCTTCATCTGCGTGTGCCTGTTCATCGGCGCGATGGGCAAGTCGGCGCAGGTTCCGCTGCACGTCTGGCTGCCCGATTCGATGGAAGGCCCGACGCCGATCTCGGCACTGATCCACGCCGCGACGATGGTCACCGCCGGCATCTTCATGGTCGCGCGGATGTCGCCGCTGTTCGAGCAGAGCGAGGCGGCGCTGGGCATGGTGCTGTTCGTCGGCGCCACCACCGCATTCTTCACCGGCCTGATCGGCATCGTGCAGAACGACATCAAGCGGGTGGTCGCCTACTCGACGCTGTCGCAGCTGGGCTACATGACCGTCGCGCTCGGCGTGTCGGCGTATTCGGCGGCCGTGTTCCACCTGATGACCCACGCGTTCTTCAAGGCGCTGCTGTTCCTGGCGGCCGGCAGCGTGATCATCGGCATGCACCACGAGCAGGACATGCGGAAGATGGGCGGCCTGCGCAAGTACATGCCGATCACCTACTGGACGAGCTTGATCGGTACGCTCGCCCTGGTGGGCACGCCGTTCCTGTCGGGTTTCTACTCGAAGGACACCATCATCGAGGCGGCCGCCCACAACGCCCACGAGAACGGTGGTTTCATCGCCCAGTACGGCTACTGGGCGGTGCTGCTGGGCGTGTTCGTCACCAGCTTCTACAGCTTCCGCCTGCTGTACCTGACCTTCCACGGCAGGGAGCGCTTCCGCGACGCACACGCGCACGACGCCGCGCACGGCGACGCGCACGGACACGTCCACGCGGACGCGCATGCGCCGGCCGTCGCCCATGGCGACGACGCGCAGTCCGAAACCCACCATGAGCCGGACGTTTCCTCGCACGCCGATCCGCACGTCGGCGCGCATGCCGGCGGACACGACGACCACGGCCACCATGGCGCGCACGAGCCGCACGAGTCGCCGTGGGTGGTGACGGTGCCGCTGATCCTGCTGGCGATCCCCTCCATCCTGATCGGCTTCCTGACCGTCGGGCCGATGCTCGCGGGGGATTTCTTCCGCGGTGCGATCGACGTGCTGCCCGAGCACGACGCGATGGCGGCGTGGGCGGAGGAGTTCCACGGACCGGTGGCCTTCGCGCTGCACGGCATGACGATGCCGGCGTTCTGGCTGGCGTTCGCCGGCTTCGCGCTGGCGACGCTGATCTACCTGTTCCGCCCGGAGCTGGCGACGAAGGCGCGCAAGGTGTTCGCGCTGCCGATCCGCATCCTCGAGAACAAGTACGGCTTCGACGACCTGTGGATCAAGGGTTTCGCCGGCGGCGGCCTCAAGCTCGGCCGCTGGTCCTGGAAGAAGGGCGACGCCGGCCTGATCGACGGCGTCCTCGTCGACGGTTCGGCGGTGCTGGTCGACCGCATCGCCGGGCTGGTCCGCCAGCTGCAGACCGGCCGCCTCTACAACTACGCCTTCGCCATGATCCTCGGCCTCATCGTCCTGCTGGCGGTGCTGGTGCGAGTGGTCAACGCCTGAGAACGACAAGGAAGCCCGAATGGAAGTTCAATGGCCCCTGCTGAGCGTGCTGATCTGGCTGCCGATCCTCGGCGGCCTGCTCACGCTGGCCTTCGGCGATTCGCGCGCGCACCAGGGCAAGGTGTTCGCGCTGCTGGTGGCGCTGGCGACCTTCGGCCTGAGCCTGCTGCTGTTTCCGGGGCATGACACCGCGTCGGCGGCGATGCGTTTCGGCGAGGACATCCCGTGGGTGCCCAGCTTCGACATCCGCTACCACCTGGGCGTGGACGGCATCTCGATCGCGCTGATCGCCCTCACCACGCTGACCACCGCGCTGGTGCTGATCGGCGCCTGGACGTCGGTGGAGCGACGCGCGCACCAGTACTTCGCCGCGTTCCTGATCCTCGAGGGGCTGATGGTCGGCGTGTTCGCCGCGCTGGACGCGATCCTGTTCTACGTGTTCTTCGAGGCGATGCTGATCCCGATGTTCGTGATCATCGGCGTCTGGGGCGGTCCCCGCCGCGTGTACGCGTCGATCAAGTTCTTCATCTACACGTTCCTCGGCTCGGTCTTCATGCTGATCGGGCTGGTCTACCTGTACCTGCAGACCGCGGAGCAGGGCGCGCCGAGCTTCCAGCTGGCCGACTTCTACACGCTGCCACTGACCGCCACCGAGCAGATGTGGATCTTCTTCGCATTCCTGGCCGCGTTCGCGGTCAAGGTGCCGATGTTCCCGGTGCACACCTGGTTGCCGGACGCGCACGTAGAGGCGCCCACCGGCGGCTCGGTGATCCTGGCGGCGATCATGCTGAAGATCGGCGGGTACGGCTTCCTGCGCTTCACGCTGCCGATCGTTCCCGACGCCGGCCAGGAATGGGCGTGGCTGGTGATCGCGCTGTCGCT
>JAKFCL010000050.1:0-1678 GCA_036676665.1 Arenimonas sp. | reverse complement strand
GTTGTCCTCCGGCGGCAGCGCGATGCGCGCGCCGACCGAGTTGTGGAACCACCTGGCGGTGCAGCGCGACGCGCAGGGCAACCCGCACCAGGTCGAGACCTCCAACGGCGCCCAGGCGCCCGCTACCCGGGAGGAGCAGGCCAAATGAACAAGCCACTGCTTGCATTGACCGTCGCCATCTCGATGGCGCTGTTCGGCGCCACCATCGCCCGCGCGGCGGACGTGGTCCCCGTCAACTTCGACGATCCGGGCGAGGGCTACAACGACACGACCCCGGTCGCGCCGGTGGGCGGCAACCCCGGCACCACGCGCGGCGAGCAACGCCAGATCGTCGCGCAGTTCGCGGCCGACCTGTGGGGCTCGGTGCTGACCAGCGACGTGCCGGTCTACGTCGGTGCGCAATTCAACCCGCTGGGGCCCAACGTGCTGGGCTCGGCCGGCACCACGTTCTACATCTACAACTTCCCGGGCGCCGCCTATCCCGACACGATCTACTTCTCCGCGCTGGCCGATGCGCTGGCCGGCGAGGACCTGGTGCCGGGCTACGTCGACATCAGCTCGCAGTTCAGTTCGGACTTCACCTTCTATTACGGCCTGGACGACAACACGCCGGCCGGGCAGATCAACTTCCTCGACGTGGTGATGCACGAGTTCGGCCATGGCCTGGGCTTCGCCAACGCCGAGAACGAAAGCACCGGTGAATTCGCCGGCGGCCTGCAGGACATCTACTCGGTCTACACCTACGACAACACCGCCGGGAAATACTGGCCGCAGATGACGGTGAACGAGCGCAAGGCGTCCGGCATCAACTACGGCAACGTCGTGTTCACCGGCGCCAGCGCCACCGCGGGCGCGGCGTTGACCCTGGACCTGCGCAACCGCCCGGAATTCCATGTCACGGCACCGGCGTCGATCGCGGGCACGTACCAGTACGGCGACGCCACCTTCGGCCCGGCGGTCACGCCGACCAACCTCACCGGCAACGTGGTCCTGGGCACGGACGGCGTCGGCGCGAGCAACGACGGGTGCGAACCGCTGACCAACGGCGGCGCCATCGCCGGCAACGTCGCCCTGCTCGACCGCGGCACCTGCGCGTTCACCATCAAGGTGCACAACGCACAGAACGCCGGCGCCAGCGGGGTGCTGATCGCCGACAACGTCGCGGCCAACCCGCCGCCAGGGATGAGCGGCGACGACGCAGCCATCAACATCGCGTCCGTCCGCATCACCCAGGCCCTGGGGAACTCGATGAAGGCGATCCTGCCGGGCGTCGTGAGCGTCGGCTTCACCCCCGCCAACCCGAACGGGTTGCAGGGTGCCGACGATGCCGGCCGGCCGCGACTGTACATGCCGAACCCGGTGGTAGGCGGGTCGTCCGGTTCGCATTACGACACCGACCTGGCGCCGAATGCGCTGATGGAGCCGGCGATCAATGATTCGCTGTTCGCCGCGATCAACCTCGACATCACCCCGAACCTGCTTCAGGACACGGGCTGGAAGCTCAACAGCGGCAACGCCAAGATCGACGGCTGCGACACCGGCATCGACATCGTCAACGACGCCGGCATCATCATCGGCGCCAATGTCCAGGCCACCAGCAACCTGTGCCTGAGCCGTGCGGTCAAGCGCGGCGACTACCAGGGCTGCATGGACGCGTACAAGGGCCGCATGCTCGCGA
>JAKFCL010000049.1:0-9284 GCA_036676665.1 Arenimonas sp. | reverse complement strand
GGCCGGCGACGCCGATGCGGTCGCCGCCTGTTACCTGCCCGACGCGGTGATGTATTTCCCCGGCGGCCCGACCGCGACCGGGCGCGAGGCGATCCGCGAGGGTTATGCCGGTTATTTCGCCGCGTACACGATCAAGGACGCGGTGATCGAGGAGGTCGGCCGCGTCGCCCACGGCGACACGCTGACGTCGTGGGGCCGCTTCACGATCACGATGGTGGCCAAGGAGGGCGGCGCCGAGACGATCGAGCGCGGCCGCTTCACCGATGTCGCGCGTTTCGTCGACGGGCAGTGGCGCTACGTCGTCGACCACGCCTCCGACGATCCGCCGGCGCCGGAGCCGACCACGAACGTGCGCCAGGAATAGCCCCACGGCACGACGAGCGCCAGCAGCGGCAGCGCCAGGAACGACGCGGCGACCTCGCCGGTCGGCGTGCCCCACAACGCGCCCTGCTGCCACAGCGGCAGGGCGACGAAGCCGAGCCAGACCGCCTTGTAGCCGATCGTGAAGAACATCAGCGGCAGCCAGCGCAGCGGCTGGAACAGGCCGAACAGCGCCAGCGCCGGATAGGTGGCCCAGACCGCGAACGCCATCGCCCGCAGCGGATCCCACCCGCCTTCGTGCGTCAGCAGCACCCGCCACGCGGTCGGCGCGACGAACACCAGCATCAGCGCATAGAACAGCCGCAGGCCCCATACCTGGATCGGGCGGACGCCTTCGTGGCGGCGTGGATCGGATCGGAACGCAGTCGTGAGGTCCATGGTCATTCCTCGGCGGGCAGGGTGGGGTCGTGCGCGAGCAGCTCGCCGGGCTGGCAGTCGAGCGCGCGGCAGATGGCGTCAAGCGTGGAGAAGCGGATCGCCCGGGCCTTGCCGGTCTTGAGGATCGACAGGTTGGCGACGGTGATGTCCACGCGCGTGGCCAGTTCGGTCAGCGTCATGCGGCGGGCGTGCAGCAGTTCGTCGAGGCGGACGGTGATCGCCATGTCACACCGTGCCTTCGAGGTCGGCGCGCATGCGGGCACCGTGCGCGAACACCCCGGCCAGCACGAACAGCAGCAACACGGCCAGCCACGCGGCCGGTACGAACGAACTGCCGAACTCGAGCTTCTCGCCACCGGGCATCGCGGTGACCGCGGCGAGCGAATGCACGGCCAGGCGCATCAGCTCCAGCCCGAGCACGCCCCAGGCGATGGACTGCAGGCGCCGGGCGTTTTCGGCGACGAACGGATCGCCGCCGCGCACGGTGCCGACGATCGCCAGCAGCCGGCGCAGGATCACGTGCACGAGCGCCGCGGCGGCGATGCCGATCACCATGATCGCGCGCAGCGCCGCCGGAATGCCGGGGTGCGCCCCGTCCATCTCCCAGCCCAGCGGCTCCCACGGCCACTCGGGACGGACCAGGCTGGAGACCAGCAGGGCGGTGATGCCGGTGGCGTAGAGCAGGTTGGCGATCGTCAGTACCTGGATGATCGGGCGGGAGAGGGCGAGGGCGCGGCTGGAGGTACGGGTCATGGGTGTCTCCGGTTATCGTGAAACGATACTAGGCGCATCGACTATCGATATTCCCGTGCCGAAGGTCATCACCCGCGATCCCGCGCCGGCGTCATGGGCCGTCGACCCGGCGCGGGCTAGCATCGGCCGCCACTTCCAGGGGAATTCCGTCATGCCCGTGCCGTTCCGCCGGTTCCGCCGCCTCGCCACCGTGGCCTTGGCGCTGGCCCTGGCCGCCTGCGCCGGCACGCCCGTGCAGACGGGCCCGACGCCGGAGCAGATCCGCGCCGACCTGGCCCGGCGCATTCCGGCCTCGGTGCCCGACCGGGCCGGCTGGGCCGCCGACATCCAGACCGCCTTCGCCGTGCAGCGCCTGGACCCGATGCCCGAAAACCTGTGCGCGGTGCTGGCGGTGACCGAGCAGGAATCCGGATACGTGGCCGACCCGCCGGTCTCGAACCTCGCGGCGATCGCCCGCGGCGAACTCGAGCGCCGTGCGGCGGCCCTGCACATCCCGAAATTCGCACTGGCCGCCGCGCTGAGGCTGCGTGCCACCGACGGCCGCACCTATGGCGACTGGCTGGCCGGCGTGCGCACCGAGCGCGAGCTCAGCGAGATGTACGAAGACCTGTCCGGCCGCGTGCCCCTGGGCCGGCGGCTGTTGGACGGCTGGAACCCGGTGCAGACCGGCGGGCCGATGCAGGTGTCGATCCCGTTCGCGGAAAAACATGCGCGCGGCTACCCGTACCCGGTGCCCGGCTCGATCCGCGACGAGGTGTTCACCCGCCGCGGCGGCATGTATTTCGGCATCGCCCACCTGCTGGGCTACCGGACGCCGTACACGAAGAAGGTGCACCGCTTCGCCGACTTCAACGCCGGCTGGTACGCCAGCCGCAACGCCGCCTTCCAGAACGCGGTGGCGGTGGCCAGCGGGCGCACGCTGGCGCTCGACGGCGACCTGCTGGTGCCGGGCGCGCCGCTGGACAAGCCCGGCGAAACCGAACGCGCGCTGCGTTCGATGGCGGGCTACCTGCACATGGACGAGCGGGCGATCCGTGCGGCGCTGCAGCAGGGCAGCACGCTGGAGTTCAACGACCACCCGCTGTTCCGCGAGGTGTTCCGGCTGGCCGAGGCGCGCGGCGGCCGGCCGCTGCCGCGCGAGATGATTCCCGGCATCCGCCTGGAGAGCCCGAAGATCACCCGCGAGCTGAGCACCGCCTGGTTCGCGACCCGCGTGGACGAGCGTTACCGGCGCTGCCTGGCGCGGTGAAGCCCGCCTCGCGCCGCCCGCGGCGGGCGCGTCGCGGGGCCGGGGGCCGGCATGACCTGCGTCAAAACCGACACCGGCGGAGCGGCGCAGCATGGGCCTCGAGCCACCGCGCGGGAGCGCTGCCATGAGCCTGATGAAAGCCGCGATCTTCGTCGAACCCGGCCGCATCGAACTGGCCGACAAACCCCTGCCCGACGTCGGTCCGAACGATGCGCTGGTGCGCATCACGACGACGACGATCTGCGGCACCGACATCCACATCCTCAAGGGCGAATACCCGGTCGCCCGCGGGCTGACGATCGGCCACGAGCCGGTCGGCGTCATCGAGAAACTCGGCAGCGCGGTCACCGGTTACCGGGAAGGCCAGCGGGTGATCGCCGGCGCGATCTGCCCGAACTTCAATTCGTACGCGGCCCAGGACGGCGCACCGTCGCAGGACGGCAGCTGGCTGATCGGCAGCGGCGGCTGTGGCGCGCACGGCTACAAGGCCACCGCCGGCTGGCGCTTCGGCAACCTGATCGACGGCGCCCAGGCCGAGTACGTGCTGGTACCCGACGCGCAGGGAAACCTGGCGCCGATTCCCGACGGGCTCAGCGACGAACAGGTGCTGATGTGCCCGGACATCATGTCCACCGGCTTCAAGGGCGCCGAAAACGCCAACATCCGCATCGGCGACGTGGTGGCGGTGTTCGCGCAGGGGCCGATCGGCCTGTGCGCGACGGCCGGCGCGCGGCTGCTGGGCGCGTCGCTGGTGATCGGCATCGACGGCAACGCTCACCGCCTCGGCATCGCGAAGTCGATGGGCGCCGACGTGACGCTGAACTTCCACGACTGCGACGTGGTCGCCGAGGTGATGAAGCTCACCGGCGGCCGCGGCGTCGATGCGGCGATCGAGGCGCTGGGCACGCAGGGCACGTTCGAGAACGCGCTGCGCGTGCTCCGGCCCGGCGGCACGCTGTCGAGCCTGGGCGTGTATTCGTCGGACCTGACGATCCCGCTGGGCGCGTTCGCCGCCGGCCTGGGCGACCACCGCATCAACACGGCGCTGTGCCCGGGCGGCAAGGAGCGCATGCGCCGGCTGATGAACATCGTCGCGTCGGGCCGCGCCGATTTCGGCGCGCTGGTCACGCACCGCTTCAGGCTCGACGACATCGTCGCCGCCTACGACCTGTTCGGGCACCAGCGCGACGGCGTGCTGAAGGTCGCGATCACGCCGCACTAGGCCGTCAGGAGCGCACCTCGACCACCGGCTGGAAGCCGCCGTAGATCATGCGCTTGCCGTCGAACGGCATCGGGTTGCTCTCGGGCGTCAGGCGCGGGTCTTCCATCACCCTGGCCATGCCGGCGTCGCGGGTGGCCTTGTCGGGCCACTCGATCCACGAGAACACCACGGTCTCGTCGTCGGTGGCCTGCACGGCCCTGCGGAAATCGGTCAGCGTGCCGGCCGGCACGTCGTCGCCCCAGCACTCGACGCAGCGGGTCGCGCCGTGTTCGAGGAACACCGTGTCGATCTGCGCGTGGTCGATGAACTTCTGCTTGTTCGCGGTCGGCACCGCGAGCACGAATCCGTCGATATAGCTCATGACAGGCTCCTTGGCCGGGAAAAGGGCGATGCTCATGCGGGGCCGGTTAGCGCGTCGTGACGGAGCGCCGCATCGCCGGACACGTCCGGACCGGGTGCTAAAGTGGGCGACGGAAAACCTGCGCGAAGGACTTCGACCGATGAACGATTCCCGCCCTGCGATCGGCACCCCGGGACAGCCGTGGACCGATGCGGACAAGGCCGTCTGGCGCGCCGCGCAGACGAAGAAGCGAAGCTACGCCGACGAGGTGCTGACGGCGATCGACGCGCTGCGCGAACGCTTCGACGTCGTCGACTACGGCCGCCTCGATTACGCGCCGGACGGCACGTACCCGTTGCTGGCGATCCGCAGCCGCGACTGGGACGACACGCTGCCGGTGGCGCTGGTCACCGGCGGCGTGCACGGTTACGAGACCAGCGGCGTGCACGGCGCGCTGGCCTTCATGGACCAGTACGGCGGCCACTACACCGGCCGGGTGAACCTGCTGGTGGCGCCGTGCGTCAGCCCGTGGGCGTACGAGCGCATCCACCGCTGGAACCCGGCGGCGGTCGATCCGAACCGCTCGTTCCGCGTCCCGAGCCCGGCGCCCGAATCGGCGGCGCTGATGGCGCTGGTGGCGCCGCTGCGCGGGCGTTTCCTCGTGCACGTGGACCTGCACGAAACCACCGACAGCGACGAGAGCGAGTTCCGGCCGGCGCTGGCCGCACGCGAGGGCAAGCCCTACGAGCCCGACCTGATCCCGGACGGGTTCTACCTGGTCGACGACACCGACAATCCGCAGCCGGCGTTCCAGCAGGCGATGATCGATGCCGTGGAAAAAGTGACGCATATCGCCCCGGCCGACGACCACGGCGAGATCATCGGCTCGAAGGTCGTGGCGCCGGGCGTCATCGAATACGCGTTCGTCGCGCTGGGCCTGTGCGCGGGGATCACCGGCGCGAAATACACGACCACCACCGAGGTCTATCCCGACAGCCCGCGCGCGACGCCCGAGCAGTGCGTCGCCGCCCAGGTGGCGGCGGTCCGGGCGGGCATCGACCACGCCCTCGCGCACCCCTGAGCGGCCTATATACTGGTTTCACCTTTCCTTCACCCGCCGGGGCCCTCCGATGCTTTTCTCTTCGCTGATTGTCGCCGCCGTCGCGCTGGTCCTCGGGCTGGTCGGCCTCGCCATGTTCTTCTGGGTCATCGCGCTGCGCCGGGTGGTGCCGGTGAACGAGGTGCATATCGTGCAGACGCGCAAGGACACGGTCTCGTACGGCAAGGGCTTCGCCAGCAACACCTACTACGAATGGCCGGCGCGCTTCCCGCTGATCGGCCTGACGCGGGTGACCCTGCCGGTGTCGAACTTCGCGATCGACCTGCCGGACTACGCCGCCTACGACAAGGAGCGGGTGCCGTTCCTGGTGCACGTGATGGCGTTCTTCCGCATCAACGATTCCAATACCGCCGCCCAGCGCGTGGCCTCGTTCGACGAGCTCAAGGAGCAGCTGACGGCGATCGTGCAGGGCGCGGTGCGCACGGTGCTGGCCGGCCACGAGATCGACCAGATCATGCTCGACCGCAGCCGCTTCGGCGAAGCCTTCACCAAGGAAGTGCAGCCGCAGCTCGGCGGCTGGGGCGTCGAGGCGATCAAGAACATCGAGCTGATGGACATCCGCGATTCCAAGGACAGCGACGTCATCCACAACATCATGGCCAAGCGCACGTCCGGCATCGAGCGCGAGTCGCGGCTGGTCGTGGCCGACAACACGCGGCAGGCCGAGATGGCGGAAATCGCCGCCAAGCGCGAGATCGAGATGTCGCGCCAGCTCGCCGCCGAGCAGGTCGGCCTGCGTACCGCCGAGAAGGACAAGAACGTCGGCGTCGCCAACGAGCAGGCGTCGCAGCAGGTCAAGGTGCAGCAGCGCGAGACGGCCGCGAAGGAAATGGACGTCGTCCAGGTCAAGAACGTCCGCGGCGCCGAGATCAGCCGCGAGGTCGCGGTGATCGCGGCGGCGCAGGCCAAGGAAGTCGCGATCGTGCAGGCCGATGCGGCCAAGCAGGTGGCCATCGTCGGCGCCGAGGGCAACAAGCAGCAGACGGTGCTGACCGCCGAAGGCAAGCTCGAGGCCGCCAGGCGCAACGCCGAGGGCATCGCGGTGGAGGGCAGCGCGAAGGGTTCGGCCGAAACGGCGATCCTGATGGCGCCGGTCGACGCGCAGATCAAGCTCGCCGAGAAGATCGGTTCCGACAAGGGCTACCAGGACTACCTGCTGGGCATCCGCAACATCGAGGCGGCGCAGGCCGTCGGCATGGCGCAGGCCGAGGCGCTCAAGACCGCCGACGTCAAGGTGATCTCCAACGCCGGCACGCCGGGCAAGGGCCTGTCGAGCGTGATGGACCTGTTCTCCGCCGACGGCGGCACGGCGGTGGCGAGCATGCTCGAGGGGCTGGCGCAGTCGCCGGAAGGCAAGAAGCTGCTGGAGAAGTTCGCCGGCAGCGACGCGCCGCCGAAGAAGTGAACTGACACGGGGCGGCAGGATCGGACGACGCGGCGCCCGGCGCGGGAGAACGCCATGAACACGATCGGGGAACTCTTCCTGCCCGTGCCCAGGCGCTGGGGCCTGCGCGGCGACGTGCATCTGTGGGCCGACCTGCAGGAACGTTATGCCGGCGTGCCGCTGCCGCCGACGCGCGCTGCGCTCGAGGCCGAACTGCGGGCGAAATTCAGCGAACTCACCGATCTGCCGTTCGACCACCCGGTCGACAACGTCCACATCCCCAAGTACGCGCACGGCGGCATGTCGTCGGGCGTCGTGCACCTGCCGTGGTGGCGGGCGAGCGGGCTGCCGCTGCTGCTGGCGCGCGGGTTTCCCGGGGAGTGAGCCCCGCGGGCCGTGCCCGCGCGCGCTACGCCACCGGTCAGGGACGCTTGGTGTAGGTGATTTCCATCATCAGGAATTCCTTGCCGTCGGGGCCCGGGCCGTACATCGAGAAGACCTCGGTGGTCGGGCTGGTCCAGACGGTGGTCATCCGCGCCGTGGTCTTGCCCTTGGTCAGCGGGTCGTTCCAGCTGCCGGTGAACGTGCAGGCGCCGGCGGCGTCGCAGTCGCCTTCGCTGGTCATCAGGCCGGTGGACATCGTGTCGTTCCACGTCGACCAGTGCTTGCCGCTGACGTTGTCGTAGCCGTGCATGCCGGTGCCGGTGAACGGCTGGCCCATCATCGACGACTGGGTGTCCTCGACCATCACCCGGCCGTCGAGGATCATGCGCCGCGTCGCGGTGCCGGTTTCGACGCTGGGTTCGCTGCCGGGTGCCTGCCAGCTCCTGATCGACAGGTCGTACGTGCCGGCCATCGCCGCGAGCCGGGCGTGCGTTTCGCCTGGCGTGCCGGCGGCCTGGTAGGCGGCCATCGCCGCCTGCTGCTCGGGGGTCATCGCCGGCGGCGTGCCTTCGTGGTCGTGCGCGGCGGCGGGCAGTGCGAAGGCGAGGGCGAGGCAAAGCGGGCTCAGGTGCATGCGGATCATGACCAACCTCCGGAGGGTGGAAACCGATGGGATCGACAGCGTCCGCAGTCTACGCCGCTGTCCCGTCGGCGGCGCCCAGCCCGTAATCTGGAAGTCGGCCCTTCGCCCCCGCCCCGGAATCCTGATGACGCCCACCGCCCGAATCCGCCTGTTCGTCCTGCTTTCCGCGCTGGTGCTGCTGCTCGCCGGCTGCGGCGGCAGCCATTTCGAGCCGCCGGAAACCCAAGGGTCGCCGCTGATGGTGGCCGACGGCGGCCAGCCGCGGCTGTTCGTGCTGACCAAGCAGGAGGAGGAGCAGACGGTCGGCATCGGCGGCAGTCGCCGCAGCACGGGCAGCTGGCGCACCGACACCTACTACCACTTCGCCGTGCAGGCGTTCGATCCGGCGACGGCGAAACCGCTGTGGACCCAGCGCCTGCTGACGCTCGGCGATCCGGATGCGAAGAACCGCTACCAGCTGCAGACGCGGGTCATCGGTTCGTCGGTGGGCGCCAGCCTGCTCGGCCAGGACGGCGACGTGGTCTGGCTGCTGATCGGCGACGAGCCGTTCGCGGTGAAGGTGTCGGACGGGTCGATCGTGTCCGATCCGGCGACGCTGCAGGCGGCGTATCCGCAGCTCGAGGGTCTGCTGCCGAGCGAGGCGCAGCACTACGGCTTCGACCGCGGGCTGGTGGTGCGGACCGCCGACGCGCAGCAATGGCGGATCAGCGCCGCCGACGGCACTGCCGTCGCGCACGTGCCGACCCCGGTCCCGTCGCCGTATCCGGAGGGACGCCTGAAGGCCAACGGCCACCGCGAGATGGTGCCGATGTTCCCGTACGGCGACATCCCGTCGCGGCAGGTGATGCTCGACGGCCAGTGGCTCGGCCTGTATTCGGAAAAGGAGGCCGCCGACGCCGCCGACGACACCTGGGGCAACAACCTGCTGTACCCGTACCAGGTCCTCGACGAAGGGGCGCTGGCGCGGCGCACGTTCTGGCGCGCGAAGATCGTCGCGGAGCAGAACTTCGACGACCGCTTCGACCGCCTGTCCGACCTGACCCCGATCGCCGGCGCGCCCCTCTACCTCAAGGGCCGATTCCTGAAGGATCTGGCGACCGGCATGCCCGGCACGCCGCTGCTGCTCGACGATCCGGCCGGCGTGCTGGTCTGGCACAGCACGCGCATGGACGATGCCGGGCGCCTCGCGCTGGCGCGCCTCGACACCGGCCTGAAGGAAGTCTGGAAAACCGAACTCCCGCTCAGCGAGAGCGGCACCGCCAACCAGATCATGTACTGGCATCTGCCCGGCCACATCGTCGCGATGGGCCTGCTGCAGACCGAGGAATCCGGCGTCACCAGCCGCACGCCGCATCTGGTGAGCGTCGACCTGGCGGATGGCTCGCTCGCCGCCTGGAACATGACACGCGAAGCCCCGGTGCCGTGACCGG
>JAKFCL010000048.1:0-3330 GCA_036676665.1 Arenimonas sp. | reverse complement strand
GGAGGCGGTCCGCCTGGACCCGACGTTCGCGATGGCCTACCTGCGGCTGGCCTTCCTGCGCTATGTCGAAAACGACGCCGTGGGTACCCGCCAATGGCTCGACAAGGCGCTCGCCAACAGGCAACACATGGGCCAGCGCGAGGCGCTGTTCCTCGACGGCGCCGCCGCGACGCTGGACGACCCGAAGACGGCGCTGCAGAAGTTCCGCATGCTCTCTTCGCTGTATCCCGACGAGTTCCGCGCCTATTACAACTACGCGTACTTCGCCCATTTCGACCTGCTGGCCAGCGAGGACGGCCTGGCGATGATCGACGGCGCGATGGCGACGCAGAATCCGGCACGGTCCGCCGCCGCCTACCTCGCCGGCCTGATGGCGCTGGCCGCCAACCGCTACGACGACGCGATCCGGCATTTCGAACAGGCCGAATCGCTCGGCAACCAGGGGTGGCTGCGCGATCATGCCGAGGCCTACCTGGCCTTGCGCCGGCCCGATGTCGCCGCACGCATCGCCGCCAAGCAGGAAGGCAAGGTGCCCGGCGAAGCCGCCTTCGAATCGCGGATGATCGAGGTCACCCTGCCGCTCGACCGGGGGCAGTGGACGGAGGCGCTCGCGGCGGCGCGCAAGCTCGAGGTCGACGCGAAGGATGCGGGCGAGCTGGCACGCGGCGCGCTGGCGCTG
Source organism: Arenimonas sp. (assembly GCA_036676665.1). Taxonomy (GTDB): domain Bacteria; phylum Pseudomonadota; class Gammaproteobacteria; order Xanthomonadales; family Xanthomonadaceae; genus Arenimonas. The sequence goes on along the minus strand of JAKFCL010000048.1, from coordinate 2,651 downwards.
GCGACGCTGTCGCTGCGCAGCTATGCGCCGGACGACGCCCTGCGCGCCGATCTCCGGCGCCGCGCCGAGCTGTTGCCGCAGCAGATGGAAGCGGCGGACAGCCTGCGACGGCGGCACCTGCTGTTCCAGGCGATGGCCCTCGGCTGGATGGCGGCGCATACCGGCGACCTGGAGCTCGCGAGGCGGATGCGCGCGCTGGGCGAAAACGAGACGCTGGTCGAGCGGTACCCGGCGAACCTCGGCATGCGGCGGGCCCTCGACGCGGAAATCGCCCTTGCCGAGGGCAAGCCGGCCGAGGCGATCGCCGCGCTCGCCGACGAGGTGCAGCCCGGCGCCGGAACCTATTTCAGCCGCGCCGTGCTGATGCGGGCGCAGCGCGCCGCCGGCAACGGCGCCGAGGCGATCGTGCTGGCGCAGTGGCTGGCGGAGAACCGGGGCCGCGCGTTCGCCGAACCCAGCAGCCTCAGCGCCTGGCAGCCGGCCAATGTCATCGAGAGCACGCTGGCGCTGAAGGCCTGGTCGCAGCTCGCCGCGGCGAACGGCGAGGCCGCCGTCGCGGAAACGCAGGCCGCCGCGTTCGCGGCGGCCTGGCCGGACGACGCCGGCGCCGCGCTGGTCGAGCGGCGGGATCGCCGCCGCTGACCCTGCGTCGCTGCCGCGTCAGCTGCGCGGAATATCCAGGGTGATCGGGATGAACGGGGCCATCGCCTCGACGAGCTGCTTGCGCACCACGCCGCGGGCGCGCTTGAAGTCGGCCTTCCCGGCGAGGTCCGGCACCGGCTGGTCGGGCAACGTGTCGACCGCCGGATCGGCGGTGCCCAACGCGCGGGTGGCCTCGCGCGGATTGCGCTGGAACGCCGCGCGGAACGTGTCGTCCTCGGACAACCCGTCGAGCACCGCGTCGATGGTTTTCTCGGAAAGCTTTGCCATGTCGTAACCCCCTGGATGCACCAACCGGTGCCGGGCGAGTCTAGCCGCGCCGCCGGCGCGGTGTCAGCGGGCGATTGCCAAGGGGTGACGGGCGCCGGCATTGTCGGCGACGGCACACGCCGCGCCGGCGGCGACGGAAGGGAAACGGATGAAGCTCAGGCGATGCGCGGCGCTGCAGGTGTCGCTCGACGAGGAACCGCGGTTCGACATCGGCCTGCTGCTGGGCGGCGGCGACGGGCTCGACCGCGCCGCGCGCTGGATGGCGATGGCGCCGCACCAGCCGGCACCGCGGGAAATCTCCCTGGCGCAGCTGGCGGTGCTGGCGCAGGTGCCGCGCGACGGGGCCAGCGAAGCGGCGGTGCTGGCGGCGGCGCATGGCGAGGCGACCATCGCCGAGCTGCTGGAGGCGGGCTGGCTGCTTCGCGACGACGACGAGGATTCGACGGCCGCCCGGCGCGACGCCGCCGCCCGCGACGTGCCGTGGTGGCCGCCGGCGCTGGTCGCGCAGGTCGCCGGTGCGTGGTCCGGTGTCGATATCGAGGCCCGCCAGGAGGCCGGGCAGATGCCCGACAGCGGTGAACTGATCGCCGCGCACGGACCGGCGCCCACCCACGAACACGTGCGACGGCCGGACCGGGCGACGCTGCCGTTGTCGCCGCCGCCGCACCGCGACTTCGACGCCCTGCTGGCGCAGCGGCGCACCTGCCGGAATTTCGATCCGGAGGCGGCGGTGCCGGCGGCCGCGCTCGGCGCGATGCTGCACCGGGTGTGGGGCGCGGTCGGTACACGCGAACTGTCGCCTGGCGCCATCGCGGTCAAGAAGACCTCGCCTGCGGGAGGCGGACTGCATGCCGTGGAGGCATACCTGCTGGTGCAGCGCGCGGAAGGGGTCGCGCCCGGCCTGTACCACTACCTGCCGGTGCGGCATGCGCTCGAGCCGCTGGCCGCCCTCGATCCCGGAGAGGCCCGCGTGCTGGCCCATCGCATGCTCGCGGGCCAGCACTGGTTCGTCGACACGCCGGTGCTGGTCGTGATGACGGCGCGCTTCGACCGCCTGTTCTGGAAGTACCGGCGCCACGCCAAGGCCTGGCGCGTGCTGCACCTGGATGTCGGCCACCTGTCGCAGACGATGTACCTGTCGGCCGCCGACCTGGGGCTGGGGGCGTTCGTCACCGCGGCGATCAACGACGACGACATCGGCGGGATGCTGGAGTTGGCGCCGCTGCGCGAGGGCGCGATCGCGATCGTCGGCTTCGGCCCGCGCAGCGCCCGGTCCCGGAACATCGAGCTCGACGGGCTCACCCCCACCGACGCGGCGCGCCTGGCCGGCGGCGGGGACGCCTAGCCCGCGGCGGGGTCGGGTTTGCGGCGCAGCCCGTCGTCGCCGATGAGCAGCCAGGGGGCGTGCGTGTCGTAGTGCACGTGCAGCTGCGGTTCCCGGTCCACCGGGCCGTCGAAGTTGCTGCGCACGATGTGCAGCTCGCCGGGCCAGCGCTGCGAGCGGAAGAACAGCGTGGTTCCGCACCGGCTGCAGAATCCGCGTTCGGCGCCGGGGGTGGACGGGTACCAGTGCAGCCGCGATTCGGGATCGACGAGCCGTGTGCGCTCCTGTTCGAAGCCGACCCAGGTGACCACCGGCGCACCGTGCGCGCGCTGGCAGAGCGTGCAATGGCAGTGCGCGACCCACTTGCTGGGCAGGTCCGCTTCGAAACGCAGGTCGC
>JAKFCL010000047.1:0-13417 GCA_036676665.1 Arenimonas sp. | reverse complement strand
CGATCCGGCCGACGCTGACCTGGGGCACGCACCCGGGCACGGCGATCGCCGTCGACGCGCCGGTGCCGGCCCCGGCCGATGCCGCCGAGGCCGCCGCGCAGGCCTATGTCGGCACGCGTGCCGGCGTGCCGTTGGCCGGATTGCCGGTCGACGTCGTGTTCGTCGGCTCGTGCACGAACGGCCGGCTGTCGGACCTGCGCGACGTCGCCGGCGTGCTGGCCGGGCGCCGCGTGCATCCGCGCGTGCGCCTGCTGGTGGTCCCGGGTTCCGAACAGGTCAAGCGCGAGGCCGAGGCCGAGGGCATCGACCGCATCGTGCGCGCCGCCGGCGGCGAGTGGCGCGAACCGGGCTGCTCGATGTGCATCGCGATGAACGGCGATCTGGTCGCGCCGGGGCAGCTGGCCGTCAGCACCAGCAACCGCAACTTCGAAGGCCGGCAGGGCCCGGGCGCGCGCACGCTGCTGGCGTCGCCGCTGACCGCCGCGGCGTGCGCGGTCGCCGGCGTCGTCGCCGACGTGCGCACGCTCGCGGCGGTCGCGCCGCCGGCGACGGAGGCGGCATGAAGACCACGCTGATCCGCTCGCGACCGATCGTGCTGGCCGCGGCCAACATCGACACCGACCGCATCATCCCGGCGCGTTTCCTGTCGACCACCACCCGCGACGGCCTGGGCCGGCACGCGTTCGCCGACTGGCGCACCGACGCCGCCGGCGCGCCGGACCCGGCCTTCGCGCTGAACCGGCCGGAGAACCAGGGCCGCCGCATCCTGCTGGCCGGCCGCAATTTCGGCTGCGGCAGTTCGCGCGAACACGCGCCGTGGGCGCTGGTGGATGCCGGCTTCCGCGCCGTGGTCAGCAGCCAGGTCGCCGACATCTTCCGCGCCAACGCGCTGAAGAACGGGCTGGTACCGGTGGTGCTCGACGAAGCCGTCGTGCAGGCGCTGATGCGGCGCCCCGACGACGAACTCGAGATCGACATCGCCGCCGGCGAGCTGCGCACGCCCGCCGGCGACCGCCACGCCTTCGCGCTCGATGCGTTCGCCCGCACCTGCCTGCTCGAGGGCGTCGACGAGCTCGGCTACCTGCTCGCCCGCGTCCCGCAGATCACCGCCTTCGAATCCCGCCAGCTCCAGGAGTCCCGCCATGGCCTTTGAAATCGTCGTACTGCCGGGTGACGGCATCGGTCCCGACGTCACCGCCGCCGCCGTCGCGGCGCTGCAGGCGGTCGGCCGCCGGCACGGCCACGCCTTCCGTTTCCGGAGCCAGGCGATCGGCGGCGCCGCGATCGACGCCACCGGCGACCCGCTGCCGGCCGCGACGCTGGCCGCGTGCCGGAACGCCGACGCGATCCTGCTCGGCGCGGTCGGCGGCCCGAAGTGGTCCGACCCGGCCTCGCCCGTGCGGCCCGAACAGGGCCTGCTGGCGCTGCGCCAGGCGCTGGGCCTGTACGCGAACCTGCGGCCGGTGCGCCCGCACCCGGTGGCGCTGGGCGCGTCGCCGGTGAAACCGCACCTGCTGGCCGGCGTCGACCTGCTGGTGGTGCGCGAACTCACCGGCGGCCTCTATTTCGGCGAAAAGCAGCGCCACGCCGACCGTGCCAGCGACCTGTGCGAATACAGCGTCGCCGAGGTCGAGCGGGTGCTGCGGCGGGCGTTCGGCTTCGCCCGCGCCCGCCGCGGCCGGCTGGTGTCGGTGGACAAGGCCAACGTGCTGGAAACCTCGCGTCTGTGGCGCGAGACGGCGATCCGCCTCGGCCGTGACGAGTTCCCCGACGTCGCGCTCGAGCACCAGCTGGTCGACGCGATGGCGATGCACCTGATCGCCCGGCCGCGCGATTTCGACGTCGTGGTCACCGAGAACCTGTTCGGCGACATCCTGACCGACGAGGCGTCGCTGCTCGCCGGCTCGCTGGGGCTGCTGCCCTCGGCCTCGCTCGGCGACGGCCGGGTCGGGCTGTACGAACCGATCCACGGCTCGGCACCGGACCTCGCCGGCCGCGGCATCGCCAATCCGTTCGCGGCGATCCTCAGCGCGGCGCTGCTGCTGCGGCATTCGCTCCGGCTCGAGGCCGAGGCGCTGGACGTGGAGCTGGCGGTATCGGCGGCCCTGGATGCCGGCGCGCTGACCGCGGACCTGGCGGCGCCGGGTCGGGCGGTATCGACCCAGGCCGCGACGGCGGCGGTGCTGGAACGGCTCGAACCGCGCTGCCAGGTGGTCGAGCTGCGCGACTGACTCAGATCTGCGGGACTTCCTGCAGGAGCAGCAGCAGGGCGTCGCGGGTGGCGCGGCGCAGCTTGTCGAAGCTGGGCAGGATCGCCGGATCCTGGATCTGCGCGACGTCCAGGTGTTCCAGGCCGTGGCAGACCTCGACCAGGTTGGTCGCGCCCATCGCCAGCGCCGCCGAGCGCAGGTAATGCGCGGCCTTGCCCAGGGCGTCGGCGTCGCCGGCGGCCTGCGCCTGTTCCATGCGCTTGACCAGTTCGGGCGCCTCGTGGACGAACATCCGGACGAACTCGCTGAACGAGCCGGGCTGGTCCCGGTCGAGCATGCGCAGCAGTTCCAGGGCCTTGTAGTCGAGCAGGGACGCGGACATGGCAGGGATTCCGTTTGTCGACGCCCTATTCTGCGGGCTGGCGCCGGCCCTGCCTAGCCCGCGCCGGACGCGGCGGCGGAGTGCGGGCTCCAGGCCTTTCCCGTATCCTTGCGCCCCCATTCGAACCACCCCTCCCCCGGGGTTTCAGCAGGAGATTCCCATGGCCCTCGACCTGGTCCCCACCGGCCGCGACGTTCCCAACGAGATCAACGTGGTCATCGAGATCCCGAAGGACGCCGACCCGGTCAAGTACGAGGTCGACAAGGCCACTGGCGCGATCTTCGTCGACCGCATCCTGTCCACGCCGATGCGCTACCCCTGCAACTACGGCTACGTGCCGCACACGCTGTGCGGCGACGGCGACCCGGTCGATGTGCTGGTGATCCTGCCGCTGCCGCTGATCCCCGGCTCGGTGATCCGCTGCCGCCCGGTCGGCATGCTGAAGATGAAGGACGAGGCCGGCGAGGACACCAAGCTGCTCGCGGTGCCGATCGACAAGGTGTTCGGCGGCTACAGCCACATCCACGACATCGGCCAGGTCAGCCCGCACTGGCTGGAGCGCATCGGCCACTTCTTCGAGCACTACAAGGACCTCGAGAAGGGCAAGTGGGTCAAGCTCGACGGCTGGGAAGGCGCCGACGCGGCCCGCCGCGAGATCACCGACTCGGTCGAGCGGTTCGAAGCCAGCCCCGAGAAACTCAACTTCTGATCCCACCCCGCGACGCGCCGCAACGGTGCGTCGCTTCGCGACGAAGTGCGTGACGTTCGAGGCACCGGGGGCATCGGCCGCGAGCGGGTCCGAGCCCCCGGCGCCGTACCCCCCCCAAACCCCGGGGTTCCCCCGGCCGGACCGATGCCGGCACAATGCCCCGGCATCGTCGGGAGCGTCATGAAGCCTCGGGTCACCTCGTTCGACATCGCGTTCCGGGCCGGCGTCTCGCAGGCGACCGTGTCGCGTGCGCTGCGCGGCAGCCCGCTGGTCAGCCCCGAAACCCGCCAGCGCGTGCAGGCCATCGCCCGCGAACTGAACTACACCGTCGACAAGAACGCCTCCAGCCTGCGCCGCCAGCGCGCGTCCACCCTGGCCCTGCTGCTGTTCGAGGACCCGACCAGCGACGACTCGCTGATCAACCCCTTCTTCATGTCGATGCTGGCGTCGATCACCCGCGCCTGCGCCCGCCAGAACTACGACCTGCTGGTGTCGTTCCAGCAGACGTCGGCCGACTGGCACGCCGACTACCAGGACAGCCACCGCGCGGACGGCGTGATCCTGCTCGGTTACGGCGATTACCTGGTCTACCGCCCGCGGCTGGAACACCTGGTCGAGGAAGGCACGCATTTCGTTCGCTGGGGGCCGGAGGTCGAAGGCCAGCACGGCACGTCGATCTGCTGCGACAACCGCCAGGGCGGCTTTCTCGCCACCCGCCACCTGCTGGACCTGGGCCGGCGCCGCATCGCCTGGATCGGGACCGCGACGCTGCAGTGCCCGGAATTCCTGGAACGCTACATGGGCCACGCCGAGGCGCTGGCGCAGGCGGGCATCGCCCTGCACGATTCGCTGCGCGCCGACGCCAGCGACAGCACCGAGGAAGTCGGGTACCACGCGATGCGCACGCTGCTCGAACGCGGCAGCGACTTCGACGCGCTGTTCGCTGCCAGCGACCTGCTGGCGATCGGCGCGATGCGGGCCCTGGCCGATGCGGGCCGGCGCGTTCCGGAGGATGTCGCGGTGGTCGGCTTCGACGACATCCCGATGGCCAGCTTCACCCGGCCGGCGCTGACCACCGTGATGCAGGACACCGGCCTGGCCGGCGAGCGCCTGGTCGGCTGCCTGATGGCGCAGATCGCCGGGGAACCGGTCGTCAGCGAGGTTCTGCCGACCCGGATGGTGGTGCGCCGCTCGTGCGGTGCTTCGAAGCCATGAGCTGCGCCAGCCGCGCCGCCAGTTCCGGCTGATCCACCGCGGCGTCGAGCAGGAACACTTCGGCGCCGTGCGCCGGCACCGTCGTCTCCAGCGTCTCGTCGGGCCCGACCGGACGGATTTCGCCGGCGAGCACCGCATGCCAGTCGCCCGGCTGCAGGTACTGCGCGATGCTGAAGGCTTCCGGCGCGTCGCCCTTGTTCAGCAGCACCAGCGCGATCTGCGCGGTGTCGCCGTGCTGGAACACGCGGTAGAACACCGCGCGGTCGCCGGCCAGTTCGACATTGACCTGCAGGCCCTTCTGCAGCGCCGGCGATTCGGCCCGCACCCGGGCGATGCGCGCCAGCGCCTGCCGGATCGGATGCTCCGCCGCGGCGTCGATGCGCGCCTGGCCGAAGTAGTTGCGGTTGCCGGAGTGTTCGACGCGACCGCGCATGAAGCCGGTCTCCGAGCCGTAATAGATCACCGGCGTGCCGCGGGCGGTGAACAGCCAGTGGTGCGCGTCGATGAAGCCTTCGTCGGTGGCGTCGAGCCGCGCCATGTCGTGGTTGTCGTAGAAGGTCATCAGTTCGTACGGGTTCTGGTACGGGCCGTTCTCCAGCGCCAGCGGCGCCGCGAGCGTGGCGAAATCGGCATCCTTGGGCCCGACGGCGTCGGCCAGCGCCTGCTTCACCGGGAAATCGAGCAGGCTCACGCCGCCGTTCTCGGGCCAGGTGAACGGGGCGATGTTCGCCGCTTCGTAGTCGAACGCCTCGCCGAACATGAAGAAGCCCGGGTGCTCGGCGCGGATGCGGTCGCTGAAGGTCTTCCAGAACGGCAGCGGCTGGTGGCGGATCGTGTCGATGCGGAACGCGTCCACGCCCTGGTCGATCCACTGCAGGTAGGCCGACACCAGGTGGTCCATCACCGCCGGGTTGTCGCCGGCCAGGTCGGCCAACTGCGCCAGGTCCTTCTTCGGGTTGTAGAACGCGTGCAGCGGCTCGCCGGCCGGGTCGAGCTGCTCGGGCGGCAGGTTGCCGTGGTCGGCCACCAGGGTGCCGTCGGCGGCGAAGATCTGGCCGAAGCCCGGCTGTTTCTCCGGCATCGTCCAGCCCGGCGAGCCGTGGTTGGCGACGATGTCGAGCACGACCTTCAGGCCGTTGTCGTGCAGGCCGGCGGTCAGGTCGGCGAAGGCCAGGCCGGGGCTTTCCAGGTGTTCGTCGACGGTGTGGAAGTTCGTCGCCCAGTAGCCGTGGTAGCCGGCCTTGCCCTGGTCGGTGAGGAAGCTGGTGCAGGTGATCGGGTCGCCGCCGGTGAACGCCTCGTCCGGGTTGTCGACGATCGGGGTGATCCAGACGGCGCCGAAGCCCATTTCCCGGATGTAGGCGGCGTTGTCGAGCAGCCCGCGGAAGTCGCCGCCGAGATAACCGATGTTGTCATCGCCGGGGCAGTCGAGCGGAATGTCGAACGTGGGATGTTCGCCGCCCTGGTCGCGCTGGTCGTTGCCCTCGTCGCCGTTGACGAAACGATCGGTGACGACGAAATACACCGCGTGCTCGGCCATCGGCTCGAGCGTGCCGTAGTACTCCTTGCGATCCGGATCGACGGGCGCTGGCGCGGCGTCGCCTTCGGAGTACTCCGCCTCGGCCGGCGGCTCCGACGACATCGGCGTGCAGGCGGCGATCGCCGCGGCGATCGCGATCGGCAGCATGGGGTTGCGGCGCATCGGCATCCTCCTCACGGCGTCGCCGGCAGCGGTTCGGCTTCGATCGCCGGCTCGCGCACGCCGGCCAGGCACAGCGCGCCCAGCAGCAGGCTCGCGCCGCTGATCACCAGCGCGTAGATCGCCTCGCTGTCGAACACATGCCGCAGCAGCGGGCCGAGCAGCGTCGCGGCGACGATCTGCGGGATCACGATGAACATGTTGAAGATGCCCATGTAGATGCCCATCTTCGCCGCGTCGACGCTGCTGGCCAGCAGCGCGTACGGCATCGACAGGATGCTGGCCCACGCCACGCCGACCAGCGCGAACGAACCGATCAGCCAGACCGGCGACGGCACCCACGCCATCGACAGGAAGCCGAGCCCGCCCAGCAGCAGCGCGCCGAAATGCACCGCGCGGCGGTTCAGCGGCGTGCGCGCGGCGACCAGGCTCAGCGCCAGTGCCACCACCATCGACGACAGGCCGTACCAGCCCATGTACGAACCGACCAGGTCGGCCGCGTCCTGGAATGCGCCGTTGGCGGCGCCGAATGCCGCGGCCTGGGCGGCGTCGGCCATGTCGAACGCGGCCGGGTCCGGCGCCGGGGCCCCGAACACGTGTTCGGTCAGTGCCGGCGTGGCCATCGACCACATCGAGAAGAACGCCAGCCAGCTGAAGAACTGCACCAGCCCGATCGCCAGCATCTGCTTCGGCATGTGCACGATGTTGGCGAGGATCTCGGCGACCATGCCGCGGCCCTTCTTCCTTTCCTCCTCGAAGCGCGCGAGGTCGTCGGGCGGGTATTCCTTCGTCGTGAACACCGTCACCAGGATGCTGGCGAGGAACACCGCCGCGCCGATCGCGAACGCGACCTGCACCGAGGGCGGCACCACGCCCGGGCCGGCCTCGTTGGGCACGCCCATGCGCGCGACGAACCACGGCAGGTTGCTGGCCACCCACGTGCCGATGCCGATGATCAGCGTCTGCAGCACGAAACCGTAGGACCGCTGGCGTTCGGGCAGCTTGTCGGCCACCAGCGCGCGGAACGGTTCCATGCTGATGTTGATCGACGCGTCCAGCACCCACAGCAGGCCGGCCGCCATCCACAGCGCCGACGAATGCGGCATCACCACCAGCGCCGCCGACGCCAGGATCGCCCCGACCAGGAAGAACGGCCGGCGCCGGCCGAGCACCGGGTGCCAGGTGCGGTCGCTGAAATAACCGACGATCGGCTGCACCAGCAGCCCGGTCAGCGGCGCGGCGATCCACAGCAGCGGCAGCGCGTCCTTGTCGGCGCCCAGCGTCTGGAAGATGCGCGACATGAAGCCGCCCTGCAGCGCGAAGCCGAACTGGATCCCGAGGAATCCGAACGACATGTTCCAGATCTGCCAGAACGACAGGTTGGGCCTGCTGACCATGTTCTCCCTCCCGGGCGATGCATAAAAAAAGCGCGCCGGCGGGGGTCGCCGGCGCGCTTCGGGAATCTACCTCACCACTTGTAGCTGATGCCGAACAGCGTCGTGCGGCCGAACTCCTGGAAACTCGACGGACGCGCGGCGAAGCCCGCCTGGCGGCTGATGAACGGTTCGTTCTCCAGGTTGTTGATCTGGAAGAACAGCGACAGGTCCTCCAGCGGGCCCGACTGGAACTGGTAGCCGAGCTGGACGTCGGTGACCGTCTCCCCGCCGAAGTTCTGCCGGACGCGATCGCCGCCGAAACCCTGGATCTCGCCCAGGAACTCGGAGCGGTGGCGCTGGCTGACGCGGGCCGAGAAGCCGTAACGCTCGTAATACGCGGTGACGTTCCAGACCTCCTCGGACAGGCCCGGCAGCGGGGTCGACGAGCCGGGGCCGTCCGCTTCGACGTCGCTGCTCGTGTCGGAGTAGTTGGCCTGGATGCCGAAGCCCTCGAGCGGTTCCCACAGCACGTCGAGCGGCAGGGAAAGCGCGAACTCCCAGCCGTAGATCGTGCCGCCCTCGCCGTTGAGCGGCTGGGTGAAGGTGCCGATGTAGGTCGGCGGCGCCGGGACCGGCAGCAGTTCCGCCGGGATGCCGATGTCGCTGAAGTCGAACGCGGTGTTCACATCGTTGTAGATGTAGGTGCGCAGGTCCTTGTAGAAATAGGCCAGGCTCACGTAGCCGCGGTTGCCGCCGAAATATTTCTCGTACGCCACGTCCAGCGCGTCGGCGATCCACGGCTCGAGTTCGGGATTGCCGCCGCCGCCACTGAACCGCTGCGTGGTGTTGTCGTAGCCGAAGTTCGTGTTCGAGCGCAGGTCGTCCATCCGCGGCCGCGCCATCTGGCGGGCGGCGCCGACGCGCAGGAACTGGTCGTGCGGGAACTGGAACGACAGGTTCAGGCTCGGCAGCACGTCGGTGGTCGTGATGCCGCGCGTTTCCGGCTCGGTCAGCGGCGTGCCGTTGTACAGCGCGACACCGGTCGAATCCTGTTCCGCACGCACCACCTGCAGGCCGACGTTGCCGCGGACCGGGACGCTGCCCCAGTCGGTGTCGATGTTGAGCTGGGCGAAGAGCGTCGAGACGGTCTCGTTGATCTCCCAGTTCTTGTTGTAGATGTCGGGATGCTGCTTGCCCTGCAGGTAATAGAAGTTGTTCAGCAGGCCGAGCGCATCCAGGCCCATGAACTCGATGCCGGCGAACGAGTAGCTGCCGGTGACGAACTCGGTGGGCACCGCCACTTCCGGGTTGCCGGTGCAGGTCGGCGTCGTGCAGAGGGTGAACTCGTTCGACGAACGGCTCTTCTCGCGGTCGGCCAGGTTCATGCCGAACTCCAGCGAGCTGAACGCGCTGTCGTCGAAGCTGCGTTCCAGGTCCAGGCGCAACGCGTTGAGCTGGTCCTCGACGATGAAGTCCTTCAGGTAGCCTGCCTGCGGAACCGCGCCACCCCAGCCACCCGGGTCCATCATCCGGAAGTTGTTCGGATCGGTCAGGTTGATCGGGAAGTCGAACTCGTAATAGCCGTCGCCGTTGTAGGTGGCGGTGACGCCGTCCATGACGGTGCCCGGCGCCAGCCGCGCGTACGTCTCGAGGATGCGCTCGGCGCGGTGGATGTTGGAATGGCTCAGGTCGAGCGTCGCCGTCCACTGGTCGGCGAAGCGCCATTCGGTGTTCCAGCCGACCGAGACCATGTCGTCGTAGGCGGCGTTGAAGTCGCCGCGCGTCACCGCGAACGAGACGTCGTCGACGGTCGCGCCGATCGCCGTGCCCTCGGAATCGTCGGTGCGGCCGTTGAGCGCCGCGCCGGTCCACGACTGCAGGCTGAACTGGAAGCCGCTCTTGTTTTCCTCGCGGTCGAACTCCGAATGGAAGAAGTCGACGCGCGTGTGGAAATCCTCGTTCGGGCGATATTCGAACACGCCCATGATGCCGGTGCGCTCGAGTTCGCCTTCGATGTCCCAGATGTCGGCGCCCTGGATCACGCCGCCGTCGTAGCCCCACGAGCCGAACTGGTTCGCCTGCGTCGGCGACTCCAGGCGCGCGTAGCCGAGCGCGAGGCCGACGGTGTCGTCGTTGAACTGGTCGATGTACGAGAAGCTGAAGCGCTTGCCGTCGGCCTTCTGCCCGGAGAGCTCGTTCTGGTCTGCACGGATGCTCGCCGCGAACACCTTCTCGCCGTAGTCCAGCGGGCTGACGGTCCGCAGGTCGACGGTGCCGGACAGGCCCTGGCCGACGAGCGAGGCGTCGGGCGTCTTGTAGACGACGACCTGGTTGATCAGCTCCGACGGGAACTGGTCGAACTCGACGCCGCGGTTGTTGCCGGGGCTGACCTGCTCGCGGCCGTTGAGCAGCGCGGTGGAGAAGTCGCCGGCGAAGCCGCGGATGTTGATTTCCTGGGGACGGTTGCCGAAGCGCTGGGCCGTCAGGCCCGGCAGGCGCGCGAGGGCGTCGGCGATCGACGTGTCGGGCAGCTTGCCGATGTCCTCGGCCGAGATCGCCTCGACGATCGACGTGTTGTCGCGCTTGGTGTCGATCGATGCCTCGATCGCCGCGCGGATGCCGGTGACCTCGACGGCGTCGAGCGTCCGCGCCTCGTTTTCGGCGACCTGCGCCGCGTTGCGCGCCCGGGCCTCTTCGGCGGCCTTCGCGTCGGCTTCGGCCTGTTCCTGCGGCGTCAGCACGCGCGTTTCCTGGGCGCCGGCATGGCCGGCATACGCGGCAATCGCGGACGCGAGCGCCACGCACAGCACATTACGCTTGACTGTCAACATCTCCCCTCCCGGGACACGTCGGTGGATCTGGATTGTGCCGGCGGGGCGGCCCCCTGGAGCCGTGATTCCGCCGGTTGAATGCCACGCGACGTCGGTGTCTGTCCGCGTGTTGCCGGGATAGTAGCCCTGCGATTCCCGGCGCGGAGATGTCTGCATACGTATTCAGTGGGAATGCAGCGCCGGGCTGTCATGCGCGCGGTCCTCCCGCGCTTTAATCGGGCTGCCTTTCCGGGGACGTCCCATGAAGCCTTTTGCCGCCGCGATCGTCCTGATGCTGTCCGCGTGGACCGCCCAAGCCGCCGAATGCCCCGGCGGAAACGCGCTCCCGCGACCGGACTGGCGCGACCAGGTGGTCTATTTCCTGATGCTGGACCGCTTCGACGATGGCGACCCGGGCAACAACGACCAGGGCGCCGGCGAATACGACCCCGCCGACGGCGCGCGCTACAGCGGCGGCGATTTCGCCGGCGCCTGCCGCCGGCTGGACTACATCCAGGGCCTGGGTGCGACCGCCGTATGGATCACGCCACCGGTCGCCAACCAGTGGTGGAGCGGCAGCTACGGCGGGTACCACGGTTATTGGGGAACCGATTTCATGGCCGTCGACGCCCATCTGGGCACGCTGGCCGACTACCGGCGGTTCGCCGACGCGCTGCACGCGCGCGGGATGTCGCTGGTGCAGGACGTGGTGGTGAACCACACCGGCAACTTCTTCAGCTACCGCGACGCCCACGATCCGGCCGACCCGCGGGTGGGCTACGCGCCGAACCCGCGCTCGCGGCCGGTGCCGGCGCCGACGCAATGGCCCTTCACCCTGAACGACCCGCGCCGGGAGGCGGACCGGCAGGCGGCGATCTACCACTGGACGCCGCGCATCGCCGATTTCGGCGAGCGCCGCCAGGAGCTCGACTACGCGCTGGCCGACCTGGACGACCTGAACACCGAGAACCCGGTCGTACGGCGCGCGCTGCGGCAAAGCTACGGTTACTGGATCCGCGAGGTCGGCGTCGACGCGTTCCGGGTCGACACCGCCTTCCACGTGCCGGCCGACTACTTCCGCGACTTCCTGTATTCGGACGATGCCCAGGCCCCCGGCATGCTCGAGGTCGCGCGCCGGGCCGGCCGCGGCGATTTCCATGTGTTCGGCGAAGGCTTCGGCACCGACCGGCCGTACCGCGACGAGGCCGCGCGCAAGGTCGAGGCCTACGTGCGCGACGCCGACGGCCCGCTGCTGCCGGGCATGATCAACTTCCCGCTGTACGGCAGCCTCGGCGACGCGTTCGCGCGCAGCCGGCCGACCGCCGAGCTGGCGCACCGCATCCGCGCGACGATGAGCGTGCATTCGGATCCGCACCGGATGCCGACGTTCCTGGACAACCACGACGTCGAGCGTTTCCTCGCCGGCGGCTCCGAGGCCGGCCTGCGCCAGGGCCTGCTGGCGCTGATGACGCTGCCGGGCATTCCGGTCATCTATTACGGCACCGAGCAGGGCCTGCGCGGCCAGCGCGACAGCCTGTTCGCCGGCGGGGTCGGCAGCGGCGGCCGCGACCGGTTCGACACGTCCGCGCCGCTGTACCGCTACCTCGCCGACGCGGTGGCGCTGCGCCGCGGCGACCGCCGCTATTCGCGCGGCGTGCCGACCATCCTGCGCTCGGACAGCGGCGGCGCCGGCGTGCTGGCCTGGCGGATCGACCACGACCGTGGCCAGGCCCTGGTGCTGTTCAACACCGCCGACGAGGACCTGCTTCTGGACAACCTCGACACCGGCCTGGCGCCCGGCACGGCGCTGCGGCCGGTGTTCTCGGCCAACGGCGCGACGGCGCCGGCGGCGGCGGTCGACGGGCGCGGCCGGCTGAGCCTGCGGGTCCCGGCGCGCGCCGGGTTCGTCTGGCAGCCGGAGGCCGCGGCGACGGGCGCGGACACGGGCGCGGCCACACCGGGCCTGGCCGCGCTGTCGATCGATCCCCTGCCGGCGGCGCCCGTGGCAGGGGCACTGGACGTATCGGGCACCGCACCGCCCCGGTCGTCGTTC
The DNA here is from genome assembly GCA_036676665.1 of Arenimonas sp. Taxonomy (GTDB): domain Bacteria; phylum Pseudomonadota; class Gammaproteobacteria; order Xanthomonadales; family Xanthomonadaceae; genus Arenimonas. The sequence continues at coordinate 963 of JAKFCL010000047.1, read as the reverse complement.
CGGCTGCTGGTCGACGGCCGCCTCGGCACGCCGCTGGCGGTCACGGCCGACGCGGACGGCCGCTGGCGGGCGCGCATCGACAACAACGGCCGGGTCGACGCCACCGCGACCCACCGCCTGGTCGCATGGGACGAGGCCGGGGGCCGCGTGTCGGACAGCCGCGAATTCCGTGTCGACCCGCGCTGGCGCCTGGCGCTGGACCAGGCCGATCCCGCCGGCGACGACCACGGCCGCGACGGCACCCTCGCCTACCCGCTCGATCCCGGCTGGCGCGACCACCGTCCCGCCGACCTGCGCCGGGTGCGGGCGCGGGTGTCGGGCGGCTCGCTGCAGCTCGAACTGCAGACGGCCGACGTGGTGGCGCAGTGGAACCCGCCGAACGGCTTCGACCATGTCGTGTTCACCGTGTTCGTCGAGCTGCCCGGCCGCGACGGCGGCGCCCGGGCGATGCCCCTGCAGCACGGCGAGCTGCCCGGCGACCTGCGCTGGCATGTGCGCTTCCGGGCCGGTGGCTGGGGCGGCGCGGCGTTCTCGTCGGCCGGCGCGTCGGCGACGGACGAAGGCACCGTGGTGACGCCGGCGCCCGCGATCGCCGTCGATGCCGCCGCCGACACGGTCACGCTGACCCTGCCGGCCGGCGCGCTGGGACACCCGGCGTCGCTCGACGGCGCACGCATCCACGTCACCACCTGGGATTACGACGGCGGCTACCGGCCGCTGCAGGCCGAGCCCGGCGCACACCAGTTCGGCGGGCCCGAAGGGGCGGCTTGGGTGATGGATGACGCGACGCTGGTGCTGCCCCGGGCGGACTAGGCGCGGCGCGCGGTCCTTCAGGCCGCACCGCTGCGCCTGCAGACATAGAACCCGTTCATCGTCAGCCGCCCCGTGCGCGGATCGGCGGTCAGCCGTTCCGGGGCGCCGATGTCGGCGCAGTGGAAGATGCTGCCCGGATAGAAGATCAGC
>JAKFCL010000046.1:0-3733 GCA_036676665.1 Arenimonas sp. | reverse complement strand
CCGTCCGGGCTGCGCAAGGACCTGGGCCGCCTCCTGAAATGAGCCGCCGATGACCTCTCCCCATCGCCATTTCCACCGTCTCGCCTGGGCCGCCGTGCTGCTGGCGCTGGCGGTGATCGTGTTCGGCGGCTTCGTGCGCCTGTCCAACGCCGGCCTGAGCTGTCCGGACTGGCCGACCTGCTACGGCCAGGCCACGTGGCCGAACCAGGACCACGAGATCGACGCCGCCAACGCCGCCTTCGAACGTGCGGTCGAGCCGCACAAGGCATGGCGCGAACAGTTCCACCGCCACATCGCCGGCCTGCTCGGCGTGCTCGTGCTCGCGCTGGCGCTGCTGGCGGCGCGCAGGCGACCGTGGGGCGCCACCAGCGTGCTGGTCGCCTCGGCGCTGGTGGCGTTGTCGATCCCCGCGTACACCGGGGTCGGCGGCTCGTTCGCGGCCAACCACGGCATCTCGCTGGCGCTGGTGATCGCCGGCGAGCTGATCCTGCTGGTGCAGGCGCTGCGCTGGTCGAATGCCGATGCCGCGCGGCTGAGCACCGTGCTGCTGATGGTGATCGTCTTCCAGGCCGTGCTCGGCATGTGGACGGTGATCTGGCTGGTGAAGCCGGTGATCGTGATGGCGCACCTGCTCGGCGGCCTGCTGACGTTCGCGCTGCTGTCGTGGCTCGCGTGGAAGACCACGCCCGACACCGTGCTGGTGCAGGCCGAAGCGCCGCGCCTGCGCCGGCTGCTGTGGGTCGGGCTGGCGCTGCTGGCGCTGCAGATCGCCCTCGGCGGCTGGACCAGCGCCAACTACGCGGCGCTGTCGTGCGGCACGCATTTCCCGATGTGCCTGGGGTCGTGGTGGCCGGCGGCGGATTTCCGCGAGGGTTTCGTGCTCTGGCGCGGCATCGGCGTCGACTACGAGGGCGGCGTGCTCGACGGTCCGGCGCGCGTCGCGATCCAGCTCAGCCACCGGATCATGGCCGTGCTGCTGACCGGGCACCTGCTCGTGCTGGCGATCCGCATGTTCCGCACGCCGGGCCTGCGCTACTGGGCGTCGCTGCTGTCGGTACTGCTGGTGGCGCAGGTGACGCTGGGCATCCTCAACGTGAAGCTGGCGCTGCCGCTGTGGACGGCGGTGGCGCACAACGCCGGCGCGGCGCTGCTGCTGTTCGTGCTCGTCGGGCTGCTGGCGCGGCTGCGGGCGCCGGAATGAACACCGCCGCGTACTGGGAGCTGACCAAGCCGCGCGTCGTCGCGCTGATCGTGTTCACGGCGATCATCGGCATGTTCCTGGCGGTGGAGCCGGGCGAGCCGATGCCGTGGCTGCGGATGATCCTCGGCGCGATCGGCATCTGGCTGGCGGCGGCGTCGGCCGCGGCGATCAACCACCTGCTCGACCAGCGCATCGACGTGCTGATGGCGCGCACCCAGCACCGCCCGCTGGCGACCGGCTCGCTGACGTCGACGCAGGTGCTGGTCTTCGCCGTGGCGCTGGGCGCGGTGTCGATGGCGCTGCTGGCGGCCTGCGTCAACGGCCTCGCGGCGCTGCTGACGTTCGGATCGCTGATCGGCTACGCGATCGTCTACACCGGGTACCTGAAGCGGGCGACGCCGCAGAACATCGTCATCGGCGGACTCGCCGGCGCGGCACCGCCGCTGCTGGGCTGGGCGGCCGTGAAGGGCTGGCCGGCCGGCATGGCGTTCGCCGACCTGTTCCGCGACCCGGCCAACTACGAGCGTGCGCTCGTGCTGGTGATGATCATCTTCCTGTGGACGCCGCCGCATTTCTGGGCGCTGGCGATCTTCCGCCGCGACGACTACGCCAAGGCGATGATCCCGATGCTGCCGGTGGTGTACGGCGTGCCGTACACGCGCTGGCAGATCGTCTTCTACACGGTGCTGCTGACGCTGGCGACGATCCTGCCGGCGCTGCTGCCCGGCTTCGCCGGCCCGCTGTACCTGGGCGGCGCGCTCGTGCTCGATGCGGTGTTCCTCTACTACGCGGTGAAGCTGCTGAACCCGCCGAACGAGCTGTACGCGATGAAGGTGTTCAACTACTCCATCGTCTACCTGATGGCGCTGTTCGCGTTCCTGCTGGCCGACCACTGGCTGCTGCCGGCGGTGCCGGCGGCCACCGCCGGATTCGAGCTGGTCCCGGCGGGCTGATCACCGACCCGGAGGCAGCCCGATGGCGGAACGCGTGATCGTCGAGAATCCGGGTTACCTGAAAGCCGGGTTGGCGATCGGATTGCTCCTGTTCCTCGGTGGCGGCGCGTACGCGCTGCTCCATGCCGTGCTGAGCGAGGGCGCGATGCCGGGGCGCATCGCGACCGCGATCTCCGGAGCACTCTTCGTGTATCTCGGCGCGGCAGCGGCGCCGCTTCTGCGGTACCTCAACCACCGCCTCGAGATAACCGACTCAGGCGTGCGCGTCCTGCACGGTGCATCGGCCATTGCGCTGGACTGGGCGTCGCTGGGTTATCGCGCTCGCGACACGCTGCAGGTGCTCACGTTGTTGGGTCCCGACGGCCGTCCGGTGTATGCCGTCGACTACTGGGCGACCAACGCGCGGGTCTTGCTGCAAGCGCTCGCGGAGCGGGATGACGACGCGGACGAAGCGGGCTACTAGGAAGGGCGGGTGGCGGTCCGCTTGACAGCTGATCAATTACAGGCGTAAAAGAATAGCCATTACGAATGTAATAGCTGGAGCGCCCGATGGCCCCCGTCGCACCGATCACCATCTCCGACGCCGAAAGCGTCGTCATGCAGGCCCTCTGGGCCGCCGGCGAAGCCACCGCCGAGGACCTCGTCGCCGCCGTCGCCGCGCCCAACGGCTGGGCCGAGCCGACCGTGCGCACGCTGATCAACCGCCTGCTGACCAAGGGCGCAGTATCCGCCGAACGCGAGGGCCGCCGCTACCGCTACCGCGCGGTGCTGCAGCGCGCCGACTGGGTCGCCGGCGAAAGCGCCGGTGTCGTCGACCGCCTGTTCGGCGGCCGCGTCGCGCCGCTGGTCGCGCACTTCGGCGAGCAGGGAAAGCTGACCCGCGCCGACATCGACGAACTGCGCAAGCTGATCGAGGACTTCGATGATGGCCGCTGAGTGGGTGGACTGGCTGCTGCGTTCGACGCTCGCGCTGAGCGTCGCGATCGTCGTGCTGCTGGCGCTGCGGCCGCTGTGGCGCCGGGCGCTCGGCCCGGCCGGCGTGCTCTGGCTGTGGCTGCTGGTGCCCGCCGCGCTGCTGGCCACCAGCGTGCCGCGGCCGGTGCAGGTGATCGAGACGGCGGCGGAAACCGCGGTCGCCGCGATGCCGTCGCCCGACCCGACGGCGGACCAACCGGCGCGGCCGGCGACCCGCGGCGCGCTCGGCCACGCCAACCCCGGCGCGGTCGCCGGCCCATGGGCGACCGCAGCCGATGCGCTGGCGTCGTTGCGTGACCGCGCGCATGCCACGCGGTCCTCGCTGGTCCCCGCCGCGACGATGCTGGTGTCGGCGTGGGCAGTCGGCGCGCTCGCGCTCGCCGCGGTGTTCGCGTGGCGCCAGCGGCGGTTCCATCGCCACCTGGGGCCGCTGCGTCCGCGCGGCGACGGCAGCTTCGGCGCCAGCACCGATCGCATCGGTCCGGCGCTGATCGGCGCGCTGCGCCCGCGCATCGTCGTGCCGGCGGATTTCGAGACCCGATTCGACGCGCAGCAGCAGGCGCTCGTGCTCGCGCACGAACGCGTGCACCTGCGCCGCGGCGAC
>JAKFCL010000045.1:0-10851 GCA_036676665.1 Arenimonas sp. | reverse complement strand
CCGGTCCCCACAGGGACCGGCCTTTCCCTTTTGTGCCCCCGAAAACCCCCCGCCCCGCTGCGGGGGGTTTTGCTTTGGCGCTCCGGCACCGGCCGCCCGGGAATACCCACCCGCTTCCGGCGGAAACAGTTCATGCCGCCGTGCCTGTACGGCCGCCCCCTGCGCGCTGAACGGGCGGCTTGAAGCGGCTGGTCACGCCCATAGGGGTCTGCTAAACGGGAATCTCCACGAACAACGACACGATCATGCCCAGCCGCACCTTCCTCGCCCTGATGCTGCTCCTGCTGGCGGCCCCGTCGGCCGCCGCCGTGCGGACGGCCGACGGCAGCGGTCTGGTGGTGGATCGGGAGGCCCCCGTGTCCAAGCGCGGCGGCGAGGTGCGATACGCGCTGAAGTTCGACCGCCGCACGCTCGAACGCAATATCGTGATCGGCCGCCCGCTGCTCCTTCCCTCCACCGGCAGCGCGCCCCTCGCGGCGGAAGCCGCCCGAATCGTCCGTCGCGCCGATGGCCTGACCACGGTGATCGCGCGCGTGGATACCGCTCACGGTCCGCAATCGGCGGTGATCACGCTGGCGGACGGCATAGTCTTCGGCCTGCTGCCGCAGCGCGACGGTCCGGCGCTGCGCATCGAAACCAGAAAAGGTCGGACGTGGCTGGTGGAAGGCGGCGTGCCGTTCGCCAGTCTGGTCGACGACGTGGCCTATCCGCCGCGCCCGACGGACGCCGATCGCCTTCTCCGTCAGCGCCAGGAGCAGCGCAAGGCATCCTCGACGCCGGCCGCGGGCCCGAACATCGACGTGCTGGTCCTCTATACGCCGACGCTGTTGTCGGTGTGGGGCTCGGATGCCGCGATGAAGGCCCGCATCGCCCATCTCGAGGCGATCACCAACCAGGCCTACGTGGACAGCGCCGCAAGCCAGACCATCACCGTGGTCGGCACCTACATGGTCGACTACGTCAACCAGACCGACAACGACGAAACGCTGGACGTGCTCACCGCCGGCGGGTCCGCGCCGCTGGCGCGCGATGCGCACCGACTGCGCGGCGTGCACGGCGCCGACCTGGTCGCGTTGCTGCGCGAATTCGACCGCACCCACCAGACCAGCTGCGGCGTCGGCTGGATCGGCGGCTGGGACGGGGGTGCGTTCGACCCCAACTACGGCTTCTCCGTGAGCGCCGACCACGGTTTCGGCGAGGACCACTGCGGCGAATGGACGTTCAGCCACGAGCTGGGCCACAACATGGGCGCCCACCACGATGTCGAAACCGCTGACGGCGAAGACGGCGCGTATCCCTATTCGCATGGCTTCCGCCGCACGCTGAGCGCCACGTCGGGCTTCGCGACGATCATGGCGTACACCGACCCGCCGCAGGTGCGCATCGGTCGGTTCTCCAACCCCAGGCAGTCGACCTGCAGCGGTCAGCCCTGCGGCGACGTCGCCACCGCCGACAACGCCCGCGGCCTGAGCGAGGCGGCGCCGTCCACCGCCGCGTTCTTCGCGCCGCCGTCCGGCACGCAGCCGACGCTGAGCGTCAGCGACGTCAGCGTCACGGAAGTCGATTCCGGGACGCAGCCGGCCCGGTTTACCTTCTCGCTGTCGGGGCCCGCACCGGCGCCCATCTCCATCAGCATTGCGACGATGCACGGCACGGCGTACGGCACGCCGTTCACGGGGGACTACTCTCCGGTGAGCGCGGCGACCGTGTGGATCCAGGGAGGCCAGACGTCCGCCACCTACGACGTCCCGGTGAGAGGCGACACGGTGGTGGAGCGCGACGAGGTGTTCGCGCTCAACATCACCGCCGCCGGCGGCGCCCGGATCGTCGATGCGCAGGGCATCGCCACGATCGTCAACGACGAGCCCATTCCGCAGTTCAGTCTGGCCGATGCCGAAGTGGCCGAGGGCCAGTCGGGCACGACGCTGTTGACCTTCACCGCGTCGCTGTCGGCGGCGTCGACCTCACCGGTGTCGTTCGACATCGACATCACCGAGTACGGCATCGACGGCGCCATCGCCGGCGAGGACTACATTGCCCAGGCATGGGAAAACCTGATCATCCCGGCGGGGGAGACGAGCCTGCAGTTCTCCGTGCAGGTGATCGGCGACACGCTTCCGGAAGCGGACGAACGCCTGCGCCTGGTCGCCAGCGGCCTCACCGGCGCGGCGATCGCCCGCGACTGGGCCCGCGGCTGGATCCGCAACGACGATGCGGTCGAACTGCCGACGATGGGGATGAGCGGCGCCGTCGTCGCCGAAGGCAACGCCGGCACGCGGGTGCTGGCCTTCCCGGTGACCCTGTCGGCAACCGCCAACCAGGCCGTAACCTTCGACGTGGCGGTGGACGGCGGGACCGCGACCGTCGGCAGCGATTTCCAGGCGCCGGCGTCCGGGACGATTCCCGTGGGCTCGCAGTCGACGACGGTCACCGTCCAAGTGAACGGGGACACGCTGCCCGAGGGCGACGAGACGGTGGTGCTGCGGCTTCTCAACGTCGCCGGTGCGACGTGGTCCGACGTGCCGGTGACCGGTTCGATCCTGGACGACGACGGTTCCGCGCCGGCCTTCGCCACGCGTGCCGATCGTTTCGTCGAGGAACACAGCCCGGGCATCCAGCTCATGGTGCTTTCCAACGACGCGATCTCCCCGGCGCGGCTCGCCTACGGTTCGCTCGACGTGCTGTCCACCAGCCACGGCGGCACCGCGACGGCGGTGTTCAACGAGGCGGACCCGATGCGGAGCCGCCTCGACTACGTGCCGGCGCCTTTGTTCTTCGGCGAGGAAACGGTGCGCTACCGCGTCTGCGAAGGGCCGCAATCGGGACGCTGCGCCGACGGGGAGGTCGCGGTCGTCATGCAGCCGGAGATCGGCCCCGTGATGCCGACCGAAACCGGCGCGGGCTGGATGACGGCCTATGCCTACAGCGGCTTCGAGCTCGACCCGCAGCGCTTCGTCGGCGCCTATTCGGCCACGCCGCTGGTCGCGCCGGAGACGCTGGTGCGAACGCTGGTGAACGACAGCACGCCGGTGTCGGCGTGGGACGGCGCCCGCTCCGGCACCGCCGTCAGCGTGCACACGCTGCCTTCGCCGGCGGGACAGGTGATGACGTGGAAGGTGCGCGTCGAGCTCGACCAGGTCGACCAGTCGCAACTCGACCTCTACGTCGGCGTCGACACCGACCTCGGCCAGGACGCCGACCGCGCCGAAACCCGCTGCACGTCGGCGATGACCGCGTCGCGGCAGGTCTGCGAAGTCGACATCACGCATCCGGGCACCGGCGTCACCCGCTACTGGGTGGTGGCGCACAACCGCGGCGACGCGAGCGTGGCCAGCCGCACGGACATCTTCGAGGTACCGCTGATTCCCGGCGACGGAACGCTCGTCGCCACCGGCGGCGGCCTGCCCGCACGCGGCACCAACATCCCGGTGCGGATTTCCTGGTCGGATCCAACCTTGCTCGCGGGCGACGGCCGCGTCGGCTACGTCGGCGTGCGCATGGCGGCGGACCAGGCGCCGGCGCTGTTCCCCGTGCGCCTGGTGCGCACCGCCGCCGACTCGGCGGCCATCGCGATGCGCAGTGGCGAAGCCCTGACGCTGGCGCTGGCACCGGGCGCGGCGCAGAACCGCCTTTTCGTCGACGTCCCCGCGGGTGCCAGCCAGCTGACGGTCGCCACCACGAGCGCGCAGAACGTCGACCTGTACCTGTCGCGGGACACCACGCCGTCGTCGCCGCAGATCGATGCGGCACCGCCGCGCAGCCAGGCGCTGGCCAGCGCGATCGGCGCGTCCGGCAATGAAACGATCATCCGCAGCGGCACCCAGCTGCCGCCCGGACGCTGGTATGTGACGCCGGTCAATGCCGACACCGCGCCGGCGACGCTGCAGGTGCGGGCCGACATCACCGGCGCCGCGCCGATCGTCCGCCCGGGCAGCTATTTCAACGCCGCGCGCTCGGGGCACGGACTGTTCCTGTATCCGGCCGCCGGCGTGTGGGCCGGCCTCTGGTACACCTATCTGCAGGACGGCACCCCGACCTGGTACTACCTGCAGGGCGTGGCACCGGGTGCCAACGGCATCTGGACCGGTGGCCTGTACCGGGCGATGTGGGACGGCGACAGCCACCAGCAGACCGCCGTGGGCCGCGCGATCGTCACCCCGACGGGGCCCGACGCATTCAGCTTCACCTACACGCTCGACGCGGAAACCGGCTCCGAGCCGCTCGCGGCGCTGGGGCGTGGCTGCCCGGCCTCCGGCGGCGTGTCGGTGGATGCGAGCTCGCACTGGTTCAATCCGGCCACCGCCGGCACCGGGCACAGCGTGCAGTTCTGGGAGGACTACGAGTTCTACGCCACGTTCGTCTACGACGAGGCCGGTGCTCCGCGCTTCCTGACCAGCGAAAGCGGCGTCTTCGCCGGCCTCGACGCCACCCTGCCGCTCGACCGCCTGACCGGGTTCTGCCCGCTGTGCACGCGCACCGGAACGCCGATCCGCGAGACGGTGGGCACGCTGCGCCGCGTGATCGCCAACGGCACCCTGTCCCGGATCGACGTGTCCACCCCCTCCTGGAGCCAGCAGGATCCAGTGCAGGCGCTCGGCGGCCCGGGTACCACCCAGGGCTGCGCCCCGTAACCGCCCGGCCCCGACCGACCGGATCGGGCGCCCTTTCCGCGAACCGGCCCGCGAGATATCGGCGAAGTGCGGCGCGAAGCCCGAAATAACGCCTTCGCGGCTTGTCCGCGCCGCACGCGCGTTGCTATAATTTTGCGCCTTCGGTGGCTGGCCTCCGGGCCTTCCACCTTTCCGGATAACCCCGTGTCCCACTCCCTGGCCGTCGGCCGTCGTCTCGCCCGCAAGGCCGCGATGCTCCAGCTGGTCGCTGGCGTGCTGGCGGCGGGAGTGGCCGGGTTGGCCTGGGGAACGCCGCAGGCGGCAGGCGCCCTCGCCGGGGCCTCGGCCGCGGCGCTGGGAACGGCGGGAATGGCCCGGCTCGCGCTGGGCGGCGGCATCCAGCCGGCGCGGGTCGTGTACCTGCGGCTGCTGGCCGGGATGCTGGTGAAGTGGTTGCTGGTGGGCGTGCTGCTTTACCTGGCGATGGCGCAGTGGCGTTTCCCGCCGCTGGCGGTGCTGTCGGGTCTGGCGCTGGCGATGCTGGTGTTTCCGCTGGCGCATCTCACCGGCGGCTTTGCACAACGAATTGAGAAAGGTGACGAGTGAGCGCTGAATCCGGTTCCGGTAGCACCACCGAATACATCAAGCACCACCTGCATCACCTGCAGTGGAACTTCGGTGACGGCAAGTTCTGGACGATCAACGTCGACAGCGCGCTCTTCCTGCTGACGATGGCCACGATCTTCGTCGTGCTGTTCCTGCGCGTCGCGCGCAAGGCCACGCCGGGCGTCCCGGGCAAGCTGCAGTGCGCGATCGAGATGGTCGTCACCGGCATCGACGGCCTGGTCAAGGAAACCTTCCACGGCCGCAGCAAGTACATCGCGCCGCTGGCCGTCACGATCTTCGCGCTCGTGTTCCTGATGAACTTCATGGACATGATCCCGGTCGACTTCCTGCCGTGGGCGTGGGCCAAGATCTACGGCATGGCCGGCCACGACCCGGAGCACGCATACCTGCGCGTGGTCCCGACTGCCGACCTGAACACCACGATCGGCATGTCGCTCGGCGTGTTCCTGCTGATCCACTGGTTCGGCATCAGCCACAAGGGCATCAAGCTGTTCGTCGCCGAGGCGTTCACCGCGCCGTTCCATGCGCACGGCACGCTCGGCAAGATCCTGCTGGCGCCGGCCAATCTGCTGCTGCGCCTGATCGAGGAACTGGTCCGCCCGCTGAGCCTGTCGCTGCGACTGTTCGGCAACATGTACGCCGGCGAGCTGATCTTCATCCTGATCGCGGTCATGACCCTCGGCGGCACGATCGATTCGCCGATGACCTGGGCGATGGCCCCGGTCCAGCTGGTCGCCGGTTTCGTCTGGACGGCGTTCCACATCCTGGTCATCACCCTGCAGGCCTTCATTTTCATGATGCTCACCGTGGTCTACCTGTCCATGGCGAGCGAGAAGCACTGATCCACCCGGTTTCAGATCGATTCCGCATCCACTCGTTCCAACCTTTCATCCTTTCAACCCTGCGTTAGACGGAGAGCAACATGGAGAACATCAACCTTATCGCCGACGTGATGAGCATGACGGTGATCGCTGCCGGCCTGCTGATCGGCCTCGGTGCGCTCGGCACCGCGATCGGCTTCGCCATCCTCGGCGGCAAGTTCCTGGAAGGCGCGGCGCGCCAGCCGGAGCTGACCCCGATGCTGCAGACCAAGATGTTCATCGTCGCCGGCCTGCTCGACGCCGTGCCGATCATCGGCGTCGCCATCGCCCTGCTGCTGATCTTCGCCAACCCGTTCCTGGCCACCCTCGGCGCGTAATCCCCGCCGCGGTTCCGGTTAGCCGGCGGCATCGTGCCGCCGGCGCATAGGAGTAGGACATGGATATCAATTTCACCCTGGTCGTCCAGGGCGTCGCGTTCTTCCTCGTCGCGTGGCTGGTGATGAAGTTCGGCTGGCCGCACATCATGGCGGCCATCGAACAGCGCCAGGCGCAGATCGCCGAGGGCCTGGCCGCGGCCGACCGCAGCCGGAAGGACCTGGCCGTGGCCGAAGAGAAGGTCGCCGAGGCGCTCCGCGAGGCGCGCACGAAGGCCAACGAGATCATCGAGCAGGCCCACGCCCGCGCGAACCAGATCATCGACCAGGCCAAGAGCGACGCGATCGTCGAAGCCGGCCGCCAGAAGACGCTGGCCGACGCCGAGATCGTGTCGTCGACCAACCGGGCGAAGGAAGACCTGCGCCGCCAGGTGTCCGCGCTCGCGGTCGCCGGTGCCGAGAAGCTGATCCGCAAGGAGATCGACGGCAACGCCCACAAGGCGCTGCTGGACGAGCTCGCCGCCGAGATCTGATCGATGACCCAGGCCCTCACCCTCGCCCGTCCGTATGCCCGCGCCGCGTTCGCGATCGCGCGGGACGCCGGCCGCCTGCCGCAGTGGTCGAACATGCTCGGTTTCGCCGCGCAGGCCGCGGCCGTGCCTGGCGTGCAGTCCGTGCTCGGGCATCCGCTGGCGCAGGCCGACCAGCTGGTCGAGCTCGTGCTGCCGCCCGGCGACAGCGACCCGACGTTCCGGCAGTTCCTGGCCGTGCTGGCGGACAACCGCCGCATGACCGTGCTGCCGGAAGTCGCCGGCCTGTTCGACCAGCTCAAGGCCGAGGCCGAGCATGTCGTCAAGGCGACGGTGACGTCGGCCCAGCCGCTGGACGCGACCGAGCTGGAGAAGCTGCGCGCCTCGCTGCGCCGCCGTTTCGGCCAGGAGGTCGAGGTGACCACCGCGGTCGACGCGGCGCTGATCGGCGGCGCGGTGATCGATGCCGGCGACGTCGTCATCGACGGTTCCATCCGCACGAAGCTGGCGCGCCTCGGGGCGGCGCTGGCGAACTGATCAATCCGTTTTTCCTTTGAACCAAGCGCCGGCGCGAGCCGGACGACCCAGGGATACCCCCATGCAGACGCTCAACCCGTCCGAAATCAGCGAACTCATCAAGAGCCGCATCGAAAAGGTCAAGCTGGCCGCCGAAGCCCGCAACGAAGGCACCGTCACCTCCGTTTCCGACGGCATCGTGCGCATCCACGGCCTGGCCGACGTGATGCAGGGCGAGATGATCGAACTGCCGAACAACACGTTCGCGCTGGCCCTGAACCTGGAGCGCGATTCGGTCGGCGCCGTCGTCCTGGGCGACTACGAGCACCTGCGCGAAGGCGACGTCGCCAAGACGACCGCCCGCATCCTCGAAGTGCCGGTCGGCCCGGAGCTGCTCGGCCGCGTCGTCAACGCGCTGGGCGAGCCGATCGACGGCAAGGGCCCGATCGCCGCCACGCAGACCGCGCCGGTCGAGAAGGTCGCGCCGGGCGTCATCGCCCGCAAGTCGGTCTCGCAGCCGGTGCAGACCGGTTACAAGACCGTCGACGCCATGATCCCGATCGGCCGCGGCCAGCGCGAGCTGATCATCGGCGACCGCCAGACCGGCAAGTCGGCCCTGGCCATCGACGCGGTGATCAACCAGAAGAACACCGGCATCAAGTGCGTCTACGTCGCCATCGGCCAGAAGGCCTCGACGATCGCCAACATCGTGCGCAAGCTCGAGGAGAACGGCGCGCTGGCCCACACCATCGTCGTCGCCGCCACGGCGTCCGAGTCGGCCGCGATGCAGTACATCAGCGCCTACTCGGGCTGCACGATGGGCGAGTACTTCCGCGACCGCGGCGAAGACGCGCTGATCGTGTACGACGACCTGTCCAAGCAGGCCGTGGCGTACCGCCAGATCTCCCTGCTGCTGCGCCGCCCGCCGGGCCGCGAGGCGTACCCGGGCGACGTGTTCTATCTGCACTCCCGCCTGCTCGAGCGCGCCGCGCGCGTCAACGAGGAGTACGTCGAGAAGTTCACCAACGGCGCCGTCAAGGGCAAGACCGGTTCGCTCACCGCGCTGCCGATCATCGAAACGCAGGCCGGCGACGTCTCGGCGTTCGTGCCGACCAACGTGATCTCGATCACCGACGGCCAGATCTTCCTGGAAACCGACCTGTTCAACGCCGGCATCCGCCCGGCCGTGAACGCCGGCATCTCGGTGTCGCGCGTCGGTGGCGCCGCCCAGACCACGATCATGAAGAAGCTGTCGGGCGGCATCCGCATCTCGCTGGCCCAGTACCGCGAGCTGGCGGCATTCGCCCAGTTCGCGTCGGACCTCGACGAAGCCACCCGCAAGCAGCTCGAGCGCGGCCAGCGCGTCACCGAGCTGATGAAGCAGAAGCAGTACGCGCCGATGTCGATCGCGCAGATGGCGCTGTCGATCTACGCCGTCAACGAGGGTTACCTCGACGACGTGCCGCTGAACAAGATCCTGCCGTTCGAAGCCGGCCTGCACGCCCACCTGAGCAACACCCAGGGCGAGCTGGAGAAGCGCATCGTCGAGACGGGCGCCTGGGACAAGGACATCGAGGCGCAGTTCAAGTCCGTGATCTCCGAGTTCAAGACCACCGGCACCTGGTAAGGAACTGACATGGCAGGCGGCAGGGAAATCAAGACCAAGATCAAGAGTGTGCAGAACACCCGCAAGGTGACGCGCGCGCTCGAGATGGTCTCGGCATCGAAGATCCGCAAGGCCCAGGACCGCATGAAGGCCTCGCGCCCCTATGCGCGCCTGATGCGCCAGGTGATCGGCCACATCGCCAAGGCCAACTCCGAATACGTGCACCCGTTCCTGGCCGAGCGCGAGCAGGTCAAGCGGGTCGGTTACATCGTCGTGTCGACGGACCGCGGCCTCGCCGGCGGCCTGAACTCGGTGATGTTCCGCCGCATCCTCGCCGACATGCGCGAATGGCAGGCCAAGGGCGCCGAGATCGACGTCGTCTGCATCGGCCAGAAGGCCACGGTGTTCTTCCGCCGCCTGCAGGTGAACCTCGTCGGCTCCGTCACGCACCTGGGCGAGAAGCCGGAACTGGCCAAGCTGGTCGGCGTGATCAAGGTCATGCTCGACGGCTACAGCGAAGGCCGCGTCGACCGCGTGTTCCTGGCCTACAACGACTTCGTCAACACGATGGTGCAGAAGCCGCGCCAGGACCAGCTGCTGCCGCTGCCGGCGTCCGAGTCGCTCGAGTCCAAGCACGACTGGGACTACCTGTACGAACCCGATGCACAGGCCGTGCTCGACCACGTGCTCACGCGCTACGTCGAATCGCTGGTCTACCAGGCCGTCCTGGAAAACCTCGCCTCCGAGCATGCGGCGCGAATGGTGGCGATGAAGTCCGCCTCCGACAACGCGACCAAGCTGATCGGCACGCTGAACCTGATCTACAACAAGGCTCGGCAGGCGGCGATCACCCAGGAAATCTCCGAAATCGTCGGCGGCGCCGCGGCAGTCTGACGCAGCGCCTCCACAAAGAATCAGAACCGAGGAAACAACAATGAGCCAGGGCAAGATCGTCCAGATCATCGGCGCCGTCGTCGACGTCGAGTTCCCGCGCGAGAGCGTGCCGCGCGTCTACGACGCGCTGAAGGTGCAGAACACCGCCATCACGCTCGAGGTCCAGCAGCAGCTGGGCGACGGCGTCGTGCGCACCATCGCGCTGGGTTCCACCGACGGCCTGAAGCGCAACCTGGTCGCCGTGAACACCGGCAAGGCCGTGTCCGTGCCGGTCGGCGAGGGCACCCTGGGCCGCATCATGAACGTGCTGGGCGAGCCGATCGACGAAGTCGGTCCGATCCAGGCCACCGAGCACTGGGAAATCCACCGTCCGGCCCCGGCCTACGCCGACCAGTCGTCGGGCAACGAGCTGCTGGAAACCGGCATCAAGGTCATCGACCTGATGTGCCCGTTCGCCAAGGGCGGCAAGGTCGGCCTGTTCGGCGGCGCCGGCGTCGGCAAGACGGTGAACATGCTCGAGCTGATCAACAACATCGCCACCGAGCACTCCGGCCTGTCGGTGTTCGCCGGCGTCGGCGAGCGCACCCGCGAAGGCAACGACTTCTTCCACGAGATGATCGAGTCGGGCGTGATCAAGCCCGACAACCTGTCGGAATCGAAGGTCGCGATGGTGTACGGCCAGATGAACGAGCCGCCGGGCAACCGCCTGCGCGTCGCGCTGACCGGCCTGACCATGGCCGAGTACTTCCGCGACCAGAAGGACGCCGAGGGCAAGGGCCGCGACGTGCTGTTCTTCGTCGACAACATCTACCGCTACACGCTGGCCGGCACCGAGGTCTCGGCGCTGCTGGGCCGCATGCCGTCGGCCGTGGG
>JAKFCL010000044.1:0-2190 GCA_036676665.1 Arenimonas sp. | reverse complement strand
TCGACCGCGTTCGACAGCACGACCACCGGCTTCGGCGCGCGGCCGGCGAGCTCGGCGTTCGCGCGGACGTAGGCGATCGCCGGCGGGTCGCCGGCATGGCGGCGCACGGCGGCATTGAACGCCTCGTCGTCGCCGAGGCCGCTGTAGCGGGTCGCGCGGTTGTCGACCGGGAAACCGCCGGCGCGTCGAATCATCTCGCGCAGCGCCAGGTAGCGGATCATCAGGCCGCCGGCGAGGCCGTCGCGCGGCATCTCGAAACGCGTCGCGAGCTGCTGCGCGCGCGCCTCGTTCCCGGCCAGCGCGGCGGCGAAGGTTTCCTCCGGCACGAAGGGCGGCGACGCCGGGTCCGCCAGTCCGCCCGGCGCCAGCCCGAGCGCGCCGGGAAACCACAGGTCGAACGCCAGCAGCGGCGGCACGACGGCGTCGGCGAACACCTCGGCATTGGGCGCGTTGACGCCGCACAGCGCCAGCGCGCCGTCGTAATGCTGCGGCTGCCGCTCGAGCGTCGCCAGCGCGGCGTGCGCACCCATCGAGTGGCCGATCAGGAACGTGCGCTTCGGGGCCCCGTAGCTCTCGACGGCGAGCTGGCGCACCTTTTCGCTGTCGTCCAGCGCCTCGGCGATCGCCCAGCCCTGGGCCGAATACGCCGACTGCGCCAGCAGGTAGCCCTTGGACAGCAGCCAGCGGTCGAAGTCGTTCTGCGGCATCTCCTCCGGGCGCGGCATGCCGGCGGGTTCGTAGCCGTGCAGGTAGACGACCAGGTCGCCGTTCCAGTCGGCCGGCATGTCGATGCGGTACGGGGCGCCGTCGAGCGTGCCGACCAGGCCGCTGGCGGTGGCGACGCCCGCGTCGTCCCCGGCGGCGGCTTCG
This sequence comes from Arenimonas sp., assembly GCA_036676665.1. Classification (GTDB taxonomy): domain Bacteria; phylum Pseudomonadota; class Gammaproteobacteria; order Xanthomonadales; family Xanthomonadaceae; genus Arenimonas. Next base: position 1,320 of record JAKFCL010000044.1, on the reverse strand, counting down.
GCCATGGCGTCCGCGGCGTCGGCGGCCGGTCCGCGCGTCGACGCGCAGCCGGTGAGCGCGAGCGCGGAGCACAGCATGGCGGGAAGCAGGTTCGGCAGGCGCATTCGCATGGCGGGGCTCGCGGGTCGGGTGGGGACGCCGAAGAATGAACGGACGTCGCCGCCGCCGCAATGCGGGCCTCACGCGCCCGTTCCATGGCGGTCACCCGCGCCCTCCGATACTGCCCTCCCCCCACGAAGGAGTTCATCGATGGACGACAACCGCACCGAAGGCGCCGAGCGCCAGATCAAGGGCACCGCGAAGGAACTGGCCGGCAAGCTGACCGGCAACACCTCCAAGGAACTCGCCGGCAAGCTGCAGAAGAACCTCGGCAAGGCCCAGCGCAAGGTCGGCGAAGCCGCCGACGAAGTGCGCGACGCCAAGGACGACTGAGTCTCCCGGCCAGATGCCGCCTCCGGGCGGCATACTGGCGCGGCGATGAACTACCTCGCCCACATCCACCTCGCCCGCCACAGCGACGACGCGATGCTCGGCGCGCTGCTGGGCGACTTCGTGTTCGGCACCTCCGGCCCCGACGCGTGGCCGGACGAGATCCGCCGCGAGATCCTGCTTCACCGCAAGATCGACCGCTTCACGGACGACCATCCGGCGGTGGCGGCGACACGCGCGCTGTTTCCCGACGGCCGCCGGCGCTATGCCGGCATCGCGCTGGACGTCTACTACGACCACCTGCTCGCCAGCGGCTGGGATCGCCATGGCGAGGGCGACCTCGACGCGTTCACCGACCGCTTCTACGCGCACCTGCTGGCCAACCATCCGCGGCTGCCGCCGCGGCTGCAGGCGATCGCGCCGCTGATGGCCCGATACGACTGGCTCGGCAGTTATCGCGAGCGCGCCAGCGTCGACCGCGCGGTGGCGCGCATCGCCACCCGGCTGTCGCGCAACGGCGACAAGCTGGTCGACTGCCTGCACGACCTGCGCCGGCACGAGGACGCGGTGCGCGCCGGCTTCGAGGCGTTCTTCCCGGCCCTGGTGGCCCATGTCGCCGACCTGCGGGAAACGGCCGGCACGCCCGCGTAGCGCCTTTTGCCGCACCGGCCGACCACTTCGGCCGTGGCCGGGAAAAGCCGGGTCCGTCCCTGGACCCGTCCCCCGGGGGATCAGCAGCCGCAGCCGTAGGAGAACTGGTCGGTGCCGAGCACCTTCCAGTGGCCGCGGATGTTCACCAGCACCAGGCGATACCAGGTGTCGTCGGTGCCGGTGGATTCGTCCATGTGGCCCGGGCCGTCGCCGGTGGCTTCCCAGACCAGCAGGTCGGGC
>JAKFCL010000043.1:0-1806 GCA_036676665.1 Arenimonas sp. | reverse complement strand
AGGAGGCGTTCGCCGCGGCGCAGGGCGAAATTACGGAAGGCGATCATGCTGGGGGACCGGGATGCAGCGAAGCCGCGCATTCTAGCAGCCCGCGGCGATCCGGCCGTTTGCCGGGGGGCGACCGGGGCCGTGATAATCGGGCCATCACCCCCCGGGATCGTCGATGCCCCACCAGACTCCCCTGATCGCCCTGCTCTCCGTGGGTTTCGTCGTCGCGTTCGTGCTCGGCGCCCTCGCCCACCGCCTGCGCCTGTCGCCGATCGTCGGCTACCTGCTCGCGGGCGTCCTGGTCGGGCCGTTCACGCCGGGGTTCGAGGCCGACGTGGACCTGGCGATGGAGCTGTCGGAAATCGGCGTGATCCTGCTGATGTTCGGCGTCGGCCTGCACTTCTCGGTCGAGGACCTGATGGAAGTGAAGGCGATCGCGATCCCCGGCGCGCTCGCCCAGATCGCCGTCGGCACGGCGATGGGCGGGGGCCTGGCCTGGTTCCTCGGCTGGCCCGTGGGCCAGGGCCTGGTGTTCGGCCTGGCGCTGTCGGTGGCCAGCACCGTGGTGCTGCTGCGCGAACTCGAGGACCGCCGCCAGCTCGAATCGGCGCGGGGCCGCATCGCGATCGGCTGGCTGATCGTCCAGGACCTGCTGATGGTGCTGGCGCTGGTGCTGCTGCCGGCGCTCGCGGGCGCGCTCGGCGGCGACCAGGAAGGCGGCAAGCCGGCGACACTGGGCACGATCACCGTCGCGCTGGGCTGGACCCTGATCAAGGTCGGCGCGTTCGTCACGCTGATGATGGTGGTCGGCGGCCGGGCGATCCCGTGGCTGCTCGAACGGGTCGCCGGCCTCGGCTCGCGCGAGCTGTTCACGCTGGCGGTGCTGGCGATCGCGCTCGGCGTCGCGTTCGGCTCGGCCAAGCTGTTCGGGGTGTCGTTCGCGCTCGGGGCGTTCTTCGCCGGCATGCTCCTCAACGGCGACCTGAGCCACAAGGCCGCGTCCGATTCGCTGCCGCTGCGCGACGCGTTCGCGGTGCTGTTCTTCGTCGCGATCGGCATGCTGTTCGACCCGCGGATCCTGCTCGAGCAGCCGCTGGCGGTGCTGGCGACGTTCGCGGTCATCACGATCGGCAAATCGATCGCCGCCTACGCCGTCGTGCGCGCGTACCGGCATACGCATGCCACGGCGATGATGATTTCGGCCAGCCTGGCGCAGATCGGCGAGTTCTCGTTCATCCTCGCCTCGCTCGGCGTGTCGCTGGCGATCCTGCCGGAGACGGGACGCGACCTGATCCTCGCCGGCGCGCTGCTGTCGATCGTCGCCAACCCGCTGCTGCTGGTCGCGCTCGATGCGCACGAGAAGCGCCGCGCCGCCGCCGACACCGCCGCCGCCGCGCCCGCGGCCGACACCGACGTGGCGCAGATCCCGCCGGGTGGCCACGCGATCCTGATCGGTTACGGGCGCGTCGGCAGCGAAATCGCCCGGCTGCTGCACGAACGCGGCGTGCCGCTGGTGGTCATCGACGACGACGTGGGCCTGGTGCGAAAGGCGCGCGCCGCCGGTTTCGCGGCGATCCGCGGCAATGCGGCATCGCCGCGGGTGATCGACGAGGCCGACCCGGCCGCGGCGAAGCTGGTGGTGCTGGCGATCCCGGAACCGCTGGAGGCCGGCGAGGTGGTCGCGCGGCTGCGGGCGATCAATCCGGGCCTGACGATCCTCGCCCGCGCGCACAGCGAGGGCGAGGTGCGGCACCTGCTCGCACACGGCGCCGACGGCGCGGTGCTGGCCGAGAAGGAGCTGGCGCACAGCATGGCCGA
>JAKFCL010000042.1:0-9293 GCA_036676665.1 Arenimonas sp. | reverse complement strand
GTCCGCAGCGTGCCGCGGGTGCGCGCCGGCGCCTCCGCCAGCCGGGCGGCGCGCTGGCGCGTTTCGCTGATGCGGGTGGTGGTGACCGGGTGCGAGCGCAGGTACTCGGGCAGCTGGTAGCCGCCGCTGTTGCCGCGGGTCGTGCGCTGCATGCGCTCGAAGAAGTCCGCCATGCCGTCGGGCGCGTAACCGGCCGCGGCCAGCGTCTGGATGCCGACGCGGTCGGCTTCCGATTCGTTGCTCCGCGTGTAGTCGATCTGCCGCTGCTGCATCAGTCCCATGCCGGCGGCGAGCACGGCGGCGCTGGCATTGGCGGCCGAATCGTCCTTGCGGCCGTTGCGGACGTCGCTGTCGCCAGCCGCGGCCTGCGACGCGGCGATCATGCCGACCATCGCCAAGAGGATCGGGATCTGGTCCTTCTTCGCGCGTTCGACCGCGCGCAGCACATGCCGCTGGCTGACGTGGGCGATCTCGTGGGCGACGACGCCGGCCACTTCGGATTCGTTCTCGGCCGTCAGCACCAGGCCGGCGTTGATGCCGACATATCCACCGAGGGTCGCGAACGCGTTGATCTGGCGGTCGCGCAGCATGAAGAACGTGAACGACTGCCGCGGCGTCTCGCTGGCCGCGGCCAGCCGGTAGCCGGTGGCGTGCAGCCACGAATCGACCAGCGGATCGTCGAGCACCAGACCCATGCGCCGCAGTTCGTAGAGCATGTAGGCGCCGTAGTCGGCTTCCATCGACGGATCGATCATCTCGGCGGCGGACGAGCCGATGTCGGGCAGGCCCGACTCCTGGCCGCGGACCGGCGCACAGATCGTGGCGAGCCCCAGGCCCAGGGCGATGGCGGCGGCGAGCAGGCGCAAGGGGAAATCCCGTCGGAGCAGGGAAGCCAGAATAGCGTCACCCGTGCGTGATCCGGGTGAATCGGCTGTTAACGTCGGCGACGCCATTCCCGCTGCGTTGCAGGGGCGTGCTGGAAAACCCCGGCCACGGCCCCCAGAATCCTGCAAAGCGCGCCCCGGAGCCCCGAATGTCCAGCATCGTGATGTACACCACCGCCGTCTGCCCCTACTGCGTGGCGGCGAAGAACTTCCTGAAGTCGCGCGGCGCGAGCTGGGAGGAGGTCCGCGTGGACGTCGATTTCGAGCGCCGCCGCGAGATGATGGAGCGCTCGCAGCGCACGTCGGTGCCGCAGATCTTCATCGGCGACACCCACGTCGGCGGCTACGACGACATGGTCGCGCTCGACCGCGCCGGCGGCCTGAAGCCGCTGCTCGAGGGCTGCGCATGAGCGCCGGCGAAGAGGACCGGGTCAGGGAGTTCACCGAGTTCCGGCAGCGGATGAACGACCGCATCCTCGGTCAGGACAACCAGGTCGTCCGGCGCTTCTTCGCGCTCGACACCCAGACCTACAAGGCCGGCGCGCTCGACCTCAAGACCAAGGAACTGCTGGGCCTGGTGGCGTCGATGGTGCTGCGCTGCGACGACTGCATCAGCTACCACATCGCCCAGTGCCGGGAGGCGGGCGTGAACCGCGACGAGTTCTTCGAGGCCTTCAGCGTCGCGCTGGTGGTCGGCGGTTCGATCGTGATCCCGCACCTGCGCCGCGGCGTCGACTTCCTGGACCGCCTCGAAGGCGCCGGCGCGCATGCCCCGGTCGCCCCCGCGCACGAGCACTGACAGCCGCGACCGCAGCGCCCGGCCCCGGGCCCTCCCGGCGCGGCCCGCGGGCCGCCCTACCAAGGTCCAGTGGGCGGGCGGTCAGGGGCTTCTGGCATAATACGGCGCCTCCGGAGACCGCCTTGGTCGCCGAAATTCCTTGGAAGAACAACACCTCATGACCCAGACGATCGCGGTGATCCGTGGCGACGGCATCGGCCCGGAAATCATGGACGCCACCCTGCAGGTGCTGGATGTCCTGAACCTGGGGCTGAGCTACGAATTCGTCGAGGCCGGCCTGGCCGCGTACGAGAAATGCGGCGAGCTGCTGCCCGCGGCCACGCTCGACGCGATCCACCGCCATCGCATCGCCCTCAAGAGCCCGCTGACCACGCCCGTGGGCGAGGGCTTCAGCTCGATCAACGTCGAGCTGCGCAAGCGCTTCGACCTGTACGCGAACGTGCGCCCGGCGATCAGCTTCCCGAACACCAAGTCGCGCTACGAGAACATCGACCTGATCACCGTGCGCGAGAACACCGAGGGCGCGTACATCGGCGAAGGCCAGAACCTCACCGCCGACGGCGAGACCGCCACGCTGACCCAGCGCGTCACCCGCCGCGGTTCCGAGCGCATCGTCCGCTACGCCTTCGACCTGGCCCGCCGCGTCGGCCGCAAGAAGGTCACGATCGTGCACAAGGCCAACATCCTGAAGTCGACGTCCGGCCTGTTCCTGAAGGTCGCCCGGCAGGTCGCGGCCGAATACCCCGACATCCAGTGCAACGAGATGATCGTGGACAACACCTGCATGCAGCTGGTGATGAAGCCCGAGCAGTTCGACGTGATCGTGACGACCAACCTGTTCGGCGACATCATCTCCGACCTCTGCGCCGGCCTCGTCGGCGGCCTCGGCCTGGCCCCGGGCGCGAATATCGGCACCGAGGCGGCGATCTTCGAGGCCGTGCACGGTTCGGCGCCGGACATCGCCGGCAAGGGCATCGCCAATCCGGTCGCCCTGCTGCTGGGCGCGGCGCAGATGCTCGACCACCTGGGCAGGACCGCCGAGGCGGCGCGGCTGCGCAAGGCCATCGTCGACACGATGCAGGCCAAGGACAGCCTGACGCCCGACCTCGGCGGCACCGGCACCACGCAGTCGTTCGCCCAGGCGATCGCCCGGCGCGCCGCCGCCTGACGGCCGTCGCCGCGTCCGGCAATGAAAAAGGCGCCCTGCGGGGCGCCTTTTTCGTGCGGTGCCGGAAGCGGCGGACTCAGTGCGCCGGCGGCGTCGCGTCCGGGTCGGGCACGTGGATCGCGATGCCGCTGGCATGCTCCTGAGTCGTCGGGATGCCGCCGCCGACGCTGGCGCCGCCATGCCGGCCGTAGCTGCCCACGCCGACGCCCAGGCCGACCGGCGAGGGCGCGGTACCCCCGCCGAGCAGCAGCACGCCGTTCGCGCCCAGTTTCGCGGCTTCGCGCTGCAGGCGCGCGACCACCGCGTCGCGCTGCCCCTGCGTGCCGAACCCCATCGCGCTGCGGGCGTCCAGGTGCGCGATGTCGACGGCGCCGGGCGGACGCGCGTGGTAGATGCGCACCGATTCGGGGGCGATGGCCGCGCGCGCCGGGCCGATCATCTGTCGCGACGTTCCTGCGCAGCCCGCCGCGGTGACGGCGAGCACAAGGGCCAGCGTGGCGTGACGGAGCAGGGTCATGGCGCTTTTCCTCCCGGACGAAGGGGCATGATCGCCCCGGTCGGCTGAACATCGACGTATCGGCACGCCGCGGACCGCCCGGTCCGGGGACGGCCGGACGGCGCCGGCCCCCGCCGTCGCCTCAGTCGCGCGAATTGAGCTTGGCGAGCAGGCGCAGGATCTCCAGGTACAGCCACACCAGCGTGACCACCAGCCCGAACGCCCCGTACCACTCCATGTACTTCGGCGCGCCGGCCTCGGCGCCGGACTCGATGAAGTCGAAGTCCAGCACCAGGTTCAGCGCGGCGATGATCACCACGAAGACGCTGAAGGCGATGCCCATCGCGCTCGCCTCGTGGATGAAGCCCATGCCCTCGAAACCGAACAGGCGCATGCCGATGTTGACCAGGTAGAGCAGGGCGATGCCGCCGGTGGCGGCGACGACGCCGAGCTTGAAGTTCTCGGTGGCCTTGATCAGCCCGGACTTGTACGCCAGCAGCAGCGCCGCCAGCACGCCCATCGTCAGCATCACCGCCTGCATCACGATGCCGGGGAAGCGTGCCTCGAACATCGCCGACACCGCGCCGACGAACAGGCCCTCCAGCGCCGCGTACAACGGCGCGGTGACCGGCGCCCACGTCTTCTTGAACACGGTGACCAGCGCGACGACGAAGCCGCCCAGTGCGCCGCCGACCAGCCAGGGCATCAGCGCGCCGGGGTTCTCCGGCGTGAACAGGTTCCAGGTGTAGGCCGCGGTGGCGACCAGGATCAGCAACAGCAGGCCGGTCTTGTTGACGGTGCCGCCCAGCGTCATCGTGTCGCTGCCGCCGGACACGACGCGGCCGCTGCCGACATCGAGGAAGGTGTTGTTGTTCAGTGCGGGATTTCCGCTGCGCATGGCGACGCTCCGTTCGGTGCGATGGGGGCGTCGGGATGCTAGCCGGTTGCCGCCACGCCCGCCACCAGCGGCGGGGCAGCCAGCGCCGCATGCGGTACCGCGCCGCTCAGATGCCCGCCACGTCCTCGAGCAGGTCCGGGCCCACCAGCTCGCGCGCCAGCGCCAGCGCCGCCGGGAAGTCGGCGACCAGGTGCGGATCGCCCGGCCGCGGCTCGTGCGACATGCGGCCGGTCACGCGCAGCGGCTGCGGTTGCAGACCCGACAGGATCAGTACGATCCCCTGGCGCCGGCAGCGCTCGGCCAGTGCCTGCAGCGCGTGCACGCCGCTGGCATCGATGAAGGGCACGAGCCCCATCCGCAGGATGAAGACCTTCGGCGGTTTCGGCATCCGGTCCATCAGGTTGTCGAGACGGTTGGCCGCGCCGAAGAACAGCGGTCCGCGGATACGGAAGGCTTCCACGCCCTTGGGCAGGCCGGCGCGCTGGTCCTCGCCCGGCGATGCCGCGTCGCCGTCGGGTTCGTCGTCCAGCCGCAGCGGCACGCCGGCGCTGACCTCGACCATCTGCGCCATCCGGTGCATGAAGGAGAACGCGGCGATCACCATGCCGACCTCGATCGCGATGGTCAGGTCGACGAACACGGTCAGCAGGAAGGTCGCCGCCAGCACCAGCCGGTCGCCGCGCGGCGCCGAGCCGAGGATGTGCCGGAAGGCGCCGTGCTCGCTCATGTTCCAGGCCACGACCACCAGCACGCCGGCCAGCGCCGGCAGCGGCACGTAGCTGGCCAGGTCGGCGGCGAGCAGCACGAAACCGAGCAGGAACACCGCATGCAGCATCCCGGCGACGGGCGTCCTGCCGCCGGCGCGGATGTTGGTGGCGGTACGGGCGATCGCGCCGGTGGCCGGCAGCCCGCCGAACAGCGCCGAGCCGATGTTGGCGACGCCCTGGCCGACCAGTTCGGTGTTCGAGCGGTGGCGCCCGCCGCTGAGGCCGTCGGCGACCACGGCCGACAACAGCGATTCGACGCCGGCGAGGAACGCGATCGTCAGCGCCGACGGCAGCAATGCGACCAGGCGCGCGGCACTGATCTCGGGCACGGCGAACGTCGGCAGCGCCGACGGAATGCCGCCGAACCGGCTGCCGATCGTATCCACCGGCACGCCGGCCAGGGCCACCACCGCCGACGCCAGCACGACCGCGACCAGGAACCCGGGCGCGCTCGGCGCCCAGCGCCGCATCGCCAGGATCACCGCGATGCAGCCGGCGGCCAGCGCCGGCGCCCATGGATTGAAGGTGTCCCGGTGCGTCCACAGCGCCTGCAGCTTGGGGAGGAATTCGGCCGGCACCGCCGCGACCTGCAGGCCGAACAGGTCCTTGAGCTGGCTGGCGAAGATGATCACGGCGATGCCGGCGGTGAAGCCGGTGATCAGCGGCTGCGGCATGTACGCCATCAGGGCGCCGACCCGCAGCAGTCCGGCCAGCACCAGGATCGCGCCGGCCATCAGTGTCGCCAGCACCAGGCCGTCGAACCCGTGGGTGACGATGATCGCGTAGACGATTGGAATGAAGGCGCCGGTAGGACCCCCGATCTGGTATCGCGAACCCCCGAGGGCGGAGATCAGGAAGCCGGCGACGATCGCCGTGACCAGCCCGGTGGCCGGGTCGGCGCCGCTGGCGACGGCCAGCGCCATCGCCAGCGGCAGCGCGACGATCGCCACGGTCAGCCCGGCGAGCGTGTCGGCGCGCAGCGTCGCGGCCGGATAGCCCTCGCGCAGGGTCGTCCAGAGTTTCGGCAGGAAGACGGGTGGCTTCGGGGTGTTCATGCGTCGGGGCGCGGGTTCATCCAGAAGTGGTCCAGCACCGCGACGTCGCCGCGACCCGGGCGGTAACCGTGGCGAAGCGCGCCGTGCACGTAGTCGACGGCGGCGGCAGACGCGGCGCGCAGGTCCAGGCCGCGGCAGAGATTGGCGGCGATCGCCGACGCCAGCGTGCAGCCGGTGCCGTGCGCCGACACGGGCAGCCGCGGATGCGCGAATTCGACCAGCCCGGTGCCGTCGTCGAAGCGATCCACCATCGTTCCGCCGTCGTCCAGGTGGCCGCCCTTGAGCAGCACCGCCGGCGCGCCCAACGCGCGCAGCCCGGCGACGGCCCGGCGCGCGGCGTCGGCATCGGCGATCGGGTGGCCGAGCAGCAGTTCGGCTTCGGGGATGTTGGGCGTCAGCAGCGTGCACGCCGGCAGCAGTCGCGTGCGCAGCGCGGCCAGCGCCGTGTCCTCCAGCAGCCGGGCGCCGGAGGTGGCCACCATCACCGGGTCCAGGACCACGTGCCGCGGCCGGTGCGCCGCGAGCGCGTCGACCACGGCGTCGATCACCGGTGCGTTCGCCAGCATGCCGAGCTTCACCGCGCCGATGCGGAAATCGTCGAAGCAGGCATCGATCTGCGCGCGCAGGAACTCGACCGGCGGCACGTGCACGGCGGTGACGCCGCGGGTGTGCTGGGCGGTCAGCGCAGCCAGCGCGCTCAGCCCGTGCACTCCGTGCGCGGCGAACGCCTTCAGGTCGGCCTGGATGCCGGCGCCGCCGCCGCTGTCGGAGCCGGCGATGGTCAGCGCGCAGACGGGTCGTGGATCCGCGGGGGTCATGGTTCCCGGTAGCCCTCAACGTAGGGAGCCCGGCGCGTGGCCGGGCTCCTTATTAGACTCCAATCCGCGCGTGCGCCGTTGACCGAGGTCAATCGGCATGGCCGCCGCGCCGTCAGAGCACCTCGGACGCGTAGTCGGCCAGCCGCGAACGCTCGCCGCGGCGCAGCGTGATGTGGGCCGAGTGCGCCCAGTTCTTGAAGCGGTCCACCGCGTAGGTCAGGCCCGACGTCGTCTCGGTCAGGTACGGCGTGTCGATCTGCTCGACGTTGCCCATGCAGATGATCTTCGTGCCCGGGCCGGCGCGGGTGATCAGCGTCTTCATCTGCTTGGGCGTCAGGTTCTGCGCCTCGTCGACGATCACCCAGCGGTTGAGGAAGGTGCGCCCGCGCATGAAGTTCATCGCCCGGATCTTGATCCGGCTGGCGAGCAGCTCGTTGGTGGCGCCGCGGCCCCAGCTGCCGTGGTCCTCGGTATGGGTCAGCACTTCGAGGTTGTCGGTCAGCGCGCCCATCCACGGCGTCATCTTTTCCTCCTCGGTGCCGGGCAGGAAGCCGATGTCCTCGCCGACGCTCACCGTGGCGCGGGTCATGATGATCTCGCGGTAGCGCTGGATGTCCATCGTCTGGGTCAGGCCGGCGGCGAGCGCCAGCAGCGTCTTGCCGGTGCCGGCGGTGCCGAGCAGGGTGACGAAGTCGATCTCCGGGTCCATCAGCGCGTTGAAGGCGAAGTTCTGCTCGCGGTTGCGCGCGTTGATGCCCCACACCTGGTGCTGCGGCGAGCGGAAGTCGTCGACGATCTGCAGCACGGCCTTCTCGCCGTCCAGGCGCGCGACGCGCATCTCCACCTCCTCGTCGCCGGGCATGTACAGGAACTGGTTCGGGTACCAGCCGTCGTCGCCGGTGCGGCGCACCTCGTAGTACGTGCGGCCCTTCTCGGTCCAGCTGCGCAGTTCGCCCTCGTGGCGCTCCCAGAAGTCCGCCGGCAGCTCCACCGCGCCGGTGAACAGCAGGTTGAAGTCGTCGATCGCCTTGTCGTTCTCGTAGTCCTCGGACTTGACGCCGCTGATCGACGCCTTGATGCGCAGGTTGATGTCCTTGGACACCAGCACCACCGGCACGCCCGGGTTGTCCTCGATCAGCTGCAGCATCGCGCCCAGGATCAGGTTGTCGGGCAGCACCGTGCCGAAGCGCTTGCCCACTTCGACCGGCTTGAGCTGGAACAGCAGGCGGCCGACCGAATCGGCCGCGCGCAGCTGCAGGCCCTGCGGATGCACCAGCGGCACGCCGCCGTCGAGATCGCGGTTGCCGTTGGCCTCGATGATCTCGTTGAGGAAGCGGCTGACCTGGCGGGCATTGCGGCTGGCCTCGCTGTGGCCCTTCTTGCCGTTGTCGAGTTCCTCCAGGACCATCATCGGGATGAAGACGTCGTGCTCCTCGAACTTGAAGAGCGCGGTCGGGTCGTGCATCAGCACGTTGGTGTCCAGGACGTAGATGCGCTTGCTTCGGGTCATGGGGTTCTCGCCGGAAGGTTGACGTTGGACACTCTGGCGCACATCCATGTGCAGGGGACGACATGGCGCACACACCGACGGCCGCCGCTCGCGGGGCGAGGCGGCGGAATCGGGTTCTCGGGGAAAGGGCTCACTTTGCGGTTTCGGCCTTCTGCAGGTCCTGGAGCGCCTTGAACACCTCGTACGCATGGCCGGGCACGCGCACGCCGCGCCAGGCGGCGGCGATCCGGCCCTTGGGCGCGATGATGAACGTGCTGCGCTCGATGCCCATGTGCTTGCGGCCGTAGAGCGTCTTTTCCTTGATCACGTCGAACGCCCGGCACAGCGACTCGTCGGCGTCCGACACCAGGTCGAAGGCGAAACCGTGCTTGGCGCAGAAGGTCTGGTGCGACTTCACCGAGTCGCGCGACACGCCGAGCACCTCGGCGCGGGCCTTGCGGAATTTCGGGTACAGGGCGTTGAAGTCGATGCCCTCGGTGGTGCAGCCGGGCGTGTTGTCCTTCGGGTAGAAGTACAGCACCAGCCAGAAGTCGCGGGTGAAATCCGACAGGTTGGCCTGGCCACCCTTGCCCAGGGTGATCGGCAGATCGAGGATGCGGTCGCCGACGTCGATCATCCGTCCTCAGAACTTCATCGGATCCATGATGGCATCCAGGTTCAGGTGGTCGCAGAACTCGAGGAAATCGTCGCGAAGCGCCGCGATGTGCATGTTGGCCGGGATGCCGATCGTGACCTGTGCCGAGAACATGTCGGCGCCGGTCTGCATCGCCCGGTAGCGCGACGAATGCAGCGACTCGATCGTGATGCCCTGGCGGTCGAAGAAGTCGGCCAGCTGGAACAGGATTCCCGGCTTGTCGGCCGCGACCACCTCGACGATGTACGGCAGCAGGTTCGACTG
>JAKFCL010000041.1:0-2075 GCA_036676665.1 Arenimonas sp. | reverse complement strand
AAGCGCGCGCGCGGCCGCTGAGCCGGCGCGCTCGTATACTGGCGGCATGAACACGCGCGTCCTCTACAAGGTCACCTTCCTCAACGCCGGCAAGATCTACGAGCTGTACGCGCGGCGGGTCGGCGCGTCGTCGCTGTGGGGTTTCACCGAGGTGGCGGACCTGGTGTTCGATGCCAATGAAGGCGTGGTCGTCGACCCGACCGAGGAACGCCTGCGCGACGAGTTCGCCGACACGCGCGTGCTGCACCTGCCGATGCAGAGCGTGATCCGCGTCGAGGAGGTCGACCGCAAGCGGCAGCTGAGCATCCGCGACGCCGGCAGCGGCGAGCGCGTGGTCACCTTCCCGATGCCGGCCAAGCCGCGCTGATGGCGGCCGCGACGCTGCTGGCGCAGGCCGACGACGCGCACCGCCGCGGCGAGCCGGCGCGGGCGCTGGCGCTGGTCGAACAGGCGCTGGCGCTGGCCCCGGACGATGCCGACGCGTGGAACCTGGCCGGCATCGTCCAGCACACGCGGCGCGAGCACGCCGCGGCGCTGGCGCATTTCCGCCGGGCGCTGGCGCTGGGCGGCGGCGCCGGCGTGCTGGTGAACATCGGCTTCGCGCACCAGGCGCTGGACCAGCCCGACGAAGCGCTGCGCGCGTACACCGCGGCGCTCAAGCGCGAGCCCGGGCTGGCGATCGCCTGGCAGAAGCTCGGCGCGCTGCAGGAAGCCACCGGCGAGCGCGAACGGGCGATCGACTGCTACCGGCGCGCGGTGCAGCTGCAGCCCGACGACCTCAAGAGCCTCGGCGACGGGCTGATGCTGCGCCGGCTGCTGGCGGACTGGACGGCGGACCCGGTGCTGTCGCCCGCGGCGCTGGTGGCCGGCTTCGCCCGCGCGGCGCGCGCGGATTTCTCGCCGGGCCTGCTGCTGGCGTTGCCGGAAGCGACGCCGGGCCTGCAGCGGCAGGCGGCCGCGCTGTTCGCGCGCACGCAGTGGGGGGCGCGCTTCGCGCTGCCGCCGCTGGCGCCGCCGGCGCGGGCGCATCCGGGGCGGCGGCGGATCGGCTACCTGTCGGCGGATTTCCAGGACCACGCGGTGTCGTACCTGGCCGGCGAGGTCATCGCCGCGCACGATCGCGAGGCGGTGGAGGTGTTCGTGTACGCGTACCGCGCCGCGGCCGCCGGCGACCCGTGGCGGCAGGCGGCGATGGCCGCGGGCGAACATTTCGCCGACCTCGACGGCCTCGACGACGAAGCCGCGGCCGCGCGCATCGCCGCCGACGACCTCGACGTGCTGGTCGACTTGACCGGCTACACCGGCGGCGGCCGCCTCGGCATCCTCGCGCGCCGACCGGCGCCGGTGATCGCGCACTGGATCGGATTCATCGGTTCGCTCGGCGAAAGCCGGCTGGCCGACTACGTGATCGCCGATGCGGTGGCGCTGCCGCCGGCGCTCGAAGCCGGCTTCAGCGAGGCGCCGGCGCGGCTGCCGCGCTGCTTCCAGCCCAATGGCCGGCTGCAGCCGCTGCCGGCGCCGCCGACCCGGGCCGAGGCCGGCCTGCCGGAACACGCGACGGTGTTCTGCAGCTTCAACCAGACCTGGAAGCTCGGGCCCGACGCCTTCGACGACTGGTGCACGATCCTGCGCGGCGTGCCCGGCAGCGTGCTGTGGCTGGTGGCGCCGAAGGACCTCGCCGGCCTGCGCAACCTGCGCGGCGAGGCGGCCGCGCGCGGCATCGACGGCGAGCGGCTGGTGTTCGCGCCGCCGACCTCGCGCGACGCGCACCTGGCGCGGATCCCGCTGGCCGATCTCGCGCTCGACACCTGGCCCTACAACTCCGGCACCACCGCCAGCGACGCGCTGCGCGCCGGCGTGCCGCTGCTGGCGTTCCCCGGCGAAACCTTCGTCGGCCGCATGGCCGCGAGCCTGCTGCAGGCCGCCGGCCTCGGCGACTGCGTGCTGCCCGACCGCGACGCGGTGATCGCCCGCGCGATCGAACTCGGCCTCGACGCCCGCCAGCGCCTGGCGCTGCGCCAGCGCGTGCCGGCCGCCGTGGCCGCGTCCGGCCTGTACGACCCGCCCGCGTTCGC
>JAKFCL010000040.1:0-9857 GCA_036676665.1 Arenimonas sp. | reverse complement strand
CGCGGGGTGCAGTGCGAGAGGTCCGGGGCCGGGGCATCGAAAACAGGGACGTTTTCGATGAGCCTCCATGGATGGATTCACGGCGTCCCCGGACACGGACCTCTCGTGATGCGCCCCATCGCCGCAATCGATCCCGGCCCAAACCCCGGCAGGGTATCCTGCGCGCCTCCCGATCCCGGAACGACGGAACGTGACCTCGCACCGCCTCAGCGTCGCCCCGATGATGGACTGGACCGACCGGCATTGCCGCGTCTTCCATCGCCTGCTGGCGCCGCACGCACGCCTGTACACCGAGATGGTGCATGCGCAGGCGGTGATCCACGGCGATCGCGACCGGCTGCTGGGCTTCGACGCCGTCGAACACCCGCTGGCGCTGCAGCTGGGCGGCAGCGATCCGGCGCACCTGGCGCAGGCGTGTGCCATCGGTGCGCAGTGGGGCTACGACGAGATCAACCTCAACGTCGGCTGCCCGTCCGACCGCGTGCAGGCCGGGCGCTTCGGCGCCTGCCTGATGCGCGAGCCGGCGCTGGTGGCCGACTGCGTCGCGGCGATGATCGCCGCCAGCGCCGTGCCGGTGACGGTGAAGTGCCGGCTGGGCGTGGACGAGATGGAGGACTACGAAGTGTTCCGCGCGTTCGTCGACACCGTCGCGGCGACCGGCTGCGGCACCTTCGTCGTGCACGCGCGCAAGGCCTGGCTGCAGGGCCTGAGCCCGAAGGAGAACCGCGAGATCCCGCCGCTGCGGCACGACTGGGTGCGCCGGCTGAAGTCCGAACGCCCCGGGCTGCGCATCGTCGCCAACGGCGGCCTGGCGACGGTGGAGGAGGCGGTGGCGGCGCTCGAGGGCGTCGACGGCGTCATGATCGGGCGCGCCGCGTACCACGAGCCCTACCGCCTGCACCTGATGGACCGGGCGATGTTCGCGCCGGACGTCGCGCCGCTTTCGCGCGGCGAGCTGCTGCGCGCGCTGCGTCCCTACGCCGAGGCCTGCCTGGCGCGGGGCATGGCGATCAAGCACCTGACCCGGCACGTGCTCGGCCTGTTCCACGGCCAGCCCGGCGGCCGCGCGTTCCGGCAGGTGCTCAGCGAAGGGGCGCCCCGGGCCGGCGCCGACTGGTCGCTGGTCGAACGCGCGCTGGCCGCCACCGAGCGCACCGCCGACGCGGCCTGACGCCACCGATTCGTGCAGACTTTCCGATTCGCCGACCCCGGGGAACCGACATGCTCACGCGCGACATAGACAAGTTCCTGGCGGTCGCCACGACCGCGGCGGCCGATTTCGGCCCGGCCTGCGCGAAGGCGATATTCCTCGTGAGCCCGGACGGGTTCGCGCTCGCCGAGCAGTCGGCGCGCGACAACGCCTACAT
The DNA here is from genome assembly GCA_036676665.1 of Arenimonas sp. Lineage (GTDB taxonomy): Bacteria > Pseudomonadota > Gammaproteobacteria > Xanthomonadales > Xanthomonadaceae > Arenimonas. Next base: position 8,490 of record JAKFCL010000040.1, on the reverse strand, counting down.
GGACCTGGGTGCGAGTGTCGATCCGGCACGGGCGCTGGCGCAGCACCGGGTGCTGCAGGCGTCGGTGGCCTCGGCGCTGCCGACCACCTGCTTCCATGGGGACCCGGCCGCGCCCGACGGCCTGTTTCCGAACAATGTGTTCGCGACCGCGCCCGGCAGGCTGCTGATCGGCCGCATGCGCCACCCGGTGCGCCAGCGCGAGGCCGAGCGGGCGGACATCCGCGTCTGGTTCCGCGACGCGCTGGACTACCGGGAAGTCGACCTGCGCACGCAGCCCGGCGTCTGCGAGCTGACCGGCTCGGTGGTGATCGACCGCGCCCGCGGCCTGGCGTTCGCCGGCCTCGGCGAGCGCTGCGACGTCGCCGGCGCGACGGCGGTGCACGCCGCGATGGGCCTGCGGGCGACGCTGCTGTTCGACCTGGCCGCCGGCGAGTACCACACCAATGTCGTGATGAGCGTGCTGGCCGGGCGCGCGCTGGTGATCTGCCCGTCCGGCTTCGCCGATCCGGCGGTGCCGGCGGCGATCGCCGGGCTGTACGCCCCGCACGTGGTGGAATTGTCGGCCCCGCAGAAGGCCGCCTTCGCCGGCAACTGCCTGGCGCTGGCCTCCGACCGGGTCTGGTTCAGCCAGTCGGGCGCCCAATCGCTCACCGACGGACAGCGCGAGGTGCTCGCCGAAGCCGGCTTCCGGGTCGAGGCGGTGGCGCTGGACGAGATCGAGAAGGCCGGCGGCTCGCTGCGCTGCTGTGTCGCCGAAATCTACTGACGCCTGAACCTGCGTGTTGCCCAAGTGATTGATGCGTCAAGAGTTCAGATCGGATTCACCGCATCGGGACCAGACTCGCCCCGTTCCTGGCTAGCCGGCCCGGACCCCTCGGAGCTAGTATCACGACGATGCTGAACGCCCTTCGCCCCCTGCTGCTGCTCACCGCGTTCATCGTGGTGATGCCGGCTGTGGCCCAGGAAGGGTCGCCGCCGCCGGTCGAGATCCGCAGCCAGCGCGAGGATGCCGGGGCGCGGATCCGCCAGGTCGAGCGCGCCGGTGGCCGGGTGCTGCAGGCCGAGCCGATGCAGCGGGGTGGCCAGGAGGTCTACCGCTTCAAGGTGCTGACCCCCGAAGGCCGCGTCCGCGTGCTGCAGGGCGACCCGGGCGAGCGCCCGGACACGATGCGCCCGGCCCGTGACCCGCGGTTCGCGCCGTCCCGGGACGCCCGTTTCGAGGATCCGCGCGAGCCCGGCTTCGATCGTCGCGACGAATTGACGGCCCGGCGACGCGACCTCCGCGACGATCGTGGTGCGGAGCGGGCCCGGGAACGCGAACAGCGTGCGCAGATGCGCCGGGCGCAGGATCTTCCCCAGCCCCCGCGTGCTGCCGGCGAACCCGCCGGCAATTGATCCATCGGCCCCCGGGCCGCTCCACCCAAGGAGTCGTGATGCGCGTACTGCTGGTCGAGGATGAGGCCCCGCTGCGGGAAACGCTGGCCGCCCGCCTGAAACGCGAGGGCTTCGCGGTGGACACCGCCGGCGACGGCGAGGAAGGCCTGTACCACGGCCGCGAAGTGCCGTTCGACATCGCCGTCATCGACCTGGGCCTGCCGAAGATGTCGGGCATGGACCTGGTCAAGGCGCTGCGCGCCGAAGGGCAGAAGTTCCCGATCCTGATCCTGACGGCGCGTTCGAGCTGGCAGGACAAGGTCGAGGGCCTGAAATCCGGCGCCGACGACTACCTGGTCAAGCCCTTCCACGTCGAGGAGCTGCTGGCGCGCATGAACGCGCTGCTGCGCCGCGCCGCCGGCTGGAGCAAGCCCACGCTCGACTGCGGCCCGGTGCGGCTGGACCTGTCGGCGCAGACGGTGTCGGTGAACGGCACCGGCGTCGACCTGACCAGCTACGAATACAAGGTGCTCGAGTACCTGATGCTGCACGCCGGCGAGCTCGTCTCGAAAGCGGACTTGACCGAGCACATCTACCAGCAGGATTTCGACCGCGATTCCAACGTGCTGGAGGTCTTCATCGGCCGCCTGCGCAAGAAGCTGGATCCGGAGGGCGAGATCAAGCCGATCGAGACCGTCCGCGGCCGCGGCTACCGCTTCGCCATCCCGCGCGACGAGTAGGTTCAATTTGCGCGGCTGGCGCACCCTGTCGCTGCAGGCCCGTCAGCTCGCGGCAGCGAGCCTCGCGCTCGTCGCCTTCCTCGGATTCACCGGCTACGCGCTCGACCGCGCCTTCGTCGAGACGGCGCAGAACGCGCTGCGCGAACGGCTGTCCGACCTCGCCAACGGCTACCTGTCGGGCAGCGAGCTCGACCGCGGCCGTGCCTTCATCTCGCCCGAGCCCCCGCCCGACATCCGCTTCATGATCCCGGGCAGCGGCCTGTACGCGAGCGTGCGCGGCGAAGGGCTGCGCTGGGAATCGGCCTCGGCGCTCGGGCGCTCGCTGCCGCCGGTGGAATTCCTCGAGGCCGGCGAACGCCGTTTCGAGGGGCCGCTGCGCATCATCGACGCCCGTGGCATGGAAAACAGCGTCTACGCCTATTCGATCGGCGTGATCTGGGAATCGGCCGACGATTTCCCGCTGACCTTCAGCGTCTACGAGGATGCCGGCCAGATCCAGGACCAGGTGAACCTGTTCCGGCGTTCGCTGTGGGGCTGGCTGGGCATGGCGGCGGCGGCGCTGCTGCTGGTGCAGCTGCTGGTGCTGCGCTGGAGCCTGCTGCCGCTGCGCGGCGTCGAGCAGGAGCTGGCGCGCGTGCGCAAGGGGCAGAGCCAGCGGCTGTCGGCGTGGCACCCGCGCGAGCTCGAGGCGATCACCGAAAGCGTCAACGGCCTGATCGAAAGCGAACGCAGCCACCTGGAGCGCAGCCGCAACACGCTGTCGGACCTGGCGCACAGCCTGAAGACGCCCCTGGCGGTGCTGCAGTCGCGGCTGGAGAACGACGCCGGCCACGACGAGCTGCGCGCCGAGGTCGCCGCGCAGGTGCAGCGCATGAACGAGATCGTGTCCTACCAGCTGTCGCGCGCCGCCCGCAGCGGCCATGCGCTGTTCGCCGCGCCGATCGAGATCGCGCCGCGCGCGGAGGAGATCGTCGCCGGCCTCGAGAAGGTCTACGCGGGCCGCGGCGTGCTGTGCGAATTCGAGATCGACGCGGCCGCGCGTTTCCACGGCGAGCTCGGCGATCTGCAGGAACTGCTCGGCAACCTGCTCGAGAATGCCTTCAAGTGGGCGCGCAAGCGCGTGCTGCTGACGGTGCAGGTCGAGCCGGCGCCGGCGAACCGGCGGCCGGGCGTCGCCTTCAGCATCGAGGACGACGGCCCGGGCATCCCGCCCGAACAGGTCGACCGCCTGCTGCAGCGGGGCGTGCGCGGCGACGAGCGCGTGCAGGGCCACGGCATCGGCCTGGCGATCGTGCAGGACATCGTCGCGGCCTATCGCGGCGAACTCAGCGTCACCACGTCGCCCGAGCTGGGCGGCACCCGCTTCTCCGTGCGTTTCCCGCCGGCGATCTGATGGCCGGGATTCCGGCGGCGTCCGGACGCCTCCCCGCCGGCCCCGATCCGGGGCATCAGCGCGGCAGGCGGGCCGGGATCGGCGATTCGCCGTAGAAGCGCAGCAGGTGGGCGGCGACGGCGGGCATCTCCCGTGCGAGCAGCGCCGGCGCGGAGAAGTGGTATTCGCTGGTGACCGCGAAGAATTCCTCCGGCGCCTCGGCCGCGTAATCGTCGATCGCGGTCTGTTCGCCGGCGTCCACGCGTTCGCAGAAACCCTCGTACGCCGCCTGGAAATCGCGCGCCCAGTCGCGCTGCCACGCGGCCGGCAGCGGCGGCGTGCCGTCCATCGCCCCGTCGAGGGCGTCGAGCTTGTGCGCCATCTCGTGCGCGACCAGCAGGAACCCTTCCTCCGGTTCCGCCGCATCGCTCTCGACATCGTCCCAGGACAGGATCAGCGGACCCTGTTCCCACGATTCGCCGGCGAGGTCCTCGGCCCATTCGGCGACCACGCCGGTGTCTTCGTCGTGGTGGCGGCGATGCACGCGGAACGCGCCGGGGTAGACGATCACCTGCGACCAGCCGTGCAGGCCCTGTTCGCCGAACTGCAGCAGCGGCAGGCAGGCCAGCGCCGCCAGGCGCAGGCGCTGGCCGTCATCCAGTTCCAGTCCGTGCACGGGCGTGATCGTCTTGCCGGCGAGGAAGCGCGCGCTCAGGTCGTGCAGGCGCGCCCGCCGGTCGGCATCGAGCCGCGCCAGCCAGGGCAGTGCCGCGGCAAGCTGCGTGACCTGTCCGGCGGACAGGGCGGGCGGGGCGGCGCGGAAACGGGCGAAGAGCGATCTCATGCCCGCAGCGTGCGGGCGCGGACGCGGCCAGGCAAGCCCGCCGCTCTAGCGGAACATGCCCGGCAGCAGGCTGTGCCAGCGCGGCGTGCCGCGGGTCGTGGTGGCATTGCGCGGCCGCACCGGTGCCGGCGCGCCGGGACGGTTCGACGCCTTGCTGGCGTCGTCCGGCGGCGATTTGTCCTTGGCCTGCTCGGTCTTCGGGCACCCCGGCGCATCGACATCGGTCGGCGGCGGCTCGGCGGCGAAGGCGCCGGCGGCGGACAGGAACAGGGCGAACGAGAGCAGCGTGCGGATCATGATCGTCACCTGCGGGCGGGATGTCCCTTCGGATGCCGCCGGAGCGGTGAGGGTTGCAGCGATTCTAACCCCGAACCCGGAATGTGTGCCGGAGCACGGTTGCGGCGCCGCAGCATGGCGCGTTCGCGCGGCGCGCGGCAGACTCCGGCAGCCCATGAATGCCGCCACCCTCGTCGCCACGCCACCGCTGATCCGCGGCCCCGCCCTGCGCCGCGCCCTGATCGCCGGTGCCCGCCGCGTCATCTCGCAGCGCGAACTGCTCAACAAGATCAACGTGTTCCCGGTGCCCGACGGCGATACCGGCAGCAACCTCGCCTTCACTCTCGGCGGCGTGCTGGCCGGCGCGCTGAGCCGGCGCACGCAAGGCGCCGGCGACCTGCTGCGGCGGGTCGGCGAGGACGCGGTGGACGGCGCCCGGGGCAACTCGGGGGCGATCCTGGCGCAGTTCTTCACCGGCGTCGCCGATGCCGCCGGCCCGGCGCGCACCCTCGATCCGCCGGCACTGGCGCGCGCCGTGCAGGCCGGCGCGCTGTCGGCCCGGCAGGCGCTGTCGGAGCCACGCGAAGGCACGATCCTGAGCGTCATCGCCGCTTTCGCCGAAGCGCTCGACACCCGCGCCGGCGGCGACCTGGGCGAATGGTTCCGGCGCGCCCTCGAACACAGCCGGCGGGCGCTGGCGAACACGCCGAACCAGTTGCCGGTGCTGGCGCGTGCCGGCGTGGTCGACGCGGGTGCCCAGGGTTTCGTCGACCTGCTCGAGGGCATCGGCGACTTCATCGCGTCCGGCGCGGTCGATGCCGCCGGCCTCACCGACGACGCGCCGGCCGACCTGGAAGCCGCGCAGGCGCACGGCGAGGTCGCCGACGCCGATCCCGAACACCGCTGGTGCAGCGAATGCCTGCTGGTCGGCGAGGGCCTGGACCGCGCCGCCCTGCGCGCCGCGGTCGGCGAACTCGGCTCGTCGTGCGTCGTCATCGCCGGCAGTTCGGCGCGGCTGCGCCTGCACGCGCATGTCGGGGATCCGGCGGCGCTGTTCGCGCTCGCGGCGCGCTTCGGTCGCGTAGAGGGCACGAAGGCCGACGACATGTTCGCGCAGGCGCGCACCGCCGCCGGTTCGATCGGCGTGGCGGTGATCACCGACAGTGCCGCCGACCTGCCCGCCGAGGCGATGCAGCGGCTGAACATCCACATGGTGCCGGCGCGGGTGAACTTCGGCGACCAGGACTATCTGGACAAGGTCGGGCTCAGCACGGCGGAGTTCTACCGCAAGCTGCGCACCGAGATCGCGCTGCCGCGCACGAGCCAGCCGCCGCCGGGGGATTTCCGCCGGCAGTTCGAGTTCCTGCTGTCGCACCATCGCGAGCTGGTGTACGTCGGCCTGTCGCGGGCGGTGTCGGGCACGCTGCAGTCGGCCGAGACCGCCGCCCAGCGTGGCCATCCGGACCGCACCTATGTGTTCGACAGCGGCAACGCGTCCGGCGGCGAAGGCCTGCTGGCGCTGCGTGCCGGCGAGATGGCCGCGGCCGGCGCCGACGCGGCGGCGATCCTCGCGGAATTGTCGCGGCTCAAGCCGCTGACGCTGACCTGGGCGATGGCGCGCAACATCCGCCACGCGGTGCGCGGCGGCCGCATCCCGGCGTGGGCACGGCCGGTGGTCGAATGGCTGGGGCTGACGCCGGTGGCGAAGGTTAAACCGGACGGCACGCTCGGCCTCGCCGGCGGCCTGTTCGGCAAGCGCGATGCACCGGAGCGTTTCGCGCGCTACGTCGCCCGCCGCGTCGAGCGCACGCGGCGCTGGCGGCTGATCGTCGGCCACTGCGATGCGCTCGCCGACGGCGAGGCGCTGCTGGCGGCCCTGCGCAGGGAAATCACCGTCGACGAAGGCTGGCTGGTGGAAACCGGCCCGGCGATCGGCGCACATGCGGGGCCGGGGGCGTTGGTCGTCTCGCTGCAACCACTAGAAACTGGAAACTAGCAACTGAAAACTAGCAATCAAGGGCTTGGGCGGCGGGCTGGCTTTTCCACTGGTTTTTAGTTGCTGGTTTTTAGTTCCTGGCCGCAGCGCCTAGAATCGGCCCATGCCCCCCGCGCTCGCCATCTGCCTCGTGCTCGCCGTTGCGTACATGCTCGGTTCGCTGTCGGGCAGCCTGCTGCTCGGCCGGTTGCGGGGCGTCGATATCCGCGAGCACGGCAGCGGCAATGCCGGCGGCACCAACGCGCTGCGCACGCAGGGCTGGAAGTTCGCGCTGGGCACGGTGCTGATCGATGTCGGCAAGGGCGTCGCCGCCGCGTGGCTGGCGGTCGCTGCCGGCGTCGGTGCTCCGTGGCTGCCGTACGCGGCCGGTGCCGCGGCGGTGCTGGGACATGTCTGGCCGGTGTTCCACGGATTCCGTGGCGGCAAGGGTGCGGGCACGTACGTGGGCGCGCTGCTGGTGCTGTGGCCGCTGGCCGTGCCGGTGCTGATCGGCGTGTGGGTGCTGGTGCTGGTCGCGACCGGCTACGTCGGGTTCTCGACGGTCGTGGCGGCGCTGTCGCTGCTGCCGCTGTCGCTGCTGACCGACGCGTCGCCGGAACGCGCGGCGTTCGTCGGGGCCTGCGCGCTGTTCATCCTGTTCACCCATCGCGGCAACCTCGCGCGGATGCGTGCGGGCGTCGAACACCGGTTCGAACGGGCGCGACTGTGGACCCGGCTGCGGCGGTCCGCCCCGTGAGCGATCGCGACCTGCTGGCGCGGCTGTGCGAGGGTCCGGCGTCGGGCGCCGAACTGGCGCGCGGCATCGGCGTGACGCGCGCGGCGGTGTGGAAGCGCATCGAGGCGCTGCGCGCCGCCGGTGTGGACATCCAGGCCAGCCCGGGGCAGGGCTACGCGCTGGCGCGGCCGCTGCAGCTGCTCGATGCCGCGGCGCTGCGCACGGCGCTGTCGCCGGCGGCACGGCGGGAACTGGCCGGGCTCGACGTGCTGTTCGAAACCGATTCGACCAACGCCGTCGCCCTGCGCGAACCGCCACCGACGCGCGGCACGCACGCCTGGCTCGCCGAGCGGCAGACCGCCGGTCGCGGCCGCCGCGGCCGCGGCTGGGCGTCGCCGCTGGGCGCGCATGTCTACCTGAGCCTGTCGCGGCGCTTCGATGGCGGCGTCGCGGCGCTGCAGGGCCTGAGCCTGGCGGTCGGCGTCGCCGTGGCCGAGGCGCTGCACGGTCTGGGCTATCCGCAGGTCGGGCTGAAGTGGCCCAACGACCTGCTCGCGGACGGACGCAAGCTCGGGGGCATCCTGGTCGAGGTCGGGGGCGACGCCGCCGGCCCGATGCGCGTGGTCGTCGGCATCGGCCTGAACGTGGCGATGCCGCCCGCCGCCGGCGCCGCCGTCGACCAGCCGTGGACGGACCTGGCGACCCTGGCGGGCGCCATGCCGTCGCGGCAGGCGGTCGCCGCCGCGCTGCTCGACGCGCTGCTGCCGATGCTGGCGCGATTCGAGCAGGACGGCCTGGCACCGTTCCTCGAAGCCTGGCCGCGCTACGACGTGCTCGCCGGCCGGCCGGTGCGCCTGCACGAAGGCGGGCGCGTGCTCGACGGCATCGCGCTGGGCCTCGCCGCCGACGGCGCGCTGCGCCTGCGCGGCGACGACGGCAGCGAACGGCAGGTGCATGCCGGCGAAGCCAGCCTGCGCGCCGCATGAACTGGCTGCTCGATCTCGGCAATTCGCGCCTGAAGGTCGCCGGCTGGCAGGCCGGCGAGGGCCTCGGCGAAGTGCAGGCGTTCACGCATGCGTCGGCCGATTTCGCGCCCTCCGTGCAGCGCTGGCTGACCGGCGTGCGGCGCGGCGACCGCTGCTGGCTGGCGTCGGTCGCCAGCTCCGAACTCAC
>JAKFCL010000039.1:0-8094 GCA_036676665.1 Arenimonas sp. | reverse complement strand
AAGCTGTGGGGCAACCTGCTGCTCGACGGCGCCGAGATCCACGAATACGAACCGACGATGATGCACGTCAAGATGCTGATCGTGGACGACCTGCTGGTGTCGGTGGGTTCGACAAACTTCGACCAGCGCAGCTTCAGCCTCAATGACGAGGCCAGCCTGAACGTCTACGATGCGACCTTCGCGCATGCGATGACGCAGGTGTTCGAGGCGGACATCCAGAAGTCCAAGCTGTACGACTACGCGATGTGGAAGAAGCGGCCGTGGAAGGACAAGTTCATGGAGTCCGTGGTGATGCCGCTGAGGTCGCAGCTCTGACCCAGCCCCGTCGGCGGGTCGCCGTGCTGCTGGCGGCGACGCTGCTGGCGGCGCCCGCCGCGGCGGCTGTCGCCGCGCCGCAGGCCGCCGGGGACCCGGTCCGGCTGGATCCGGTCGTGGTCAGCGCCACCGGCGCCGAGGAACTGCCTGCCGACGTGCCCGCGTCGATCGACGTCGTCGACGGCGCCGACCTGCGCCGCGCGCGGCCGGCGCTGGGCCTGGCGGAATCGCTGGTGCGGGTGCCGGGGGTCGTCGTGCGCGACCGGCAGAACCAGGCCCAGGACGTGCAGGTGTCGATCCGCGGCTTCGGTGCGCGGGCGACATTCGGCGTGCGCGGCCTGCGCCTGGTCGCCGACGGCATCCCGGCGTCGATGCCCGACGGCCAGGGGCAGGTGTCGCATTTCGCGCTCGAGGCGGCCGACCGCATCGAGGTGCTGCGCGGGCCGTTCTCGGCGCTGCATGGCAATGCGTCCGGAGGGGTCATCGCGCTCTTCAGCCTGCCGGCCCCGGCGGACGCGGAATTCGAGGCGGGCACGCTCGCCGGCAGCGACGGGCTGTGGCGCGCCGGCGTGTCGTGGCGCGGGCCGCTCGACGGCGGGGCCGTGCATCGCCTGCGCCTGGACGCCGCCCGCACCGCCGCCGACGGCTGGCGCGACCGCAGCGCCTGGCGCCGCGACGCGGCCCAGGCGCTCGCGCGCGGCAGCGTCGGCGACGGCGGTACCTACACGCTGCTGTTCAACCACCTGGACCTGCGGGCCGACGATCCGCAGGGCCTGACCGCCGCCGAGCTGGCCGTCGACCGCCGCGCGGCGAGCCCGGGCTCGACCCTGTTCGACGCGCGCAAGACCGTGCGCCAGGACCAGCTCGGCGGCCGCCTCGAATGGCCGTTCGGCGAGGCGCACTCGCTCGCCGTCACCGCATGGTCGGGCCGGCGGCAGACCTTCCAGATGCTGACCGTGCCGGTGTTCGTGCAGGCCAGCCCGACCCACGGCGGCGGCGCCATCGACCTGGACCGCGACTACGGCGGCCTCGACGCGCGCTGGCAATGGCAGGCCGCCGATGCCCGCGCGACGCTGATCGTCGGCGCCGCCCACGAGGCCGCCGACGAACATCGCCGCGGCTTCGCCAACTTCGTCGGCGACACGCTCGGCGTCGTCGGCGCGCTGCGCCGCGACGAGCGCAACCGCGTCACCAGCGACGACGTCTACATGCAGGCGGACTGGCGCCCGGGTGCGCGCTGGCGGCTCAACGCCGGCCTGCGCCACAGCCGCGTGCGGTTCGCGTCGGACGACCGCTTCGTGGCGCCGGGCAATCCCGACGACAGCGGCACGCAGGCCTATTCGCGCACGTCGCCGGTGCTGGGGGTGCTGTTCCGGGTGAATCCGGCGCTGGCGCTGTATGCCAACGCGGGTGGCGGTTTCGAGACGCCGACCTTCGCCGAGCTGGCCTATCGCCTCGACGGCGGCAGCGGCCTCAACGATACGCTGCGGCCCGCGCGCAGCCGCCACGTCGAGGCGGGACTGCGCTGGGAGCGTCGCGGCGTGCGGCTCGGGCTAGCGCTGTTCGCCTCGCACACGCGCGACGAACTGGTGGCGGTCGCCAACCAGGGTGGCCGCAGTTATTTCGACAATGCCGGCCGCTCGCGCCGGCGCGGCGCCGAGCTCTCGTTCGACCTGCCGCTGGCGCCGCGCTGGCACCTCGCCGCGGCCTGGACGTTCCTGGACGCGCGCTATCGCGAGGACTTCGGCACCTGCGCGCTGCCCCCGTGCGACGCCGACGACCTGCTGGTGCGGGCCGGCCGGCACATCCCCGGGCTGGCCCGGCACACCGGCTGGATCGGCCTGCGCTGGAGGCCGCGCGAGGATACCGACGTGCTGGTCGAGGCGCGCGGCAACAGCGCGATCTTCGTCGACGACCGCAATCGCGCACGGGCACCGGGGCACGCGGTGCTCGACATCGGCATCGAACACCGCTTCGGCACGCCGCGGCTGGGGTGGCGGGCGTTCGCCCGCGTCAACAACGTGCTCGACCACGCCGCGATCGGCTCGGTGATCGTCAACGAGGCCAACGGCCGCTTCTACGAGCCGGCCCCGGGCCGCACCTGGCAGCTCGGGCTGGCCGCGACCTGGCGCTAGCGCGAGCACGCCCGGCCGGAAAACGAAAAACCCGCCACGAGGGCGGGTTTTTCCGGAAGCGATCGGCAAGCCGCGAGGCTTACTTGATCTTGCCTTCCTTGTACATCACGTGCTTGCGGACGACGGGATCGTACTTCTTGATCTCCATCTTGGCCGGAGTGGTCTTCTTGTTCTTGTCGGTCGTGTAGAAGTGACCGGTGCCGGCAGAAGACGTCAGGCGGATCTTGTCGCGCTTGGAAGCCATGGTTCAGTCCTCCTCAGATCTTGTCGCCGCGGGCGCGCATCTCGGCGAGAACGGAATCGATGCCGTTCTTGTCGATCGTGCGCAGCGCGTGCATGGAAAGACGCAGCTTCACCCAACGGTTCTCGGACGCAACCCAGAAGCGGCGCTCGTGCAGATTGGGAAGGAAACGGCGGCGGGTCTTGTTGTTCGCGTGCGAGACGTTGTTGCCGCTCATCACGCCCTTGCCGGTCACTTGGCAAACTCGGCTCATGGTTCGACTCCTGGGTCGGATCTGGCCGTCCGTAGCCCGGACGGCGGCGGCCCCGCGACGTCGGGCCCGGGGCCGTCGGAAGCATGCGATGCGGGATGACACGGGCGCTCCGCCAGGGGCCGGAGATCGCATTCCCGGGGCCAGGGCCGTGGGGCGGTGCGGAGCGAGCCGCGCATTATGCCCATGTCGGCCCGGGGCCGCAACGACTTATCCACAGGGGGGTGGGGCCGGGCGGCCGACCCGGGCGTCAGTGCCCGGCCCGGTCCCGGTGCCAGCCGCGGTGCTGGACGTCGAGCCAGAGGCTGTAGGCGGCCGTGAAGGTCGGGAACAGGTTCTGCAGCACGCCGACCGAGTCCTGCTTGGCCGAGAACAGGAAATACGACAGCGTCATCGCCGAGCCGACCAGGCTCATGTACCAGAACACCCGCGGAATCACCGGCTTGCCGGCCCGCCGGGAGGCGATGAACTGCACCACCCAGCGGCCGCCGAACATCAGCGCGCCGGTGTAGCCGATCAGCTTCCAGGCGGTGACGTGCAGCCCGGTCCATTCGAGCCACAGCAGTTCCTCGTTCATCGCCTCACTCCAGTTCGCGGGTCGCGGTACGGGTGCTGCGCCTGATCAGCCAGGCCACGCCCATCAGGTCGCGGATGCCCACCAGCGCCCGCCCCAGGTTGGTGTACTTGGACACGCCGGTGCCGCGCGGGCGATGGTTCACCGGCACGCTGACCGTGCGCCAGCCGGCCCGCTGCATCAGCGCCGGCAGGTAGCGGTGCATGTGGTCGAAATAGGGCAGGTCCAGGAACGCCGCCCGTTCGAACAGCTTGGTGCCGCAGCCGGTGTCGGGGGTGTCGTCGCGCAGGATCCGCGCGCGCAGTGCATTGGCCCAGCGCGAGGCCCGCCGCTTGCTGCCGGTGTCCTTGCGGTCCACGCGCCAGCCGGCATAGAGCTTCACCGCCGGATCGCCGGCATCGCGGGCCGCCAGCAGCTTCGGCAGGTCGGCCGGGTCGTTCTGGCCGTCGCCGTCGAGCGTGGCCACCCAGCCGCCGCGCGCCGCCTTCACGCCGGCGCGGATCGCCGCGCTCTGGCCACCGCGGGCGGCCTGGGTCAGCACCCGCAGCTCCGGCACCCGCGCCTTCGCGGCGGTCAGCTCGGCCAGCGTCGCGTCGTCGCTGTGGTCGTCGACGAAGACGATCTCGAACGCCACGTCGCCGCGCAGCGCCGCGACGATCTCGTCGACCAGCGGCACGACATTGCCCTGCTCGTTGCAGGCGGGCACGACGACGGACAGCACGGGTGGACTCACGCAACGGGCTCCGGACGGAAGAGGCGGGCGGCGGCGATTGTCGTCGGCCGATCGTTAAGATTTCCTCCCGGCGCGGCAGCCGCGCGGCCGTCAGCCGCGCAGGCGCTCCAGGATGCCTTCCAGCGATTCCAGGCCGTGGTAGGCGATCACCAGCTTGCCGCGGCCGCCGCGGCCGTGCTGCACGGCGACCTTGGCGCCGAGCTTCTCGGACAGCTCGCGCTCGAGCGAGGCGATGTCGGCATCGATCTTGCGCGCGCCGGGCTTCGCGGCCTTCTTCGCCGGCAGCTGGCCCTTGGCCAGCAGCTGGGCGCGGCGTTCGACCTCGCGCACCGACCACCCTTCGGCGACGGCTTCCTTCGCCAGCGCCAGCGCCGCCGGCGCGGCCAGCGTCAGCAGGGCGCGGGCATGGCCCATCTCCAGCGACTTGTCCTCGAGCAGCCGGCGGATCCCGTCGGGCAGTTCCAGCAGGCGCAGCAGGTTGGACACCGCCGCGCGCGAGCGGCCGACCGCTTCGGCGGCCTGCTGGTGGGTGAGGCTGAACTCGTCGATCAGCCGGCTCAGTGCCTGGGCTTCCTCGAGCGGGTTGAGGTCCTCGCGCTGGATGTTCTCGATCAGCGCCATCGCGATGACGGCGCGGTCGTCGACCTCGCGCAGCACCACCGGCACGTCGGTCAGGCCGGCCTGGGTGGCGGCGCGCCAGCGGCGCTCGCCGGCGATGATCTCGTAGCGCAGGTGGCCGTCGCGGCTGCTGCCGATGCTGCGCACGACGATCGGCTGGATCAGGCCCTGGGCCTTGATCGACTCGGCCAGTTCGGTGAGCTTGTCGGCATCCATGCCGGTGCGCGGCTGGTACTTGCCGGGCTGCAGGTCGCCGATCGGCAAGGTGCGCAGGCCGTCGCCGCCGGCGGCCGGCTCGGCGTCGGGCGCGGCGCCCTTGTTGCCGGTGCCCAGCAGGGCCTCCAGCCCGCGGCCCAGGCCGCGTTTCTTGCTGCTCATGCGAACTCCCTGGTGGTCTTCTGCTCGCGCCGCACGATCTCGCCGGCCAGGCCGAGATAGGCGATGCCGCCGCGCGAGGCCCGGTCGTAGCCGACGATGCTCTGGCCGTGGCTCGGCGCCTCGGCCAGGCGCACGTTGCGCGGGATGATCGAGCGGAACACCTTGTCGCCGAAATGCCGCGTCAGTTCGCCCGACACGGCGTTGGCCAGGTTGTTGCGCACGTCGAACATGGTGCGGACGATGCCGTCGATCTGCAGCGTCGGGTTGAGCTTGCCCTTCAGCGCCTCGATGGTGTCGACCAGCGAACTCAGGCCCTCGAGCGCGAAGTATTCGCACTGCATCGGCACGATCACCCCGTCGGCGGCGGCCAGCGCGTTGAGCGTCAGCAGCGACAGCGACGGCGGGCAGTCGATCAGCAGGTAGTCGTAACGCTCGCGCAGCGGCGCCAGCGCCGCCTTCAGGCGCTGTTCGCGGCCGGCCTCGTCCATCAGCCGCATCTCGGCGGCGGTCAGGTCGATGTTGCCCGGCAGCAGGTCGTAGCCCTCGGCGGTCTTCACCACGGCGGCGTCGACCGGGCACTCGCCCAGCAGCACCTCGGTCGTCGAGAACTCCAGCTCGCGCTTGTCGACGCCCGACGCCATCGTCGCGTTGCCCTGCGGGTCCATGTCCACCAGCAGCACCCGGCGCGGCACCGCGGCGAGCGCGGCGGCCAGGTTCACGGCGGTGGTGGTCTTGCCGACGCCGCCCTTCTGGTTGGCGATGGCGATGATGCGACCCATGCAGGCTCCTTGCGCCGTCCCGCGGGGGCCGGTGGTGGGGTTTCGAACGGGGTGGGTTCCCGGACGGGGATTATGCCGCCTGCGGCCGGTCGCGGGTGACGGCGACCAGATGGCGGTCGCCTTCCACGCCCGGCACCTGCAGGCGCTGCACCGTTTCGACGCGCCAACCCGGCGGCAGGCCGGCGATCTCGGCGTCCGGATGCTGGCCCTTCATCGCCAGCAGCCGCCCGTCGGGCGCGATCAGGTGGCCGCCGACGGCCAGGATGCCGGCCAGGGTGTCCATCGCGCGCGCGGTGACCTGCGCATAGGCGCCCGGCTCGTCGACCGCCTCGGCGCGCGACTCGAGCACGCGCACGTTCTCGAGTCCGAGCTGGCGCACCGCTTCGCGCAGGAAGCGGGTCTTCTTGCCGTTGCTCTCGACCAGCGTGACCTGCAGGCCCGGGCGCGCCAGCGCCAGCGGGATGCCGGGCAGGCCGGGGCCCGTGCCCAGGTCGGCCAGGCGGCCGTCGCGGACATGCGGCCACATCGACAGCGAATCGAGCAGGTGCTTGCCGATCATCTCGCGCGGGTCGCGGATGGCCGTGAGGTTGTAGGTGCGGTTCCAGCGGTCGAGCAGCGCCAGGTAGTCGAGCAGGCGGGTCGCCAGCGGCTGCGGTGGCAGCCCGAGGGCGACCAGCCCGGCTTCGAGTTCGGGCAGCAGGTGGGTCAGCGGGTTCATGCCCGCATTGTCGCCGAAAGCGGCGGGGCTACGCGGCGTGCAGGGAGCAGCGGATCACGCGCAGCCCGTGCGCGGCGACCCGGCGATTGAGCTCGATCTTCAGCGCCTCGGCCAGCGGCAGGCCCGGTTGCACCGGGCCGGGCAGGGCGGCGATCGCATCCCGGGTCTGGTCGTGCACGAGCTGGTCGACCTGGTCGAGCGCCGGGCCGGCCCGTTCGGGGTCGAGAATCTGGTAGTACAGCTCGGCGTGGCCGCCGGTCCCGGCGGGCACGTCCAGGTGGTGGCCGATCAGACGCACGGGGTGCCCGAGCTGGTCGGCGCCCGGCAGCGTCCAGTGCCAGCCGGGGCCGAGCGTGCGCACGTAGCGGCCGAAACGGTGGACGGTGACGCCGCAGTCGTCGCCGACCCGGCGCAGGCCGGTGACGCCGGCGAGGGCATCGAGGGGGGACGGAAGGTGCGTCAGGAAAGTGAACATTTTCATGAACGGCGGATACTTGGCCCCAGTTGTTCAACCTTACGCTAAACAACGTTAGCGAAACCATAACAAGGACACGATCGATGACATCCGTCCTGGTCACCGGTGCCACCGGCTTCCTCGGCCAGCACCTGGTGCGCGAGCTGCGCGCCGCCGGTGCCACCGTCCGCGGGCTGTCGCGCACCCCGGGCGGGGACGCGGCGGTCGCCGCCCTGGGCGCCGAACCGGTCCGCGGCCACCTCGGCGATCCGGCGGCGCTTGCCGCGGCGGTCGCCGGCATGGACGCGGTCTTCCACACCGCCGCCGACACCAGCACCTGGTCGCCGGGCAACGCCGCCCAGACGGACACCAACGTCGGGGGCACCCAGCGCCTGCTCGATGCCGCCCGCACGGCCGGCGTGCGCGGCTTCGTGCATACGTCCAGCGTGTCGGCCTACTCGCACCTCGTGCACGACACGCTGCGCGAGGACCTGCCCCAGCGCGGCGGCGAATCCTGGATCAACTACGAACGCACGAAGTTCGAGGGCGAACGCCGGGTGCGCGAATCGGGCCTGCCCTGGCTGGTGTTCCAGCCGTCGCACATCCTCGGTCCGGGCGACCGCCAGAACTGGTCGCGGCTGATCCGCCTGGTCGACCAGGGCAGGTTGCCGGGGGCGCCGCCGGGTTCGGGCGCGTTCGCCGACGTCCGCGAAGTCGCCCGGGCGCAGGTACGCGGCTGGCAGCGCGGGGTGCGCGGCGAGGCTTTCCTGCTCGGAGGCGAGCACGCGGGTTTCGTCGACCTGCTCGCCGAGGTCGGCCGCCAGCTCGGACGGCGCACGCCGGCGCGGGCGACGCCGGCCTGGGTGCTCGGGGCGTACGCGCGGGTCGTGGATGCCGTG
>JAKFCL010000038.1:0-2404 GCA_036676665.1 Arenimonas sp. | reverse complement strand
ACGACCGTGCCGTCCTGCAGATGGATGCGCGCATCGCCGGTGTCGAGCGGTTCGATCGACGCGATGTGGTCCAGGTTGACGATATGGCTGCGGTGCACGCGCTGGAAGCGTTGCGGGTCCAGCCGCGTCTCGACCGCGGCGATCGTGCTGCGCAGCGGGTATTCGCGGCCGCGCACGCGCAGGTTCACGTAGTTGCCGGCGGCCTGCAGCGCCTCGATGTCGGCGGCGGCGACCAGGAATTCGCGACCGAGCTTGCGCACCAGGAAGCGCTCCGGGCGCTCGACCGGCTCCACCGGGGCGGTGTCGTCGTCGGGCGCGTCGAGCAGGCTGGCTTCGCCCTGCAGGCGGCGCAGCGCGAAGCGGTAGAGCTCGATCGTCAGCACCATGCCGGCGAAGCTGCGGATGTCCTTGACGTACTCGTAGACCAGTTGCCGGCCCCAGTCGCCGAAGTCGTATTCGAAGCCGCCGTACCAGTAGACGAGGTTGCGCAGGCCGACCATGACGACGACATGCGCCACGCTGAAGGCGACGCTGGCGGCCACGTACATCGGCAGGCGGGTGCGCCACTCGGCCAGCCGCGGCGGCCAGCGGCGGCTGAACCAGGCCACGACCGGGACCAGCGCCAGGAACGTCAGGTTGCTGGTCCACTCCCAGATCGCCGGTTCGGCCGGATGGAACTCGAGCCCGGCGCGGGACATCTCCATCCCGACGGTGATCGTGTTGCCGATCGCCGAGATCGCGACGCTGGCGACCCAGAAGCCGACCTCGACCCAGCGTCGCCACGGCAGATAGCGCTCGTAGGCCGTGGGCAGGCGGTCGGAAGGCCGCGCCGCCGGCGGGTGCGCGGCAGCCCGCGCCGGCGGGGTGGGGGACGGGTCGGCGGGCCGGGCGAGGTCGGGGTGGTCGGGCATCGCGCCATTCTAGGGGCCGCGCCGGATCGCGCCATCGCGCCGGTCACCGGGGTCCGCGGTTCGTCCCGGCGGGCCCGCGATCCGTCCCCGCGCGCTGGCGGCGGCCGGGCGCGACGCCGACGCTGCCGGGCATTCCCGACCGGAGTCCATCGATGCCCCGCCGCCACGACCTGGATGCCCTGCGCGTCCTCGCCCTGATCTCGCTGATCGCCTACCACTGCGCGATGCTCTACGTCGCCGAGTGGGACTGGCACCTGAAGTCCACCTACCTGCAGGACTGGCTGCAGTGGCCGATGCTGGCGATGAACCGCTGGCGCATGCCGCTGCTGTTCCTGATCTCGGGCCTGGCGATCGGCCTGTACCGGCCGGCGCGGGCGCCGGGGCGGTTCGCGCTGGCGCGGACCGCGCGGCTGCTGGTGCCGCTGCTGTTCGGCATGTTCGTGACGGTGCCGGTCCAGGCGTATTGCCAGGGTGTCACCAACGGCACGATCGACCCGGGCTATGGCGCCTTCATCCTGCGCTACTGGCAGGTGCAGCCGTGGCCGGCCGGCGGCTGGGACGGCGCCGAGCATGGCGTCACCTGGAACCACCTGTGGTACCTGGCCTACCTGTGGGTCTACACGCTGGTATTGACGGCGCTGCTGCCGCTGCTCGAATCGGTGCCCGGGCGGCGCTGGCAGCAATGGCTCGGCGATCTGCGCGGCGTGAAACTCGTGCTGCTGCCGGCGCTGCCGCTGGTGCTGTACATGCTCGTGCTGATGCCGCGGTTCGAGATCACCCACGACCTGCTCGGCGACTGGTTCAACCACGCGCAGTCGTTCACGGTGTTCCTGTTCGGCTACGCCCTGGCGCGCAGCGAGGCGTTCTGGGCCGAACTGTCGCGGCGGCGCCGCACGCTCGGCGGGGCGGCGGTGGTGATGCTGGCGCTGTACGTGCCGCTGCTGAAGCTCGACGTGGAATTCGCCGAGCCGGTGCTCGTCGCGATCCGGGCGTGGCGCGGGCTGATGGTCTGGACGGTGCTGCTCGCGCTGCTGGCGTGGGCCCGGCATGCGCTCGACCGGCCGTTCCGCTGGCTGCCGTATGCCAGCGAGATGGTGTTCCCGTGGTACGTGATCCACCAGACCGCGACCGTCGCGCTCGCCTACTGGCTGGTGCCGATGCGGCTGGGCGCCGTGCCGGAATCGCTGCTGGTGGTCGGCGGCACGCTGGCGGCATGCCTGCTGGGCGGCGAAGTCGTGAAGCGGGTCGGCGTGCTGCGGCCGCTGTTCGGGCTGAAGTGGCGGGCGCCGTCAGGCCGCCCGCATGCGGAAGCGCTCGCGGTAGTCGGCCGGGGTCAGTGAGGTCGCGCGCTTGAACAGCTTGCGGAAGCTGGAGGCGTCGCTGTAGCCGCAGCGCTCGACGATCTCGTCGAAGCTCAGCAGCGTCGTCTCCAGCAGCGCCTTGGCCCGCTCCACCCGCATGTGCTGGATGTGCGCCAGCGGCGAGCTGCCGTA
>JAKFCL010000037.1:0-2170 GCA_036676665.1 Arenimonas sp. | reverse complement strand
CCGGCCGCCGCCGCGAGCGTCGGTTTCGCGGTGCAGCTGGGCGCGCTCAGTTCGCAGTCCGATGCCGATGCGCTGCGCGACCGTGCCAAGGCCGCCGGCTTCGTCGCTTTCCACCAGCGCGTCAGCACCGACCGCGGCGTCGTCTGGCGCGTGCGGGTGGGACCGGAAGCCGATCGCGATGCCGCGCAGCGCCTGCGCGACAGCGTCGCCTCGCGCCTCGGCCTGCCCGACGCGATCGTCGTCTCGCACCCCTGACGCCGATGTTCAACGTGGCCGACTACGCCCTGCTGACGATCCTGGCGGTGTCGATGGCCGTCGGCCTGTGGCGCGGTTTCGTCGTCGAGGTGCTGTCGCTGACCGTCTGGATCGGTGCGTTCTGGCTGACCCTCGGCTTCGGTTCGACGGTGGCCGGGTGGTTCGGCGGCATCGAGTCGGTGTCGGCGCGGTTCTTCCTCGGGCACGCCGCGGTGTTCCTCGTGGTGTTGCTGGCCGGAGGCGGCGTGACCTGGCTGATCGGCAAGGCCATCGCCGGCACCGGTCTGTCGTCCACCGACCGCGTGCTCGGGGTGGGCTTCGGCCTGGCGCGCGGCGTCGTGCTGACCTGCCTGGCGGTGCTGCTGCTGGGTTTCACCCCGATGCCGCAGGACGGCTGGTGGCGCGAATCGCGGCTGATTCCCGAAGCGCAGCGCGGTGCCGAATGGATGAGCGGGTTCCTGCCCGAGGAGGCCGCGCGGCATGTGCGCTTCGATGCGGCCACGGCGCTGCCCGGGGCGACGCTGCCCGATGGCGCGGCCGACGCGATGCGGCCCGGCGACGCGCGGACCGACGTGTCGCCGCCCGAAAAACAAACCCCCGGCGTCCCGCAATCCGCGGGCACCGAAACCGTTCCGGAGACCTGAACCATGTGCGGCATCATCGGAATCGCCGGCGCCAGCGACGTCGCGGCGGCCCTCTACGACGGCCTGACCGTACTCCAGCACCGCGGCCAGGATGCGGCCGGCATCGCCACGATGGATGGCAGCCGCCTGCACCTGCACAAGGGCAACGGGCTGGTGAAGGAGGTCTTCGACGAGTCCTCGATGGCGCTGCTGACCGGCCGGGTCGGCATCGGCCACTGCCGTTACCCGACCGCCGGCTCGGCCGGCTCGGACGAGGCGCAGCCGTTCTACGTGAACTCGCCGTACGGCATCGCGCTGGCGCACAACGGCAACCTGATCAATACCGACGCGCTGCGCCGGATGGTGTTCGAGCAGGACAAGCGCAACGTCAACACCGAGTCCGATTCGGAAGTGCTGCTGAACGTGTTCGCGCACGAACTGCAGGCGCAGGGCGTGCTGACGCCGCAGGCGGCGGTGGCCGCGGTCGCCGGCGTGCACCGGCGCTGCACCGGCGGATATGCCGTCGTCAGCATGGTGATGGGCCTGGGCCTGGTGGCCTTCCGCGACCCGCACGGCATCCGCCCGCTGGTGCTGGGCCGTCGCGACGGCCCGCACGGGCCCGAATACGCCGTGGCTTCGGAGAGCGTGGCGCTCGACATCCTGGGCTTCGTGCGCGAACGCGACGTCGAGCCGGGCGAGGCGGTGGTGATCGGCCACGACGGCAGCCTGCACGCCGAGGTCTGCGCCGAGCCGCGCCCGCACGCGCCGTGCATCTTCGAATACGTGTACTTCGCCCGCCCCGACTCGATGATGGAAAACATCTCGGTGCACAAGGCGCGCATGCGCATGGGCGTGACGCTGGGGCAGAAGATCCTGCGCCTGCGCCCCGACCACGACATCGACGTGGTGATCCCGATCCCGGACACCTCGCGCGACGCCGCGCTGGAAATCGCCAGCCTGCTGGGCGTGAAGTACCGCGAGGGTTTCATCAAGAACCGCTACGTCGGCCGCACGTTCATCATGCCGGGGCAGGGCGAACGGGTGAAATCGGTGCGCCGCAAGCTCAACCCGATTCCGCTGGAGTTCAAGGGCCGGGTCGTCCTGCTGGTCGACGACTCGATCGTGCGCGGCACCACCAGCCAGCAGATCGTGCAGATGGCGCGCGACGCCGGCGCCAAGAAGGTCTACCTGGCCTCGGCGGCGCCGCCGGTGCGCTATCCCAACATCTACGGCATCGACATGCCGTCGGCCGACGAGCTGGTGGCCAACAACCGCACCGAGGACCAGATCGA
>JAKFCL010000036.1:0-21912 GCA_036676665.1 Arenimonas sp. | reverse complement strand
AAAAGGGAGAACACCATGGGCTCGATGCACAAGTGGGCGGGACTGGCGCTGCTGGCGCTGGCGGCGAATGCGATGGCACAGGCTCCGGGCGACCGGATCCTCGCCGTGTGGCCGGACGACGGCATGTGGTACCCGGCCCGGGTGGTGGAGGTCGTCGGGGCCGACGTGCACATCGCCTACGACGACGGCGACCTCGGCGTGGTGCGCGCCGGCGACTTCGGCCCGGTCGACTGGCACGCCGGCAGCGCGCTGCAGTGCAACTGGCAGAACAGGGGCCGGTATTTCCCCGGTGTCGTCGAAAAGATGGACGGCGAACGCATCCAGTTCCTGTACGCGGACGGCGACCGCGAGACGATGACGATCAGCCGTTGCCGGGCATCGGCGCCGCCCGTCCGGAAGTGACCGGCGTCGCTCAGCCGAGGATGCGCAACCCGGGCACGGGCGCGCGCGTCCCGGCCAGGCCCAGCCCCAGCTGCAGGCTGGCGCCGATGCGGTCGGCGTAATCGATCATCGTCGCGGCCGCGGCCGGTTCGAGCACCTCGCCGGCCGTGTCGCGCCACAGCGCCAGCCAGCGTTCGAAATGCGCCGCGTCGATGCCGCCGACGGCGCGATGCACACCCATCGGGTTGCCGCGATACGTCCGTTCGCCCAGCGCGACCGACGACCAGAACGAGACGAGGGTGCGCGTGTGCTCGTCCCAGTCGTGCACGGCCGCTTCGAACACCGGGCCGAGCGCGGGGTCGCGGCGCACCCGCTCGTAGAAGCGGTCGACGAGGGCCGCGATCGCGGCGGCATCCAGTACGGCGAATCGGTCCATGGTGTCGGGCAGGATGCAGGGACCGCGATGATATCGGTGCGAGCGGGCGCGCCGGTTGACCCAGGTCAGGAAAGGTCGGCTCGCGCCCCTAGAAGCGCCAGCTCCACTCGAGTGCCAGTTCCCGTCCTTTCGATCGCACACCGGCGAAGGCGCCGCCGGGCGCCAGCGGGATCACCGAGGTGAACACGAGGTACCTCTCGTCGGTGAGGTTGCGGCCGACCAGCGCGAGGGTCCAGTCGCCGTCCGCCGCCGTCAGCTCGGTGCGCCAGTCGAACAGGTGCACGCCCGGCTGGCGGGTCTGCACCTCGTTGTCCGAGGCCGTGCTGTGCCCGCCGGTATACGACCAGCCCAGCCGGTTGAGCAGCGTCCGGCCGTTGCCGAAGCGGTGCGCGTGTTCGATCGCCAGCGTGGTCTCCAGCGCCGGCACCAGCGGCGCCCGGTCGCCCGACCAGTCACACAGCACCTGGCCGGTGGTCAGGCGCTCGGTGGTGCTGCAGTTGGCGTTGCGGAATTCGTCGTAGCGGAAGTCCAGCCACGCGACATTGCCGGAAGCGATCCAGCCGTCGGCGAAACGCCAGGCGAATTCGGCGTCGACGCCCCGGGAGATCGAACTGGCCGCATTGCCGACCACGAAACCGATCCCGCCGTCGAAGACCGACACCTGCAGGTCGGAATAACGGCCGTGGAACGCGGCGACGTTCAGGCGCAGGTTGCGCCAGTCCTTCTTGAAGCCGACCTCGAACACGTTCGCCTGTTCGGGCAGGTATTCGACCTCGTCGCGGCTCGCGCCCTCGTACAGGAAGTCGAAACCGCCGGCCTTGGCGCCGTTGGCCCAGGTGGCGTACAGCAGCAGGTCGTCGGACGCGCGCCAGGCGAGGCTGGCGTTGAACATCGGGTGGCGTTCGCGGCGCGACAGGCCGGTGAACTCGTGCAGGTCGCCGGTGCCGCCGGACACCAGGCTGTAACCGACCACGTGTCCGGGCGCCAGCACCGGCGCGACGGTGCTGCCGTCGGCCAGCACCAGCACGTAGCCGGTCGGATCGGCCAGGTAGTCGGCGTTGCCCAGCAGCAGCGGCGCCAGCTGCGGATCCAGCCAGCGCAGGTCGACCAGTGCGCCGGCGCCGTCGACGTGGTCGATGCCGGCCGGGCGCACGGCCTGTCGCGCGTCCTTGTCCATCTCGAGGTAGCGGAAGCCGAACGAGGCGGTCAGCCGCTCGCCCAGCGCCATGTCGACGTTGCCGAACACCGCCCACTGCCGGGTGTCCTGGTCGAGCAGGATATGCCGCGAGAAGGGTGCGATCAGCGGCGCGATCACGCTGGACGGGACACCGAAGGCCGGCGCCAGCAGTTCCGGAAGATTGAAATCCGACAGGTAGTCGTTGCGCAGCGAGTCGGACTGGAAGTACAGGCCGGCGAGGAAATCGATCCGGTCCGAGGCCGGGCCGGACAGGCGGAATTCCTGGGAGAACTGCCGGTAGACCTCGTCCTGGTGGACGTTGACCAGCGTCGCCGGCGAGATGTCGACGTCGAGCGACTGCCGGTAGCGGTAGCGGCTGTCGCCGGTGATCGACGTCAGCGCCAGGCGGTCGAACTGGTACTCGACGTCGAGCAGCGTCTCCTCCATGTCGGTGTCCAGGAACGAGTCCTGATAGCGGAACGGATCGCCGTTGCCGACATCGAGGCGGCCGTCGTCGATGCCGGAGAACGTCGAGCCCGGCCACGGCTGGCCCTGGCCGTCGACATGCTTGTAGACGTCGAAGACGTGGCCGTCGCGGCGGAAGCTGCCCTGTTCATGGCGCAGCGCGATGCGCCACGCGTCGCCGGGCAGCCACAGCGCGCCGATCCGCGCGGCCCCTTCGGCGAACGTCGGTTCGCG
This sequence comes from Arenimonas sp., assembly GCA_036676665.1. Classification (GTDB taxonomy): domain Bacteria; phylum Pseudomonadota; class Gammaproteobacteria; order Xanthomonadales; family Xanthomonadaceae; genus Arenimonas. The sequence goes on along the minus strand of JAKFCL010000036.1, from coordinate 19,219 downwards.
CTCGCCCGAGAAATCGTTGACCCAGTTGCCCCTGCGCTGCTCGCGCCATTTCCCGGACAGGCGCAGCGCCAGCCGGTCGTTCACCGGCACGTCGAAGCCGGCTTCCACACGCGGCTCCTCGTATTCGAACTCGTGGCGCATGCGCACCTCGCCGCCCGCCTCGAACGACGGGCGCCGGCTGACGGCGCTGATCGCGCCGCCCACCGAGCTGTTGCCGTAGAGGGTCACCTGGGGGCCCTTGAGCACCTCGACGCGTTCCAGGTCGAACAGGCCGATGTGCTGCTGGTTCATGCGGCCGCGGTAGATGCCGTCCAGGTAGACGCCGACCGACTGTTCGAACGCGTTGTTGTCGCCGGAATGGATGCCGCGCAGGATCAGCCGGCTGGTGATCGCCAGTTCCTGCTGCTGCAGGCCGGGCACCGCGGCGGCGAGGTCGGCGAGGTTGTCGATGCCCTGCCGCTGCAGTTCGCCGGCGTCGAGCGCGACCACGCCCTGCGGCACGTCCTGCAGGACTTCGGATTTCTTGCGTGCCGTGACGACCACGGCATCCAGCGTCGTCGGATCCGGGTCGTCGGGCGCGGCGAAGGCGGGAGTCCCGGACTGGGCCATGCCGGGCGCGGCGAAGGCCACGAGCATCGCGGCCAGCCATGTCCTCGTCGTTCGCATCCGACCCGCCCCGGTGTCGCCTGCCACGCCGCCAGCTTGCCAGATGCGCGGCGCCTACGGGGAGGCCGGATCTCCGGCCGTTGCCGTGAACGGACACCAGCGGTTGCGACCGCTGCGTTTGGCCTGGTAGAGCGCCTGGTCGGCGCGGGTGATCAGCGTCGCCGGCGTCGCCTCTTCGGTCACCGACAGGGTGCAGACGCCGATGCTCAGGCTGACGAAGTCGCTGACCGTGGTGTTGGCATGCGGCAGGGCGAGGGCCTCGACGGCCCGAAGGCAGTTCTGGGCGACCTGCGCCGCCGCCTCGGCATCGGTATCGGGCAGCAGGATCGCGAATTCCTCGCCGCCGTACCGGGCCACCAGGTCGCTGGCGCGGCTGACGGCGCCCGCCAGCGCGGCGGCCACGGCGCGGATGCAGTCGTCGCCCTGGAAATGGCCCCAGCGGTCGTTGTATTGCTTGAAGTGGTCGATGTCGATCATCAGCAGCGACAGCGGCGCCTGGCTGCGGAAGCCGCGGCGCAGTTCCACCGCCAGGCGCTCGTCGAACGAGCGCCGGTTGGCGATGCCGGTCAGGCCATCCTTCATGCTCATCTGCCGCAGCTCTTCGGTGCGCAGCAGGACCTTCTGCTCGAGGCTTTCGTAGAGGCGGGCATTTACGAGCGAGATGGCCGCCTGCGCGCTGAGCAGTTCCAGCGTCTGCTGGTGCCGGCTGGTAAAGGCGTGCTCCATCAGGTTGTTCTCGAGGTAGACCAGCGCCACCAGCTTGCCCTGCGTGTGCACCGGCAGGCACAGCACCGACCTGGGTTGCCGCCAGCGCACGTAGGCGTTCTGCTCGAAGCGCGGATCGGCGGCCGGGTTGTTCAGCAGCAGCGTCGCGCGGGTGAGCTGGACGTATTCGATGATCGTCGTCGGCAGCAGCGGCCGGTCGCCGCTGCACAGTTCCGCCAGCGGCCGGCTGATCAGCTGGCAGGCATAGCGGCGGCTGTCGCCGAGCCCGCCGGCGACCTCCACCACCAGTTCGTTCTCGTCCACCAGGATGATCGCGCCATGTTCCGCGCCGGCGTTCTCGAGCAGCACGTCCAGCATCTTGGGCAGCAGCGACTCGAGCTGGATTTCCTTGGCGAGGAACTGCGTGGTCTTGAGCAGCGACTGCAGGTCCAGCTGGCCCGTGTGCTCGGAGACGTTGCGCCCCGACCTGGACTGCATCGAGCCGGTGTGCGGCCGGTCCAGCGCCTGGAACGAAACCTCGGGCCACTGCGCCTCCAGCTGCCGGCATTTGACCTCGGCGCCCCAGCGCCGGTAGTGGTACCAGGCGTCGCGGATGAAGTTGCCGGCCAGGTGCTTCTGCGACCGCGCCAGCCAGAAGCGGGCATAGCGCTCGTTCGCCAGCGCCTCGGCGGGGGCGGATCCGGAGGCGGCCTCGATCGCCTGCGCATACAGGTCCATCGCCGACGCGTCGTCGCCGCGCACGCGCGCCAGTTCGGCCTCGATCAGCAGGGCCTTGTGCTGGAAGTTCTCCGCACAGCCGAGCGCCCACTCGCGGAACCGTGCGAGGTGCGCCTCGACCGTCGCCAGGTCGGCGGCGATCGCGGCGGGCGGGTTCAGCTCCGGCTTCAGCATCCCCAGGGCGGTGTAGAAGCTCGCCTCGACCAGCGACGGGCTGTCCGGTAGGCACAGGCCCACCACGGCGAGGTTTTCGGCGCACCGGCGCCACTGCACCGCGTCGTCGAGCAGGTAGGCGTGGCGCGCCATCGCGCTGATGTGGAATGCGAGCGGGATCGACGGCGTCGAATAGTCGCCGGCGAAGAACGCCGTCGAGCTGGTGACTGCGGTGTCGAAGCTGGTCGGTGCCAGCGTCTGCCCGCGCAATGCCTGCAACGGCAGCAGGACGCCGTATTGCAGCATCGCCTCCGTGCTCGTCTGGTGGCTGCGCTGCAGGAACTTCAGGCCCCGCTCGCATTCCTGGTGCAGCGCGTCGAGCGGCGTGCCCTGCGCGAACCGGTTCACCGACCGCAGCAGCGCGCAGTAGCCGGCGGCGAGCAGGTTGATGCCGGCCTGCCCGAGCTCGACGCCGCGGTCGAGGAACGGCAGCGTGGCCTGCAGCGGCTCGCCCCAGTGCTGGTAGAAGGCGGAGAAGTACTGGTAGACGGTCAGCCGGAAGTACTTGTTCTCGCGCTGCTCGGCCAGGGTCAGGGCGATCTTGCCCATCGCGTGGCAGTCGATGTACGGCCGCTTCATCGCCGACATCGCGGTCAGGTAGGCGACGTAGGCCACCGGCGTGAGGTCGCACTGCCCGTGCCGGAGGGTCGCCTGCACCATGCCGCTGGCGTTGAGCACGAAGGTATTGAAGGCGCCGATCTGGTAGGCCGCGTACGAGATGCCCAGGTGCACGCGCATCGCCAGCAGGACCTCGGCGTCCTGCATCTCCGGCGCGCTCAGCAGGTCGGCCGGGCTGCGGGCCGCGAGCCATTCCTCGGTGATGGCGAACTCCGCGGGGAACAGCGCCGCGGCGTCGGCGTCGGAGGCGGGGAACGAGCGCCCCGCCAGCGCCAGGGCGTGCAGCAGCACCGGCATCGAATCGGCGAAGCGTCCCTGGATATGGAACTGGTCGGCCTGCACGAGGCAGAGCGTGACCTTGGCCATCGCGCTGTCGGTGGCGGCGATGCCCTCGGGATACAGCGCCTCGGCTTCCGCGAAGTTGCCGGCGAGGTATTCGGCTTCGGCGAGCTCCTGGTACAGCAGCAGCGTCTGTTCCGGGTGCGCCTGCCAGGCATCGGCCGCCAGCAGTGCCTTGCCCTGGCGCAGCAGCGGCACCGCGGTCGCCAGTGCCGACGCCGATTTCGCCCGCAGGCCGCCGCGCAGGTTGAGCTCGAGCAGCCGCGCACGTTCGTCGGCGTCGGTGATCAGCGCGGAGGCGCTGTTGAGGGCATGCAGGATGTTGAAAAGCCGTTCGTCGAGCTCGGCCTCGGTGCTGCCGGCGAGCAGAAGGCGGCCGCAGCGCAGCTGCAACGGCTGGCGCTGCGCGGCCGGGGTCAGGTCGTAGGCGGCCTGCTGCACGCGATCGTGCAGGAAGCGGAAGCGGGCGTTCTGCAGCTGCCCGGGGCTGCCGTCGAACTTGTAGTTCTCGTTGAGCGGCAGCACCAGCCCGACCTGCAGCGCCGGCCACAGCGTCGCCGCGGTGGCGACCGCGTCGCGTTCGGACACCGCCATCAACTGGCGCAGGTCGAAGCTGTTGCCCAGGTGCGCCGCCATCGCCAGCAGGTCGCGGGTGCCGTCGTCGAGCGCCCGCAGCTTCTGCAGCATCAGCACGACGACGTTGTCGGTGATGTCGCGGCGGCGGATGCGCTCGATGTCCCAGTCCCAGGCGCCTTCGTCGCGCAGGTAGCGGATCTCGCCGTGCTCGTGCAGGCTCAGCAGCAGCTGTCCGAGGAAGAAGGGGTTGCCCTGGGTCTTCTGGTGGCAGAGCCCGGCCAGCAGCTCGACCACCGGTTCCTGGCAATGCAGCGTGTCGGCGACCAGCTGGCGGACGTGCGCCAGGCTGAGGTTGCGCAGCTGCAGCTGGTCGACGTGCCCCTGCGTCTGCCGGATCGCGTTGATCGCCAGCTGCAGGGGATGCCCGGCGTCGACCTCGTTGTCGCGGTAGGCGCCGACGACGAGCACGCAGCGCTCGCTTTCGTCGGTGACCAGGTGTTCGAGCAGGCGCAGCGTCGGCCCGTCCGCCCACTGCAGGTCGTCAAGGAACACCAGCAGCGGATGGCTGGGCGCGGCCAGCGCCTTGACGAACTGCGAGAAGGCGATGTGGAACCGGTTCTCTTTCTCGACGGCCGGAAGCGGCGGCAGTTTCGGCGGCGGTCCGGTCAGGTCGGCCAGGTTGGGGACGATCTCGGCGACCGCGCCGGCGTTCTCGCCGAGCGCCGCCTGCAGCTTGGCCTTCCAGTAGGCGCGGCGTTCCTCGCCCTCCACGGCGAGTTGCCGAACCAGCTGCTGGAACGCCTGGCTGAGCGCCGCATACGGCTGGTTGCGCGTGTACTGGTCGCACTTGCCGCGGAGGAAATAGCCGCGCCGGGCGACGATCGGCCGGTGCACTTCGCCGACCACCGCGGTCTTGCCGATGCCCGAGTAGCCGCTGATCAGCAGCAGCTCGGCGCGGCCGTTGGCGGCGCGTTCGAAGGCGGCGAGGATCGCCGCGCACTCCTCCTCGCGGCCGTAGAGCTTCTGCGCGATGCAGAAGCGTTCCGGCACGTCGAACTGCGCCAGCGGAAACGCGTCGATCCGCCGGGAGCGCTGCCACTGCTGGCTGCAGCGCTTCAGGTCGGCGAGCAGGCCGAAGCTGCTCTGGTAGCGGTCGTCGGGGTTCTTCGCGAGCAGCTTCTGCACCAGCGCCGACAGCTGCTCGGGGATGCGCGGATCCACCTCGTGCAGCGGCGCCGGCATGATGGCGATCTGCGCGTGCAGCAGCGTCATCGGGTCGTCGGACTGGAACGGCGTGCGCCCCGCGAACAGTTCGTAAAGGCTGATCCCGAGCGAATACAGGTCGCTGCGGTAGTCGACGTCGAGGTTCGTGCGGCCGGTCTGTTCCGGCGAGATGTATTCCAGGGTCCCGCGCAGCGACGATTCCTGCAGGATCTTGTGCTCGCGGTCGAGCCGGCTCGACAGGCCGAAGTCGCAGAGCTTGAGTTTCATCGTCGCCACGTCGACGAGCACGTTCTTCGGCGAGATGTCGCCGTGCACCAACCCGTGAGCCTGCACCGCGCTGACCGCCGAGGCCATCTGCAGGGCCAGGCCGAGGCGTTCGGACAGGTCCAGCGGCTGGCGGGCGATCAGCTGGGCCAGGTTGGTCGTCGCGAAGTCCTCGAGCACCAGCACCAGGCTGTGTTCGACCTGCTCCAGCCCCAGCGCGCGCACGACCCATTCGGAGTCGATCGAGCGCAGCACGGCGTATTCGTGCTGCCAGCGCGCCAGCAGTTCCGGCGACGGCCGGTTGCTGTCCTGGTACTTGAGCACCACCTTTTCCCCGCCCAGCGACCGCGCCTTCGCCACCACGGTGTCGTCGGCGGCGTAGATCACGTCCTGAATCTCGTAGCCCGCAAGGTTCATGGCATTGCCCGGGGTCGGGCGGCCCGAAGAAGGTGGCCTTATCCTGCCATGCCCCGGCCGGCGCGCGACGGGAGCGCGCCGGCGTGCCGCGTCACGGCCGGACGGCGGTGACCTCGATCTCCACCAGGAATCCCGGGTTGGCCAGCGCGGCGACCTGCATCGTCGAACGCACCGGCAGCTTCGGCTGTTCCTCCGTGCCGAAGAACTGGCTGTAGCCCTCCATGAAGCCGCCGAAATCCATGCGGCCCTCCTTCGCGGGATCGCCGACCAGGAACACCTGCATCTTCACCACGTCGGCCATCGACAGGCCCAGCGCCTCGAGCTGCGTCCGGATGACCCCGAGCACAGCGATCGTCTGCGCCTTCGTGTCGCCGTAGGCGGCGGGGGTGTTCGCCGGCGCCTCCTTGTCGGCGACCGGCGGCACCATCCCGCTGAGGTACACGGTGGCCTTGCCCGCCGGCACTTCCACGGCCGCGGAAATCGGGAACGTGCTGCCGCCGGGCAGCGGCGTGCGCACGATGTCGCCGGCGGCAGCCAGCGCCGGAGCCGCCAGCAGCAGCGCGGCGAACGTCAGGGTCTTCATGGGGTCGGGTCTCCTTGCGGGGCATGCAGGGCCGCCACGTCGGCGGCGGTGATCGGATCGCGGTAATCGTTGCCGAAATTCGTGCGGATGTGGTTGATTACGGCGGCCACCTGCGCGTCGGTCAGCATCGCCGGCTCGAAGTACGGCGCCGGCGCCTTCTCCGGCGCGAACGCCGGCATGTTGCGCCGCCCGTGCAGGATCACCGCCGCCATGTACGCCGACGACGCCAGCTTCGGGTTGTCGACGAACGACGGATAGGCGCCGCCGCCGCTGGCACCGCGGCCATCCGCCATGTGGCAGCCCTGGCAGATCTGGGCGTAGACGCGGGCACCGTCGACGGTGCCGAGGTTGCCCTCGTCGGGCCGCGGCGGGTCGGCGGCGAGCGCCGGCGCGGCGACCAGCAGCGCGAGCGCCAGCAGCCGCGGCGCGGCGTGGCGCGCCCGTGCCGCGGTCGGCAACGGGACGCGCGTCGATGCGGAGCGGGGATCGGGCTTCATGCGCGGGCTCCGGATACGGCGTGACGGTGCAGGCGGGTGATGGCGTCGAGCGCCGACGTCACCGCGCCCTCCTGCCACGCGGAAAGATGCGAGGCGTGTTCGCCGGCCAGCACGATGCGGCCGTCGATCGCGCACAGGTCGTCGTAATGGCGCTCGCGCGCCTCCTCGCTCCACAGCCCGAAGCAGCCCATCACGCCGGGATGGCGATGCCACGCCACGGACACGCCGTTGTCGAACTCGGCGTCGTACTGCGGGTGGATCTGCCGGCCCTGCGCCACCGCCTCGCGCACGCGTTCGTCGGGCGACATCGAGGTGAAGCGCGCCGCCTCCTTGCCCCAGAGGTAGCCGCCGAGCAGCACGCCCTTGCCCTTGGCGTGGTAGCCGGTGCTGGGATAGCCGATCTGGCCGATCGGCAGGTCGGTGAAACTGATGCCGCCGTAGATGTGCTCGTCCTCCTCCCAGAACCGGCGCTTGAACTGCAGGCCGAGCTTGACCGACGCGACGTACGGCACGGCGTCGATCGCCGCCTTCATCGGCGCGCCGACGTTCATCGGCAGCTGGCCGAGGATCGACAGCGGCAGCGTGCACACGCACCAGGCCGCCTCGGCGACGTGGCGGCTGCCGGGCGCGGCCGTGTCCTCCCAGGTCACGCGCACGCCGGCGGTGTCCTGGCGGATCTCGACCACCTTCGCGCGGTAGCGGATCAGGCCGTCGAGTTCGCGCGCGAAGGCGTCGGCGATGCGGTCCATGCCGCCGACCGGTTGCAGCAGCGTGGTCTGGAAGTCGTAGAGCTCGTGCAGCGGCAGGTGCCCCCACAGCCCGGAATCGAGCAGCGCCGGCAGCGCCGTCGGATCGGAGTATTCCGGCTTGCCGGACAGGCCGCCGCCGGGGTCGCGGGCGAAGCCGCGGCGTTCCGACGAGGCGTGGCCCTTCGTGTAGCCGAATTCCCGGTCCAGCGCGCCCCACCAGCCGAGCGAATCGCGAAGCTTCTCGAGGTCCTCGCCGGTCACCGGCGATTCCAGCCGGCCGCCCTGGATCGCCTTGGCCAGCAGTTCGGCGACATGGCCGTGGTAATCGGCCTTGATCGCGCGCAGGCGCTGCGGCTTGCCGCCGAAGGCCTTCGTCGAATGCAGAAGCGCGTTGTAGTTGACCTGGGTGAACGACTCCAGCGCCACGCCGAACTGCCGGCAGTAGCCGAGGATGCCGTGGTGGTGGTGCGGCAGGCGCCACGGGCCGGGGTTGATGTACAGGCCGTCGTCGAAGCGGCATTCCTGGGTGGCGCCGCCGAGCTCGGTGTAGCGGTCGCCGCCGCGCAGCGTCATCACGCGGCCGCCGGCGCGTTCGCCGAACTCCAGCACCTGCACCGCGTATCCGGCCTTGCGCAGTTCGAAGGCCGCGACCATGCCGGCGATGCCCGCGCCCAGCACCAGCACCGAGGCCCCGGCCGGCGCGGCGCCCAGCTCGGGCGTGCCCTGGAACGGCGAGGCCGCCGCGAATCCCAGGCTGCCCATCGCCTGGTACATCGCCGCGCTGCCTGCACTCAACCCGACCATGCGCAGCAGCTGCCTGCGACTGATCGGCCCCGGCGTTGACCTGTCCATCCGCTTCCCCTGGCGATGCCGCCCGGAAGGTCCCGGGGCGCGCACGCATCATGCAACGCGGAAGGCCCCGGGAGTCAGCCACCCCGGTGCCGATTTGCCCGCACCCACCCCGCGCGCTAGTGTCGGCCCGGGCCGACCCGGAGCATGCCGATGTCCAGCAAGGAAGCCTTCGAGGCGTCGCTGCTCCTCGCCGACAAGCTGTTGCGGCGCGGCGATCATGCCGACGCGGTCACGGTCATGCACCCGTGGGTGTTCGCCGACGTCACCGACTTCAACAAGGTCGTCGTGTCCTACAACCTGGCGCAGGTCTTCAGCCAGATGGGCATGCACGACGAGGCGCTGCACTGGTGCGATTACGGCATCGCGCTCGAGGAGCCGCTGGGCAAAACCCTGGTCGCCGAGGGCAAGGCCGCGCTGCTGCACGGGCAGGGGCGGCACGACGAGGCGGCGGCGATCTGGCACGCGCTGCTGGCGGGACCGCTGCTCGACGACGAAGGCCGCAAGCGCGTCGCCCACAACCTCGCGCTCGTGAAGCGCTGACGCGGCGCGGCCGGACGCCGCGCTAGCGCCCGTCGTACCAGTACCGGCGGGCGAACTCGGGCAGCGCGCCGCGGTGGCGCAGCAGGTGCCAGCCGACGCGCGGCATCTGCGTGAAGTAGTGCCAGTCGCCGTGCCGGTCCCACTTGCGCGTCGACGTGATCGTCTTGACGCCGCGCAGCCGGACCAGCGACTGCCCGCGCGGCCGGCCGAGCCGGCGCAGGCGCAGCAGGATGTCGACATCCTCGGCGACCGCCAGGCCCTCGTCGTAGCCGCCGATCGCCTCGAAATCCGCGCGCCGCCAGAACACCAGGCCGGTGTCGAAGCCGGTGAGCCACACCATCGGCAGCGCCATCACGTACGTCAGCCAGATGCCGGGCGACCAGCGCTCCATCGTGACGCCGCTGGCGCCGCCGAGCGCGCGCGGATCGCGCATCGCCGCGTCGACCGCCAGGAACACGTCCGGGTGCAGCAGGCTGTCGGCATCGACGAACGCCAGGATGTCGCCGCGGGCCTCGGCGGCGCCGCCGTTGCGGGCCGCGGCGATCAGGCGCTTCCCGACCGGCACCACGCGGGCACCGCGCCCGCGCGCGACGGCCGCGGTGGCATCGGTGGAGGCGTTGTCGCCGACGATGATCTCGAGGTCGCCGGCCAGACCGCCGGCGTCGACCCAGCGGCGACGCGCGGCGTCGATCGTGTCGAACAGCCGCGGCAGCCGCTCGGCCTCGTTCCAGGCCGGCACGACCAGCGAAATCCGCGGCGTCCGCGCGGTATCGGGCAGGGCCGCGGCGGCGACCGGATCAGGCATGGACCGGCCGGCGGAAGCGGCCGCGCAGCGCCCGGATGGCATCCTCCATCGCCGAGAACGCCGCCGGGATCACCACCAGGCTCAGCACGGTCGAGGTGATCAGGCCGCCGATCACCGCCACCGCCATCGGCTGCCGGAACGCCGCGTCGGCCCCCAGGCCCAGCGCGATCGGCAGCATGCCGGCCGTCATCGCGATCGACGTCATGATCACCGGCCGGGCGCGCTTGCGGCACGAGTCGACCAGCGCGTCGTGCATCGTCATGCCCATCTCGTCCTCGGCGATCACCGCATAGTCGACCAGCAGGATCGAGTTCTTCGTCGCGATGCCGATCAGCATCAGCAGGCCGATCAGCGCCGGCAGCGACAGCAGCGTGCCGGTCAGGAACATCAGCCCGAACGCGCCGCCGGCCGACAGCGGCACCGCCAGCAGGATGATCAGCGGGTGGCTGGCATGGTTGAACAGAAGCAGCAGCACCGCGTAGACGCAGAACAGGCCGGCGGCCATCGCCAGCGCGAAGCCGGTGAACAGTTCGACGAAGATCTCGCTGTCGCCGGTGTTCTGGATGCTGACGCCGGGCGGCAGTCGCTGCAGCGTCGGCAGCGTGTCGACTTCCTGCATCACGTCGCCGAGCGGACGACCGTTGAGTTCGGCGGTGAAAGTGATGTTGCGCTGGCGGCCGAAGCGGCTGACCACCGACGGGCCGCTGCCGCTGCGGATCTCGGCGACCGCCGACAGCGGCACCGTGCCGCCGTTCGCGCTCGGCACGCGCATCAGCGACAGCAGCGCTTCGTCCGACAACGAATCCTCGGACACGCGCACGCGGATCGGCACCTGCCGGTCGGCGAGGTTCAGCTTGGCCAGGCGCTGCCGGTAGTCGCCGCTGGTGGCGATGCGCGCGGCCTCGGCGATGTCGGTGGTCGACACGCCGAGGTCGGCGGCGCGGCGGGCGTCGGGGACGATCACGATCTCCGGGCGCAGCAGCGAGGCGGTGGAACTGATCGTGCCCAGGCCCTGGATCGAGCGCAGGTCGCGTTCGAACGCCTGCGAGGCGGCGTAGAGCTGCGCCGGGTCGTTGCCGGCCAGCACCAGCTGCATCTGTTCGCCGGGTTCGCTGCTGATGAAGCGCTGGCGCACGCCGGGGATCACCGCCAGCCGCTCGCGCACCTCGCGCTCGAGCTCCTTCTGCGAACGCCCGCGATCGGCGGCCAGGCCCCAGTCGAGCACCATCACCACCTTGCGCACGTCGGCGATGCCGCTGACGGCGGGATCGCCGAAGTCGACGATGCCGCCCACGGTCGCGTAGGTCTGCCGCAGTTCCGGCAGGTCCGACAGCAGTTCGCGCGCACGCTCGCTGATCGCGACGGTCTGCTCGAGGCGGGCGCCCGGCGGCAGTTCCAGGCTCAGATTGCTGCGGCCCAGGTCCGAGCCGGGAATGAACGTCGCCGGTATCTGGGTGGCGATGCCGAGCGAGCCGATGAACATCAGCAGCGCCGCCACCAGCGTCAGCGTGCGGTTGCGCAGCGCCCACTCGACGATGCGCAGGTACCGGCGCATCAGCCGGCCCTCTTGCTCGACGTGCGGCTTGGCCTTGAGCTGGTAGGCCGCCATCATCGGCGTCAGCAGGCGCGCGACCAGCAGCGAGAACAGCACGGCGGTGGCGGCGGTCCAGCCGAACTCCAGGAAGAACTTGCCGGCCACGCCCGGCATGAACGCCACCGGCACGAACACCGCCGCCAGCGTCGCGGAGGTCGCGATCACCGCCAGGCCGATCTCGTCGGCGGCGTCGGTGGCCGCGACCTTCGGCGGCTTGCCCATCGCCAGGTGGCGGTCGATGTTCTCGACCTCGACGATCGCGTCGTCGACCAGGATGCCGACGACGACCGCCAGCGCCAGCAGCGTCACCATGTTCAGGCTGAAGTCGAACAGCCACATCACGCCGAACGTCGGCACGATCGACAGCGGCAGCGCCACCGCCGAGATCCACGTCGCGCGCCAGTCGCGCAGGAACAGCCAGACGACGATCACCGCCAGCAGCGCGCCTTCCCACAGCATCGTCATCGACGAGTCGAACGACGCACGCACCTCGTCGACCGCGGTGAACACCGGCGTGAACTTCACCCGCGGGTGCGCCTTCTCCAGCTCGGCGATCGCGGCCTCGACACCCTCGCCGACCTCGATCTCGCTGGAGCCGCGGGTCCGGGTCAGCGCGAACGCGACCACGCGCTGGCCGTCGAGCAGCGCCACCTGCCGGCGCTCCTCGTGGCCGTCGGTGACGGTCGCCAGCGCCGACAGCGGCAGCTGCCGGCCGTCGGGCAGGCGGATCGGGAACGCGCCCAGGTCCTGGGCGTTGCGGACCGTGCCGACCGCGCGGATCGCCTGCTCGCTGCTGCCGAGCGTGGCGCGCCCGCCCGAGCGTTCGAGCTGGCTCGCCGCCAGCTGCTGCGACACCTGGCCGGCGGTGATGCCGTAGGCGGCGAGCACGCCCGGCTTCAGGTCGACCTGCACCTCGCGCTCGATGCCGCCCGAGCGGGTCACCTGGCCGACCCCCGGCACGGTGAACAGCGCCTTGGCGACGTCGTTGTCGACGAACCAGCTCAGTTCGTCCTCGGCCATCGAGTCCGACGACACGGCATAGGTGACCAGGGTGCCGCCGACGATGTCGATCTTGGCGACCACCGGCTCCTCGATCTCCTGCGGCAGGTCGGTGCGCACGCGCGTCACCGAGTCGCGCACCTCGTCCAGCGCCTCGCCCAGGTCCTTGCCGATGCGGAATTCCACGAACGTCGTCGAGCGGCCCTCGACGACCGTCGAGATCAGGTTCTTGATGCCGGGCAGGCTGGCGATCGAGTCCTCGATCTTGCGGGTGACCTCGGTCTCGAGCTGCGCCGGCGTCGCGCCCGGCATCGCCACCGTGACGGTGATGCCGGGAAAGGCGATGTCCGGAAAGCGCGACACCGCCAGCTGGCCGAAACCGACGATGCCGACGATGCCCAGCAGCAGGAACAGCAGGATCGCCGGCAGCGGCCGGTTGATCGACCACGCGGAGAAGTTGATCGCCATCGCTCAGTCCGCCGCCGCGTCGGTGGCTGGCGCCGGGGCCTGGTCCGCCGGCACCACGCGCACGCGGTCGCCGTCGCTGAGGAAGCCGGCGCCCTGCACGACGACGCGGTCGTCGGCTTCGACGCCGTCGCGGATCTCGACCACACCGCCCTGGCGCACGCCGACGTCCACCCGGCGCTGCTCGACCACATCACCGTCGCCGACGACGAACAGGTAGCGGTAGCCGTCGCGCTCGACGATCGCCTGGTCGGGCACCGTGCGGGCCGGCACCGCGCCCAGGATCAGGTCGCCGGCGGCGTACATGCCGGCGCGCAGCGCACCCGGCGCCGGCAGGTCGGCGTAGACGGTGCCGGTGCGGCTCTGCGCGTCGAGCGACGGGGACACCGCCCGCACCGTGCCTTCGACGAGCGCGCCGTCGGGGCCGCGCAGCTGCACCGGGATGCCGGGCGCGACGCGGATCAGTTCGGTTTCCGGCAGCTCGGCGCGCCATTCCAGGCGGCCGTCGCGGATCAGCCGCAGCAGCTCGGCGCCGGCGGCGACCACCTGCCCCGGTTGCACCGAGCGCGCCGAGATCACGCCGTCGTCGGGCGCCCGCAGCGTCGCGAACGCGGTGCGCAGGCGGGCATTCTCGAGCTGCGCCAGCGCGGTCTGCCGCTGCGCCCTGGCCGTGAGTTCGCCGGCGATCAGCTCGTCGGCGGCACTGGCGGAGATCAGCTGTTCACGCTTGAGGCGCTCGCCGCGGCGCGCGTTCGCCGCGGCCACCTGCAGGCCGGCGTCGGCCTGGGCCAGCACGGCCTCGGCCTGGCGGCGCTCCATTTCCAGCGCGCGGGTGTCGAGCACGAGCAGAGGATCGCCGGCCTTCACGAAGTCGCCGACCTCGACCTCGATGCGGGCGATGCGCTGTCCGCTGAGCTCCACGCCCAGCACCATCTCCTCCCACGCGGCGATGGAGCCGGAGGCGGTGACGCGGCGGGGCAGCGACTGCTGGGTGGGCGTCGTCACGCTGACGCTGAGGCTGGGCGCGGCCGGCGCGACGGCGGCCTCGTCGGCGGAACAGGCGGCCAGCAGCAGGCCGGACAGCAGGGCGGACGCGACGTGCAGTGCGCGGAAGGACATGCCGGGGATCGCCGTCTGGAACGAAGCGCCGATTGTCGCAGATGAACCGCTCGGCACCGCATCGCGGGCGCCGCGTCCGTTGGGCTACGCTTAAGGCGTTTCCCAAGGGTCTGCATGGAGCAACCACGACGTGATCGATTCCCCCGAGACCCCCACCGCCGCTCCCCCCGGCTCCGAGACTCCGGACCTGCCCACGCGCGCCAAGCGACTGTCCTCGCTGGACACCCAGTCGGCGATCGCCCGCCTGCGCGATGTCGGTGCCGCCGAAGTCGCGCAGCTGCTCGCCTGCATGCCGCCGGCACGCGCCAACGACCTGCTGGCGGCGATGAACCCGGAGCGCCGCGGCGCGGTGATGGCCGCCGCCCCGGTCGGTACCGACTGGAACGACGCCCAGCGCTACGCCGAGGGCACGGTCGGCCGCCTGCTCGAGGACCCGCCCGCGGCCTTCGTCACCGGCACCCGCGTGGCGGTGGCGATCGAGGCTTTGCGCGACGTCGTGAAGCAGCGACTGGTGACCTACCTGTGGGTCGTCGACGCGTCGCAGAAGCTGCTCGGCGTCGTCGCGTTCCGCGACCTGCTGTACGCCGACCGCGAGGTGAGCCTGGACGACATCATGATCCGCTCGCCGTTCGCGCTGCGGCCGGCGATGACGCTCGTGGACGCGATGCGCGAGGTGGTCACCCGCCACTACCCGGTGTACCCGGTGTGCGAGGAGGACGGCCGCCTCGTCGGGCAGGTGCGTGGCCAGGTGCTGTTCGAACAGCAGGCCTTCGAGATCTCGGCGCAGGCCGGCTCGATGGTCGGTGTCGACACCGAGGAGCGGCTGGCGACGCCGCTGCTGCGCAGCTTCCGCTTCCGCAACCCGTGGCTGCTGGTGAACCTGCTGACGGTCTTCGTCGCGGCCGCGGTGGTCGGCTATTTCGAGGACACGATCAATCGGGTGGTGGTGCTCGCGGTGTTCCTGCCGGTGCTGGGCGGGCAGAGCGGCAACCTCGGCTGCCAGGCGCTGGCGGTGATGCTGCGCGGCATGACGCTGGGCGAGCTGCGTGCGACCAAGATCGCCTCGCTGCTCACCAAGGAAGCGGTGCTGGGCGCGATGAACGGCCTGGTCACCGGCGGCCTCGCCGGCCTGGCCATGTGGTGGGTGGTGTCGCGCGACGGCGGCGACAACGGCGTCGTCCTCGGCCTGATCACGATGGCGGCGATGTCGCTCAGCTGCATGGTCGCGGGACTGTCCGGCGCGGCGATTCCGCTGATCCTCAAGCGCGTGGGCGCCGATCCGGCGACCGCGTCGAGCATCTTCCTGACGACGATGACGGACGTGGTCAGCATGGGCAGTTTCCTCGGCCTGGTGACCTGGCTGGTGATCTGACCGGTCGATGCTGCACTGCAACGTGCAAGCCCTCCGGGGGCCGGCGCACGATGCGAGCGCTTCCGACGTGGGGGAGGGAGCTGAAAAGCCTGCAACTGCGCGAGCGCTGCAGGCTTTTCTTTTTGCCGCGTCGGGGCGCGTGACAGAATCGGCCGATGTCGGCTCCTTCCCTCGATGCGGTGATCGCCAATCTGGTCGAGCGTGCGCTGGCGCGGATCGGCGAGCGCGTACCGCACGCCCTCGATGACCCCGCCCGGCGCGATGCGCTCGCCCGGCTGGCCCTGTGCAGCGATTTCGCGATCGATACGCTGTGCCGGCAACCGGCGCTGCTCGGATCGATCGCCGACGACGACCGCACGCCGCCCGAACTGGCCGCCGATGCGGAGGCCGACTGGCCGGCGCACCTGCGCCGCTGGCGCGCGGCCGGGTCGACGCGGCTGGTGTGGCGCGACCTGCAGGGCCTGGACGACGTCGATGCGACGCTCGCCGGCGCCAGCCGCATCGCCGACCAGGCGTTGCAGGCCGGTGTCGCCGCGCTGTCGGCGTCGCTGGCGTCGCGGCATGGCGTGGTGCGCGATGCCGGCGGCGCGGCGCAGTCGCTGGTGGTGTTCGGCCTCGGCAAGCTCGGCGGCGGCGAACTGAATTTCAGTTCCGACGTCGACCTCGTCTACGCGTTTCCCGAACATGGCCAGAGCGACGGCCCGCGCCCCCTCGATGCGGAGGCCTGGTTCACCCGCCTCGGCCAGCGCCTGGCGCAGCTGCTCGGCGACGTCACCGGCGACGGCTTCAGCCATCGTGTCGACCTGCGCCTGCGCCCGTTCGGCGCCAGCGGCCGGCTGGTGCTGAGCTTCGGGGCGATGGAGCAGTACTTCCAGCGCGAGGGCCGGGACTGGGAACGGTACGCGTGGATCAAGGCGCGCCCGGTCGCGGGCGACCTCGCCGCCGGCGAACGGCTGCTCGCGACGCTCCGGCCGTTCGTCTACCGGCGCTACCTGGACTACAGCGCGCTCGACGGGCTGCGCGAGATGAAGGCGCTGATCGCCGCGGAAGTGGAGCGGCGCGAACTCGCCGACGACCTCAAGCTCGGGCCGGGCGGGATCCGCGAGGTCGAGTTCCTGGTGCAGGCGCTGCAGCTGATCCGCGGTGGTCGCGAACCGGCGCTGCGCGGTCGTGCGTTGCTGCCGGCGCTGGCGGCACTGGCCGAGGCCGGCCACGTCGCGCCGGCGACCGCGACCCGGCTCGCGCAGGCCTATCGATTCCTGCGTCGCGCCGAGAACCGCGTGCAGATGCTCGGCGACCAGCAAGTGCATTCGCTGCCGGAAGACCCGGTCGCGCACGCGCGCATCGCCCGCGGCCTGGGTTTCGCCGATGCCGCGGCGCTGCGGATCGAGCTCGACGGCCATCGCGCGGTGGTCGCCGGGGAATTCGGCGGGCTGCTGGAGGCGCGGCGCCGCCGCGGCGCGCCGGTGTCGGCGCTGGTGCAGTACTGGCGCGCCCTTCCCGACGGCGGCGATCCGGCCGTGCTGGCCGATGCGGGTTTCGCCGACGCCGCTGGCCAGGACGCGGCGCTGCGCGATTTCGCCCGCACGCCGGCGGTGCGTGCGCTGTCGAGCCGGGGTCGCCAGCGCCTGGACGCGGTGCTGCCGGAACTGCTCGCGGCGGCCGCCCGCAGCGAGGCGCCGGATGCGTCGCTGCCGCGCGGGCTGGCGCTGCTGCAGGCGATCACCCGCCGTACCAGCTACCTCGCGCTGCTGGAGGAACAGCCCGCCGCGTTGGCCCGCCTGGCCGACGTGACCGGCCGCAGCGCGCTGCTGTCCGACCGCCTCGCCGCGCATCCGCTGCTGCTCGACGAACTGCTCGATTCACGCGCGGCCGGGCCGGTGCCGGATGAAGCCGGCATCGCCGCGCTGGTCGCCGCCGCCGCGGCGGCGCTGCCGGTGGACGACACCGAGGTGGCGCTGGATGCGCTCAACGAACTGCGGCAGGCGATCGGCTTCCGGATCGCGCTGGCGACCCTCGGGCAACGCCTGCCGCCGGTCGACGCCGCGCGGAGGCTCGCGGCACTGGCGTCGGCCCTGACGGTCGCCGCGCTCGCCGTCGCCGAGGCCGACGTGGTCGCCGCGCATGGCCGCGTGCCGGGTGCGGGCCTGCTGGTGCTCGGCTACGGCAGCCTCGGCGGCCAGGAGCTGGGTTTCGGTTCGGACCTCGACCTGGTGTTCCTGCACGATGCCGCCGCCGACGCGGTGTCCGACGGCGCGCGGCCGCTGGATGCCGGCCGCTGGTTCGCGCGGCTTGCGCAGAAACTGGTGAGCCTGCTGGGCACGGTGACCGGCGCCGGCAAACTGTACGAGGTGGACGTGCGCCTGCGCCCGGACGGTGCCAAGGGCATGCTGGTGTCGCGCGTCGACAGCTTCGACGAATACCAGCGCCAGCGCGCCTGGACCTGGGAACGGCAGGCGCTGGTGCGGGCGCGGCCGGTGGCGGGCGCGGCGGCCGTCGCCGCGGCGTTCGAGGCGATCCGCGCGCGGACGCTGACGGCCCCCCGCGATGCCGCGACCACCCGCGACGATGTCGTGGCGATGCGCCGGCGCATGCGCGCCGAACTCGACCGCAGCACCGCGGCCCGTTTCGACCTCAAGCAGGGCGAGGGCGGGCTGGTGGACCTGGAATTCCTGCTGCAGGCGCTCGTGCTGCAGCACGCGGGCGGGCACCCGGCACTGCTGGCGCCGCGCGACACGCCGGCGTTGCTCGACGCGCTGGCCGCGGCGGCGCTGCTGCCGGCGGCGCACATCGACGCGCTGCGCGCCGCGCACTCGCGGATGCTCGGGCTGGGCCTGGACTGCACGCTCGACAACCGCCCGCGGCTGGTCCCGTTCGACCCGCCGCTGGAAGACGCGCGTGCGTCGGTCCGTGCCGCCTGTGTCGCCGCCGGCCTCGATTTCGGGGCATCGACGGGAACCGCCGACGCGTGATGGCTGGACCGTGCCGCCGGCCTGCGCGGCGAGCGCGGGTCAGGGCGGCAGGCGCTCCCGTACCAGCGCGGCGATGCGCGGCGTTTCGCGCAGCGGTTCGACGGCGAACGGCTCCGGTCGACGCCCGAGGGCGTGGATGCGGCCGCGGCGCAGCATCGCGTCGAGGTAGGCGCGCACGCGGCCGGTGGCGCGGGCCGGTTCGGCGACATACACCGGCGCGGCAGTGGCGCAGGCTTCGGACACCATGTTCACCGAATCGGGCGACACCACGATGCGATCGGCGAACGCCAGCGCCGCGGCGTACGGGTTGTCGCCATCGCCGGCCCCGAACCAGCGCACGCCCGGGGTATCGGCCCAGTACAGCTTCGCCAGCCCGGCGATCTCCGCCGGCGTGCGCCGCGATCCGATCACCAGCAGGCTGCCGCCCTCGAGCGCGAGCCAGTGCTCGAGCCGCGACGCCAGCACCTCGAACGCGCCGCGATCGAAACGAACCGCAGCCGTCGGCCCGCCCAGCAGCACCGCGGTGCGCGGCGACGGCAGCGTCGCCAGCGCCGGCATCGCCGCGCGCGCGTGTTCCAGCCACGCGTCGTCGACCGGGTTGAGGCTGCCGCACAGCGTGATCACATTGGGCCCGCGCAGACCGTCGTGTTCGGGTGCGACCACCAGGTCCCAGTGCCGCGTGTCGATGCGCGGATGCAGCACCTGCACGGTGCGCGCACCGCGCTCGCGCAGCAGCCGGGTCGCCAGCGCGGCCCGGCGACCGCAGCCGACCGCCAGGGCCGGCGGTGCCGCCAGCGCGGCGGCGAAGGTGTCGCCGAACGCACGTTCGGCACCGGGCAGCCGCCGCGGCGCCAGCCACGACCATGGCGCCGCCGCCTGCAGCGTCCATTCGAGCGGCTCCGGCGCCAGCGC
>JAKFCL010000035.1:0-4177 GCA_036676665.1 Arenimonas sp. | reverse complement strand
CGGCACCCAGACATGCGGGTCGCGGGCGGCGTTGACCGCCGAGGCGCGCACGCGCTCCCAGCCCGGCGTCAGCGTCGCCTCGCTGCCCCAGGCGCCGCGGTCGGGCACCGTCGCGCAGGCGCTTCCGAGCAGCAGCAGCGCCGTGCCGACCAGCCCCCGGAGCCATCGATTCGTCGTCATGGCTTTGCCCTCCCCGGCGCAACGCCCGCGCGCGTGTCGGGCGTCATGGATCAGGGCGGTGTAGTCCCGGGCCGGTTAACCGGGCGTGTATGCCCGCGGGCCTGGCGCCGCGTCCGCGCGTCGTTCCGCGGGGTCGCCCGTGGGACGCTCAGGACATCGACACCACGAGCCCGAAGCCGCGCCGCGCCGCCTCCGCGACGAATGCCTTGAGCTGCGCGAAATAGTCGATGCAGTAGCCGAGCGAATCGTCGTCTTCCGGCGCCCGGTCCCAGATCGACGGATAGACGCGCTGCTTCGTCATCGCGACCGGGTCGAAGCGGCCGCGCAGCGTGGCCTCGTCGATCGGGGCCAGCGCCGCGGCGATCGCGGCGGTCTGGGCGGCCGTGAACACGCGGGCGCCGTATTCGCCGCCCCCCTCGACCGCCACGCCGCCGTCGAGCAGGAAATCCAGCGGCGGCGCGCCGCCCTCGGCCGAGCCGGTCAGCAGGTAGTGGATGCCATGCCAGGACTTGTCGAGGTCGCAGTCGGCCAGTTCGCCGTCGACGGTCTGCAGCGGGCGCTCGTCCACCGGCTCGGGCGCGGGCGCGGGGCCGCCGAACAGCCGGGCGAAGAAACCACGCCGCGGGGCGCGTTCGGCGCGTGCCAGGGCCACGGCTTCCGGGTCGTCGGGCGCAAGCGCCGCCCAGATCAGCGGCGGGTCGGCCAGCACGCGGCGGATGTTGTCGTCGCTGAGCGTCTGCAGTCCCGCGGTGATCCCCATCGTCGGCTCCGGATTCGTCCGGCCGGAGCATCCACGGAATCGGCGCCCGCCGCCAGCGACCCGGGGCGGGCACGCGCCGCCCGCTGCCGTAACCTTGGGGTCCCGCCGATGCCGGACCGCACGCGCCTTGGACCTCGACACCACCGCCTGGATCCTCGCCGCGCTGATGCTGCTGGCGGCGGTGCTGTATTCGTCGGTCGGGCATGCCGGCGCGTCCGGCTATCTCGCGGTGATGGCGCTGGCCGGCATCGCACCGGCGACGATGAAGCCGACGGCGCTGGCGCTGAACATCGTCGTCGCGCTGATCGCCACGTGGAAGTTCCAGCGCGCGGGGGCGTTCTCGTGGCGGCTGTTCGCGCCGCTGGCGGTCGCGGCGGTGCCGCTGGCCTACGTCGGCGGAAGGCTGACGCTGCCGACCGAGGTCTACAAGGCGCTGGTCGGCGCGGTGCTGGTGTATGCCGCGGCGCGCACGCTGGTCACCGCGCGGCAGGCGTCGGACGACGACGTCCGCCCGCCCGCGCCGGTCGTGCTGGCACTGACCGGCGGCGCGCTCGGCTTTCTGGCCGGACTCACCGGCGTCGGCGGCGGCATCTTCCTGAGCCCGCTGCTGCTGTTCCTGCGCTGGGCGCCGATCCGGACGATTTCCGGCGTGTCGGCGGCCTTCATCCTCGTCAATTCGATCGCCGGGCTGGCCGGCGCCGCCGCCCACCCGATCGCCCTGCATCCGGCGTGGCCGCTGTGGGCGGGGGCGGTGGTGATCGGCGGTCTGATCGGCGCCGAATTCGGCAGCCGGCGCCTCGCCAGTCCGGCGATCCAGCGGCTGCTGGCGGTGGTGCTGGCGGTGGCCGGACTCAAGCTGGTCGCGACCGCGTTCGGCTGATGTTTTCCGTCGCTGCCTGAATCGATTCTCCGGCGCGATTCAGGCTCAGCGCCCGATTGTAGTTTTTGCGCAGCGCTGACACGCCGCACTCACTTGCGGCGCTGCAGCATCGCCGGATTCCACGACCCTGGTGCCGCCGCTGACCCGATCAGCAGGATGCGGCCGGGGGCGGTTGTTCCTCATTTCCAGGCGACCCTTTCCGATGTCGAGTGTGATCCGCGATTCCCGCCGTGCGCTCGACGATTCCGCCTGGCACGACACGCCGCCCACCGGGACGATTCCCGTCCCGCGCGCGCCGCCGCCGGCGCGCGACGACTATGTCCCGGTCCGCACCAAATTCCTGGTCGCGCTGGCAGTCGCGATCGTGTGGACCGCGCTGAGCGTGTGGCTGTCGCAGCCCTGGCTGCGCGACCTCGCCGGCGTCACCGGCTGGCCGCTGGCGATCTTCGTGATCACCTTCATCGCCTACGTGCCGGGCTTCATGAACGCGTTCCTGATCACGACGATCCTGATGGACCGGCGCCCGCGCCGGACCCCGCTGGAGCGCTACCCGGACCTCGCGATCCTGGTGGCCTGCTACAACGAGGTGGACAACATCGCCCGGACGATCACCAGCCTCGCGCGGCAGGACTACCCGGGGCGCATGGACATCCTGATCCTCGACGATGGTTCGACCGACGGCACGGCCGGGGCTGCGCTCGCTGCCATCCGCGCCAGAGTGCCCGTGGTCGGCCACACCTTCCGCGTGGTCGAGGGCGGCCGCAACGTCGGCAAGGCCGGCGTGCTCAACCGGGGCCTGGCGATGGCGAAGGCCGACATCGTGCTGACGATCGACGGCGACTGCTGGGTCTACCAGGACGCCGTGCAGCGGCTGGTCGAACGCTACGCCAGCGATCCGAGCAACACGCGCGCCGTCGCCGGCGCCGTGCTGGTCAGCAACTCGCGCGAGAACTGGCTGACCAAGGCGCAGGAGTGGGACTACTTCCACGGCATCGCCGCCGTGAAGCGCATGCAGAGCATGTACCACGGCACGCTGGTGGCGCAGGGTGCCTTCTCGCTGTACGACCGCGCCGCGCTGGTCGACGTCGGCGGCTTCCCGGACTGCGTCGGCGAGGACATCGTGGTGACCTGGGCGCTGCTCGACCGCGGCTGGCGCGTCGGCTACTGCGAAGATGCCGTCGCCTTCACCAGCGTGCCCGAGGAACTGAAGGTGTTCGCGCAGCAGCGCAAGCGCTGGTCGCGCGGCCTGATCGAGGCCTTCAAGCTGCACGGCCGGCTGCTGTTCAAGCCGCGGCTGGCGACGCTGTTCATCTGGTGGAACCTGCTATTCCTGCCGCTGGACCTGGTCTACACGTTCGCCTTCATCCCGGGGCTGGTGCTGGCGCTGTTCGGCCACTACTACCTGGCCGGCGTATTGACGCTGCTGGTGCTGCCGCTGGCGGCGCTGTGGAACTGGTGCATCTACCGGGTGCAGCAGAAGATGTTCAAGCGTCAGGACCTGGCGGTGCGCGACAACGTCGGCGGCTTCGTGTTCTACGTGCTCGGCTATTCGCTGCTGATGCAGCCGGTGTGCGTGTGGGGCTACCTGTCCGAGCTGTTGGGCATGAGCAAGCGCTGGGGTACGAAATGAACCGTCGCCTGCACGTCCTGGCCGCCGCCATCGCCCTGTCGGCGTGGCAGCCGGCGCACGCACAGCAGTACGCCGGATTCGAGGGCTTCCATTCCAGCGACGCCGACGGCACCGACGTCACCCGCACGGCCCTGGACCTGGACTGGACCCACACCGACCGCGAGCACTACCAGGGCCTGTCGCTCGAACGCGCGCGCTTCCGCCCGTCGGGCCAGCGCGCGGTCGCGGACGAGCGGCTGTACTGGCGCTTCGCCGGCGGCGACGCCTGGAAATGGACCGGCCGCGTCGGCAGCGACGGCCACAGCGTGCTCGGCAGCGCGGCGATCCACAACGAGGCGCCGCGGCGGCAGGAATACTTCCTCGAGCGCGAGATCATCGAAACCCCGATCGGACTGCAGGACCGCCTGTACTCCACCTACCTCGGCGCCGCTTTCGACACGCCGCTGGGCGAACGCGACCTGCTGACCACGGTGGTCGGCGTGCAGACGTTCGATGGCGACAACGTGCGCCTGCATTACCGCGGCACCTTGGTGCACACGCTGTCGGAGACGCATGGCCTGAGCGCGCAGCTGCGCGTGCGCGGCTTCCACGACAGCGTCGCGAACGAAGCCGACTACTTCGCCCCGGGCTGGTACGCCCAGGCGATCCCGACGCTGCAGGTGCGCCGGTTCGTGAACGGGTGGCGGTACGCGGTGGCGGCCGGGGTCGGCACGCAGCGCGCGGCCGA
>JAKFCL010000034.1:0-4177 GCA_036676665.1 Arenimonas sp. | reverse complement strand
CCTGATGGGCATCAGCTCGATCATGGGCGCGATCAACATCATCGCCACCATCCTCAACATGCGCGCCCCGGGCGTGGACCTGCTGAAGATGCCGGTGTTCGTCTGGACCTGGCTGATCACCGCGTTCCTGCTGATCGCGGTGATGCCGGTGCTGGCGGGCGCGGTGACGATGCTGCTGACCGACAAGTTCTTCGGCACCTCGTTCTTCAACGCGGCCGGCGGCGGCGACCCGGTGATGTTCCAGCACATCTTCTGGTTCTTCGGGCACCCCGAGGTCTACATCATGATCCTGCCGGCCTTCGGCATCGTGTCGGAGATCATCCCGACCTTCGCCCGCAAGCCGCTGTTCGGCTACCAGGCGATGATCTACGCCGTGGCCTCGATCGCGTTCCTGTCGTTCATCGTCTGGGCGCACCACATGTTCACGGTCGGCATGCCGCTCGGCGGCGAGCTGTACTTCATGTACGCGACGATGCTGATCGCGATCCCGACCGGCGTGAAGGTCTTCAACTGGGTCACGACGATGTGGCGCGGCTCGATCTCGTTCGAGACGCCGATGCTGTTCGCGCTCGGCTTCGTGATCATGTTCACCATCGGCGGCTTCTCGGGCCTGATGCTGGCGATCGTCCCGGCCGACTTCCAGTACCACGACACCTACTTCGTGGTGGCGCACTTCCACTACGTGCTGGTGACCGGCGCCGTGTTCGGCATCATGGCCGGCGTGTATTACTGGATCCCGAAGTGGACCGGGCACATGTACAACGAGTCGCTCGGCAAGTGGCACTTCTGGCTGTCGACGTTCTTCGTGAACCTGCTGTTCTTCCCGCAGCACTTCCTCGGCCTGGCCGGCATGCAGCGCCGCGTGCCCGACTACAACATCGCCTTCGCCGACTTCAACCTGTGGTCGTCGATCGGCGGCTTCGGTTTCGGCCTGAGCCAGCTGCTGTTCGCCTACATCGTCTGGTCGACCTGCCGCGGCGGCAAGAAGGCCGAGGCGCGCGTCTGGGACGGTGCCCGCGGCCTGGAGTGGA
Source organism: Arenimonas sp. (assembly GCA_036676665.1). GTDB lineage: Bacteria > Pseudomonadota > Gammaproteobacteria > Xanthomonadales > Xanthomonadaceae > Arenimonas. The sequence continues at coordinate 3,146 of JAKFCL010000034.1, read as the reverse complement.
CGCTGCCGTCGCCGGCGCCGCACCACACCTTCACCGTGCCGCCGGTCATCCGCGACGGCGACCTCGCGCACGGCGACATCACGCACTGACGCCGACGCCATGCAGGCCTCCTCGAAGAAGACGTTGCGGACGATCGCGCTGGTTTCGGCGGGATCGTTCGTGTTCGCCTTCTCGATGGTGCCGCTGTACCGGATCGCCTGCGAGAAGGTGTTCGGCATCAAGCTCGAACAGGGCCCGGCCGGCGAGACCAAGCTGGCCGGCCTGCAGGAGGACGTCACCCGCACCGTCACCGTCGAGTTCGACGGCACGGTGAACTCGAAGCTGCCGTGGGCGTTCAAGCCGCAGCAGCTGACGATGCAGGTGCACCCGGGCCGGCTGTACGAGGCCACGTACCTCGCGCGCAACACGTCGGACCATGCGATCGTCGGCAATGCCGCGCCGTCGGTGGCGCCGTCGGTGGCCTCGACGTACTTCAACAAGACCGAATGCTTCTGCTTCACCGAGCAGCTGCTGCAGGCCGGCGAGGAGCGCGCGATGCCCGTGCGCTTCGTCGTCGACCCGGCGCTGCCCGACCACGTCACCACGATCACCCTGTCGTACACCTTCTTCAGCAACGACGCGGCCACCGCGAAGCTGGATGCGAACGGCCCCGCGCCGATCGCGGCCGCCCGCACCGCGCCCTGACCACGCAACCAACGAGCACCGGGAAACGCCATGGCACAGACCCACGACGACGCGAACGTCTACTACGTCCCGCACCACAGCCCGTGGCCCTTCTTCGGCTCGATCACCCTGTTCGCGACGATGATCGGCGTGGCCAACTGGTTCAACGGCCATGCCTGGGGCCAGCCGGTGTTCCTGCTGGGCCTGGTGGCGACGCTGGCGGTGCTGTTCGCCTGGTTCGGCAACGTGATCGCCGAGTCGCTGGCCGGCAAGTACAACCCGCAGGTCGACACTTCGTTCCGCATGGGGATGATGTGGTTCATCTTCTCGGAAGTGATGTTCTTCGCGGCGTTCTTCGGCGCGCTGTTCTATGCACGCATGTTCACCCTGCCGTGGCTGTCGGGCGTGGGCGACGGCGCGCTGACCAACCAGTTCATCTGGCCGGGCTTCTCGGCCGGCTGGCCGACCAATGGCCCGGCGGAAATCGGCGGCGACTTCCAGACGATCCCGGCCTGGGGCCTGCCGCTGGTCAACACGCTGATCCTGCTGTCGTCCGGCGTCACCATCACGATCGCCCATCACGCGCTCAAGGCCGGCCACCGCGGCAAGCTGCTGTTCTGGCTCGGCGCCACCGTGCTGCTCGGCGCGCTGTTCCTGTTCTACCAGGCCGAGGAATACATCCACGCCTACCACGAGCTGAACCTGACGCTGGGTTCGGGCATCTACGGCTCGACGTTCTTCATGCTCACCGGCTTCCACGGCATGCACGTGTTCCTCGGCACCGTGATGCTGTCGATCATCTGGCTGCGCTGCCTGAAGGGCCACTTCAGCAAGGACCACCACTTCGCGTTCGAGGCGGTGGCCTGGTACTGGCACTTCGTCGACGTGGTCTGGCTGGGCCTGTTCCTGTTCGTCTACGTGCTGTAACGGGGTTATGCAGAAACCGCTGGCGCGGTTTTGCGGACTCGAATAAAGCCAGCGCGGAAGCCTGCGCAGATTCCTCGAAGGGCCGGCGCTGCCGGCCCTTCGTTTTCTAACCCCCGATGCCGTGCGGGCGGATCACCCCGGTGTAGATGCCGGCGATCACCAGCAGGATCAGCGCCACCGACAGGCCGATGCGCCACGTCAGCGACTTCACCGTGCGGTCGGTCCTGCCCTTGTCGACCATCATGTAATACAGCCCCGCGCCCAGGTTCCAGACGATCACGATCAGGAAAGCGATGATGAGCAGCTTCTGCATGGCGCGCGTCCGGGAACGGGGGAGGGCGGCATTATCCGCCCGCCGCCGCGGGGCGTCATGAAACGCCGCGTCCTGCTCAACGCGCTGGCGGTGCTGGCGATGCTCGGCTTCGCCGCGCTGGGGCACTGGCAGCTCGGCCGCGAGGCATACAAGCGCACGCAGCTGGCCGAGGCGGCCGCGGCGCTGGCGGCGCCGCCACGCGCGCTCGCGGAAGCGATCGACGCGCCGGGCCTCGCCGCGCTGCGCGTGCAGGGCCGCGCCCGCTTCGCGCCGGCCCCGGTGCTGTGGCTGGACAACCAGCGTCGCGGCGGCCGCGTCGGCGTGCGCCAGTACTGCGTGGCCCGCACCGGTGACACGGCGCTGCTGGTCGACCTGGGCTGGCTGCCGCTGCCGGGCGATCGCCGCCTGCCGGACGCCGTGTGCCCCGACGGCGATCATCCGGTCGCCGGCCTGCTGGTGCCGCCGCCCGCGGTCGGCCTGCGCCTGGGCCCGGGCCTGGTCGAAGCCTCGCCGCAGACGTGGCTCGCCACGCGCCTGGAGCCGGCCGCGATCGCGGCCGCGTGGCGCATTCCGCCGCTGCCCGCGCGCGTACTTCGGCTGGATCCGGCGTCGCCGCTCGGCTTCGAGCGCGACCTGGACCTGCTCGCCAACACGCTGCCGCCGGAGAAACACCGCGGCTACGCCCTGCAGTGGTTCGGCCTGGCCGTCACCACGTTGATCATCGCCGTCGTACTCAACCTGCGCAGACGCCCATGAATACCCCGTCGCAAACCCGTCCCCGCCTCGTGCTGCTGCTGGTGGCCGTGATGTTCCTCGGCAGCTTCGGCGTCGCCGCCGCGCTGTTCTTCGGCGGCTGGAAGCCGACCCAGACCCGCAACGTCGGCGAGATGCTCGAACCGTATCCGGACCTGCGCGACGTCGCGCTGGTGCATGCCGACGGCACGCCGTGGCAGTGGCAGCCGCTCGAGCGCCAGTGGCATGTGGTCGTCGCCCCGCCGGCCGGCTGCGGCGAGCCCTGCCTGCAGCTGCTCGATGCGCTGCAGCGGGTATGGGTCTCGGAAGGCCGCCATTCCGAGCGCCTGAAGGTGCTGTGGGCCGGCGAGCTGCCGGCCGGCGCGCCGACGTTCCCCGGGCTGGTGCCGTTGCGCGCCAGCGACGCGCTTCAGGCCAGGCTGCCCGACATCGCCAGCGCCGACGCGCTGCCGGTCTACCTCGCCGATCCCAATGGCTGGCTCGTCCTGCG